>CBDUBH010000008.1:0-60643 GCA_965365345.1 uncultured Melioribacteraceae bacterium
AGGTTTTGTTAATCCTTGGCTTACAGGACCGACTGCCTGCGCTCCGCCCAATCTTTCGGCAATTTTGTATCCGATATTTCCTGCTTGAAGATCCGGGAAAACCAAAACGTTTGCTCTTCCGGCAACTTTGCTTTCGGGAGCTTTTTTCTTCCCGATCGCTTCAACAATTGCTGCATCAAATTGGAGTTCGCCGTCAATATTCAGATCAGGTCTTTTTGTCTGCGCGATTTTTGTAGCTTCGCGAACTTTGTCAATTAATTCATGTTCAGCGCTTCCTTTTGTTGAAAATGAAAGCATTGCAACGTAAGCTTCATCGCCGGTTAATTTTTTATGATTTTCAGCTGTTGAAATTGCAATATCAGCAAGTTGTTCTGCATTCGGATTTGGATTTACGGCACAATCCGCAAAACTGTAAACTTTATCAGGGAAAGTCATCAAAAAGAAACTTGATACAATTGAAATTCCTTTAGGCATTCCTACCACTTGGATTGAAGCGCGCATAACATCAGCCGTGGTTGCAAATGAACCTGAGACCGATCCGTCAACTTCGCCTTCTTTTACCATCATTGCGCCGAAGAAAATATCGCGTTTGAAAGTTTCGCGCGCCTGTTCCATCGGAATTTCTTTTCCTTTTGCTTTGCGCATATCGTAAAAAATCTGAGCGTATTTATCGAGCTTTTCCGAATTTTCAAAATCGATAATTTCAACGCCTTGCAAATTTACTCCGAGTTTTTCGGAATCTGATTTTATCTTATTTTCATTTCCTAAAACTACAACTTTTGCAATTCCGTCTTTGGTTAAAATCTCCGCAGCTTTTAAAACTCTTTCATCGTGAGATTCGGGCAAAACAATTTTTTTGTTTCTTTGCGATGCTTTTGTTCTGATCTGTTTTAATAATTCTGATTCTGCCATCTTTTCATTCCGTTTTTTATAAAAATTTTGTTACTAAAAATAAAAAAAATATTTGTTATAAAGAATGTGAATAATTATTTAATCTTATTTGTATATTTAAACTATTCAATCCAAATCTTTCATCTTATGCAAGAAAATATTTTAAAAAGAATTTTGAAAATTATCGCAGTAATTGCGGTCTTGATCGGCTTGGTTTATCTTGCCTATGTTTTTGCCGATATAATTATTCTTTTGGTTATCTCAATTCTTTTATCATTTATTTTTGATCCTGTTGTAAATTTTTTTCAGAATAAAGGATTAAGCCGGACTTTATCGATAGTATTGATTTTAGCGGTTACAGTCGTGATTTTATTTTTTACTTTTTCGTTTTTGTTCCCGAAAATTTCGATGCAGATTGAAAGATTGGCTTCTACAATTACACAGGAAAATATTAAAGCATTTTTATTGACAATTGATTCTGCGCTTGTAAAATATGTACCGTTCATAAAACACGGACAGCTTTCAGCAAAACTTGAAACTTTCTTTTCATCATTATTTATAGATTCCCTTGGAAGCATTACTGATTTCCTTTCGAGCATGGTTTCGGTTGTTGCGGTTTTGGTAATCGTTCCGTTTATGACCTTCTTTTTGCTTCGCGATAATAAAGAAATTAAAAAAGGAATTCTGACTTCCATACCAAATAAATATTTTGAGCCTGCTTACTGGCTTGTAATGAAAATCAGTATTCAGCTTGGAAGATTTGTGCGCGGCTGGATTTTCGATGCTTTTTTAGTAGGATTTTTAAGCGCGGTGGGTTTGGGTTTACTTGGAATTGAAAATGCTATTCCCATTGGTATTATTGCCGGAATCGGACATTTGATTCCCTATTTCGGTCCTATCATCGGGGGAATTCCTGCAATTATAATTTCGATAATTCAATTCGGTGATTTTTCAATGCTGCCGAAAATCGTAATCTTGTTCATTATAATTTATACGATTGATAACGGATTTATTCAACCGAATGTTTTTGCAAAAAGTGTTGATATGCATCCGCTAGTAATAATTTTGCTGATTGCAATGGGAAGTCAGATTTTCGGCGTTTGGGGAATGCTTTTGGCGGTTCCTGCGGCAACTGTATTACGCACCGCAATCAAAGAATTGTATTTTGCTTATAAAAATTACGGAATTATCAAATTATAATTTTTTGTAGATTTTTTAATTCTTCTTTTATCCGAAATGTTTTTTGCAGGAATTATTTTATTTAAATTATTGGATTTTAATTTGAAGGAAATTACAAATTATAAATCTAAAATCTTCCGTGCGTAATTTAATAATTCTAAATTACTTTTAACTTTTGTTGAATCCTCCAAAAATATTGTATCTTCCATTCCAATTCTTGAATCATAACCTCTTTTTTTTGCTTCGCGAAGTAAATTCCAAGAAACTAAATTAAATCCATGCAGCAATCTTTTTGTTTTGATATTAAATTCATTTAAAACATTTTCAATTTCATTTATCGAATTAATTGCAGAATTCAAATTTTCTTCTTCAGGTTCAATTAGAATTCTGCAACAGCTTTCTGATAATCCGCTTTTTACAAATATTTCAGCGGCTTTTTTATCATTTAATCCTGCTTCGATTAATATTCCTTTTTCAATTAATATTTTTGAAATTTCAATTGCGTTATCTTCAATCATATTTACTGAGATAAAATCCGGAATGTTTTGCCAAGCTTTTATATAATTAATTCTTTTATTCAAATCCGGCTCGATCCATTCTCCGGAGCTTATGCCTAATTGAATTTCATTTGATATATTTTTAATTACTGCAACTAAATTATTTACATCTTCCGGCGTTAAACTTTCTTTTCCGTCTTTATCATAGCAATGAATATGAAAAACTTTGTATCCATTTTGATAAATTGTTTTTACTTCGGATTCAATTTCAGAAAGGCTTTGAGGCAAATATATATTTTCAAATTTTGAACGGGCGCCGTTTAATGCAATTTTAAGAAGCATGATTTATTTTCATTTCATTGATATTGAAAATAACATTTACATTCGAATCGAATATAATTTTTATTTTTACTTCTATTAGAAAATCAAACTGATTGTAAAAGTTTATTTATCACTTCTACGGAATTTATTCCTTCGGCTTCTGCACTAAAGTTTGTAATTATTCTGTGACGCAAAACCGGAATTACTGAATCTTTTACATCATCAATATTCGGAGTAAATCTGCCTTCTGTAATTGCTTTTGCTTTTGCTGCAAGAATTAAATATTGGGAAGCGCGCGGTCCGGCTCCCCAATTTATCCAATCTTTTACAAAATTAAATTCAGAAGTTTTAGGTCTTGTAGAATTTACAAGTTTCACCGTATATTCAATTACATTATCAGCAACCGGAACTCTTTTAACCAATTCCTGAAATTGAATTAATTCCTGTGCGCTTACAACTTTTTTTAACTCAGCTGCGTATTGACTTGTAGTTGATTTTACAATTGATATTTCTTCTTCGTAAGAAGGATAATCGAGCCAAAGATTGAACATAAATCTGTCAAGCTGAGCTTCCGGCAAAGGATAAGTTCCTTCCTGCTCAATCGGATTTTGAGTTGCAAGCACAAAGAAAGGTTCTTCTAAAGTGTAAGTAACTCCTGCAGCTGTAACTTTATGCTCCTGCATCGCTTCCAAAAGTGCTGCCTGGGTTTTCGGCGGAGTTCTGTTTATTTCATCGGCTAAAATTATATTTGCAAAAACAGGACCTTTTATAAATCTGAATGATCTTTTTTTTGTTGAATAATCTTCTTCAATAATTTCGGTTCCGGTAATATCGCTCGGCATTAGATCCGGAGTAAATTGAATTCTGCTGAAATTCAGATCAAGAACTTCCGAAAGAGTTTTTATCAATAGAGTTTTTGCCAAACCCGGAACCCCGACAAGTAAACAGTGCCCTTTTGAAAGAAGCGAAATTAAAAGTTTATCAATAATTTCATTTTGCCCTATAATAACTTTTGAAATTTCGGATTTTATATTTTTTACCGATTCGCTTAATTGCTCAACAAGTTCAACATCATTTGCTTCTTTCAAAACAGGATTCCTTTAGATTTTGATTTCCCAATAAATTTTATCTTTTAATTCTTCCATCCATTGTGCGTAAAGTTTTTCTTGCTTGTGATATTCTGCAAGCTGCTTTATTTCTTCGTAATCTTTTTCCAAGCTTGCTTCGTGCTCAGCTACTTTTTGATTTAATCTTATTATGTGATAACCGTAAATTCCCTGTCCTAATTCAATTCTTTTCGGATAACTGATTTCACCTTCTCTTAATTTTGTAACCGTATCAAAAAGATTTTTATCTAATTGACTTTTTTCAAAAGTGCCCAGTTTTCCGCCAAATTTTGAAGTTTGTTTATCATCACTGTATTTTGTTGCAAAATCAGCAAAGCTTCCTTTATTTTGTCTAATGCTGTCACGCAGGTCGCTTAAAAATTCTATAGTTCTAAGATCGGCATCTTCATCACTTTTAATTTTTATTAAAATGTGACGGGTATTTATTGATTCGCCTTTTTTTTCCAAAAGCTGAATTATATGAAATCCGAACATACTTTCAACAAGTTCTGAAACTTGACCTTCGCGCATTGCAAATGCAGCGGCTTCATATTGCGGAACAAGTCTTCCTCTTTTTACAACTCCTAATTCACCGCCGTTTTGTGCAGTTCCGGGATCTTCAGAATATTTCTTTGCAAGTTCGCCAAAATCAGCGCCGTTTTTAATTGAGTCTAAAAGATTTTGAGCAAAATCCCGCGCTTTCTTTTTTTCAACATCACTTGCTTTTGGATTTACAAAAATATGTGAGATAGAATATTTTTCGGGAACCATTCCTAATGAATCTTTATAAATTTCAAAAAATTCTTCAACTTCACGTCTGCCGACTTCAATAAATCCGAATTTTTTCTGTTGAATTGATTGAGCCATTAAATTATTTCTAACTTCATCGCGCAATTCTCTTCTGATTTTCTCGATTGACATTCCGTAAACCTGCTCAACTTTTTCGCGCGAGCCGTATTGTTGAATGAACATGTCAATCTGATAATCCAATCTTCGGTTTACTTCATCATCGGAAACTGTAACCGAATCCAATTTTGCCTGAGCCAGCATTAATTTTTCATCAATTATAGAATTCAAAATTTGTCTTTTAAACTGCGGATCGTTTGGATTTTTTTTCTGCTGTGCCGCAACTATTGCTGTTTTAAAATTAAGTTCGCTCTGCGTAATTATTTCATTATCAACAACTGCCACAACTTTGTCAAGCACTTCCTGCGCAAAAACCGAAGAAGCAAAAAGTACAAGAACGAATAATAATTTTTTCATCTATTCCCTATGTTTAATTTCAACTTGATATTTATTATGAAGATTTTTTATGTAATCCTGCAGAATTTCATAACGACTTAACATTAAAAATCTTTTTCTAACTTTTTCTTTTATTAATGCAAATTCAGGAATTTCGTATTTGTTGTATTTGCGTATCAATTGTAAAACAACAAATTTATTTGGTTCCGAGTTCAGCACAATGCTGGTTTCATTTGGCAAAAGATTTTGAAGCACGGTTATATATTCAACCGGCTGAATTTCACTTTCTGTTTGAAGCCGGTTCTCCTGAGAAATATTAAGATCAGGATCACCCCTGAAAACATTATGCGCTTTTATCCAATCACTTTCGATCAATGTATTTCGGAAAAGAATTGCTTTATCTTCATCTGTAAATTTTATTATGTTAAAAAGAAAAGCTTCTTCAAAAAATCTGAATTCATCTTTTTTGCGGTCATAAAAATATTCAAGATCCTCATCAGAATATTCAATTTCGGAATCATCAATAATTTTTTTAAAGAGAATGGCTTTTGCCAATTCTTTTTTAGATTGCTCGATTATTCTGATGTATTCTTCTTCATCAATAATATCTTCTTCAAGAGCTTCTTTATACAATAATTCCGTTTCAATCCAATTGCTTATGAATTCGTTTTTGCGGCTTTGCTGATTGGAAGCAGTATCCAAAAATTCAGAAATTTCTTCTTCTGTAAGATATGAATCTTCAACCCGGGCAACAAAATCCTGCCGGTCTTTATCTTTGCCGCAGCCGTAAAAAGCTGCGGCTAAAATGATTACAAAAAATACTTTATTTATTTTCTTTAAAAGCTTGTTCAAGTTTTTCGTAATAATATTTTGGATTATATCTTTCGATCAAAGATTGAATATATTCATTTTCCAATCTTTTGCTTTCACTTTCCTGAAATTGACTTGCAGCTTCGGTTTTTGCTTCTTCAAAAGTTTTAATTCTTGCCGGATCTTTTTCAATTAATTTTACGATCGCAAATCCGTTTCCGCTTTTGAAAACCTGCGAATATTCACCGGGGTTTTGAAGTTTGTTTGCTTCTTCAGCAGATGGATTTGATTTTACAGGCACTAATCCGAATTTTCCGGCTTTGTTTTTCATATTCGGTCTTTCGGTAAATTTCATTGCAAGCGAATCAAACTCAGCTCCGTTTTGAAGCATTGTGTAAATTTCATTTGCAAGTGAATCTTTTCTAACAAAAATTTCACTGAAATTTACTCTATCCTGCCAGCGATAATTTTCTTTGTTCAATTCATAGAAATCTTTTAATCTGGTTGTATCAACTTTTACTTTGCTCCAAATTTCTTCATCCTGAAGTTTGAAGACATAAATTCCGTTTCTGTAATCATCCATTAAAGATTTGAATTGTTCATCTTCATCTTCAAGTTTTGAAGCAGCTTTTTCCAAAAGAATTTTTTCACTGAATTTATTTGCCGCATTTTGAAGCGAAGCCAAATTTACCGGCTTATTAATAAATTCATTATTGTTGTCAACAAAATTAAAGAATGAATCAACTTTTACTTCAGTATTTTCAATATTGATCAAAGTTAAATTTTCAACTTCATTTTTAATTCCGCTTTTTTCAAGATTGATTCCGAATTTTAATGTATCGGAACTTTCTGCAATTTTCTTGAGCGGATCTTCATTCATTTTGAAATTGAATCTTTCTTTTAAATTTGCCAAATAATTTGAATAATCCTGATCATAACGTGAACGTTTATGGATTATTCTTAAATTTTCTTTTTCTTCTTCAAAAGAAGGAATTTGTTTAACATCAGTCAATTTAATTATGTGATATCCGAAATTTGTTTTTACGATATCGGAAACTTCATCTTGTTTCAAATTGAAAGCTGCTTCATCAAATTCTTTTACCATCATTCTTCTTTCGAAAAATCCCAAATCGCCGCCGTTTTTACCTGAGCCCGGATCTTCTGAATGTTTTTTTGCCATTTCAGCAAAATCGCTTCCGGTTTTTATTGAATCTAAAATTGTCTGTGTAAATTGCTTTGCTGATGCGGAATCAATTTCACCGTTTTCATTTTTGAAATCAATTAAAATATGGCTCGCTTTTATTTGCGGCTTGCGTTCGCGTTTTTCAGTAACTTTTAAAACGTGATAGCCGTATTTTGTTTGCAAAGGTTCAGGATAAATCTTACCGACTTCGGTTTTGTAAGCGGCATCTTCAAATTCTGGAATAATTGTTCCGGCTGTAATATAATAAATATCGCCGCCGTAAGGTTTGGAATAAAAATCCGCTGAAAATTGATTTGCCAAAGCTTCAAAACTTTCGCCGTTATTAATTCTTAAAATTATATTTTCGGCAAGTGCTTTTGCTTTTTCATCGCTGATTGAATCAGGACGGATCATAATATGACTTATACGAAGTTCATATTTTCTTTTTTCGTAAAGATCTTTTAATGCGGGATCAACAACTTTTTTTTCTACAAGATAAGTTTCAGCAACTTTATCTTTATATTCCTGAAGTTCATTTTGAAGTTCGGGAAGATTTTCATAACCTCTTACTTTTGCATCGCGCAATTTCATTTTGAAATTTACATAAAGATCAAGAAAATTTTTGTATTGATTAAGCGAATCATTTTTTGCGGCTTCAACTCCGCCTGCATTTTTCGCGTAAACTTTTTCAAATTCATCCATCTTTACTTCTTGGTTTGCATATTTTGCAACCACAATATCAGAATGTTTTTTTGTACAGGAAGAAAGCATGAACGAAATAACCCCAAGGATAATTAACAATTTTGCAAAGCGCATTTATTCGACCTCCATCAATTGTTTGCAATTTCTCAAATGATTTTTTTAGGTTTGCAATTACAAAAATAGAAAAAGCATTCAATCTTTTAAAACAGATTCAAATGCTTTTCGTGATTTATACATTTTTCATTTAACTCTTGTTCCGTTTTTTACGCCTTCGCCAATATTTAAAACGTTAACTCCGCCGTTCTCATTATCAACTGCCAAGATCATTCCCTGCGAAACTTCGCCCATCAATTTCGCGGGTTTTAGATTTGCAACCATTACAATTTTTTTACCGACTAAATCTTCAGGAGCGTAACTTTTTGCAATTCCGGCTAAAACTTGTCTTTTTTCAAATCCAAGATCAACTTGAAGTTTTAGAAGTTTTTCTGATTTTTCAACTTTTTCCGCTGAAATAACTGTTGCGGTTCTAAGTTGAATTTTTGTAAAATCATCAATTGTAATTTCATCAAATTTTTCAACTTGAATTTGCGGATTTTCTTCTTCGGGTTTTCCTAATTTATTTGTTTGTTCTTCAATCACGTTATCCTCAATTTTTTGGAAAAGAATTTCGGCGGTATTTAATTTATGTCCCGCTTTTAAATTTTCATTTCCGCTTTCAAACCAATTTGTAATTTTTGCGTTCAGCATTTTGAAAATCTTTTCTGATGAAAACGGAATTACCGGTGAAAACAATTCTGCTATAGTATAAATAATATTCAGTGAAATATTAATTGTTGTAGCGCATTTTTCTTTATTTGATTTTACTGTTTTCCAAGGTTCTGAATCGTTAAAATATTTATTTCCCGCGCGTGCAAGATTCATCAATTCAAAAACGCCATCTTTAATTTTATATTTTTCAAAAAGATTTGAAATTTTTTGAGGATAATCTTTTAGAAGATTGAGCATTTCAACATCGATTTGCTCTAGATTTCCTTTTTCGGGAACAACTCCTTCAAAATGTTTGTGAGCAAAAGTGAAAGTTCTATTAATAAAATTTCCTAAAATATCTGCAAGTTCGCTGTTATTTCTTAATTGAAATTCTTTCCAGTAAAAATCAGTATCGCGAGTTTCAGGCAGATTTGCAGCCAATGTATAACGCAGCGGATCTGCAGGAAATAATTTCAGAAAGTCAATTACATCAATTCCCCAATTTCTGCTTTTACTGAATTTCTTTCCTTCAAAATTCAAAAATTCATTTGCAGGAACATTTTGCGGCAAGATATATTTTTCATTGCTTGCATCGTTCCACGCCATTAACATTGCAGGAAAAATTATTGTGTGAAAAACCACATTGTCTTTTCCAATGAAGGCGACATATTTTGTTCCGGGATTTTGCCAATATTCTTTCCAAAGATTTTCATTTCCTTTTTGTTTTGAAAATTCTTTTGTTGCGGAAATGTAACCTAAAACTGCTTCAAACCAAACATACAAAACTTTTCCATTTGCTGAATCAAGCGGAACTTGAATTCCCCAATCCAGATCGCGCGTTACGGCTCTATCTTGTAAACCATCTTTAAACCATGATTTACAATATTGAAGAACATTTTCTTTCCAGCCAAATTTTTCATTCATTTCTTTAACATAACTTTCCAATCTTTCCTGATATTTTCCAAGAGGAAAAAAGAAATGTGAAGTTTCTTTTAAAACCGGAGTTTCTCCCGTGATTTTACTAACCGGATTTTTCAAACTTGCCGAATCATAAAGCGCGCCACAACTTTCGCATTCATCGCTGCGCGCCTGTTCATTTCCGCAATTAGGACAAGTTCCTTCAACATATCTATCAGGCAAAAACATCTTCGCTTTTTCATCATAAAATTGATTCGATTTTTTTTCGCTTAAAATTCCCTGGTCGTAAAAGCTCAGGAAAAATTCTTTTGCCGTTTCGTGATGAACCGGTAAACTTGTGCGCGAATAAATATCAAAACTCATCCCGAATTTTTCAAACGCTTCTTTATTGATATTATGATAACGGTCAATTATTTCTTTTGGAGTAACTTTTTCTTTATCAGCCGTAATTGTAATAGGAACGCCGTGTTCATCACTTCCGCAAATATAAATTATATCATCGCCTTTTAATCTTTTATAGCGAACGTAAATATCAGCCGGCAAATAAGCGCCGCTTAAATGTCCTAAATGAATCGGTCCGTTTGCGTAAGGCAAAGCCGATGTAACAACAATTTTCTCTTTGTTCAATTTCAAAACCTTTTAGAATTATTCAGTATCTTAAATAAATTATTCAATAAATATAAGAATTTTAAATATAAAACTTGATTTTAAGTTTGGATTTTTTAATTATTATCTTAATTAAAATCCGGCCGATATAAAAATTAATTTAAAATCAAATATAATTTTTTAGGAATGTTTTTAAACGTTATCATTTTCTAATTTCGTTTCTGTTTTTAATTCGTAAACTTTTTGTAACTACTTAAAAGGTAAAACAGAGTTTTTATGTTAAATAATACATACGTTATTGATAAAAAATTAGAGAATGAAAGTTACGATGTAAAATTTAAAGCAAAAAATGTTAATGATGAAGTTGCCGATTCAAAAAAGATTGAAAAGAAATTATTAGAATTACGAAGATTCAGACATCTCTTAGATATCGTTAACGATGCAATTTTGGTAACAGAACTTTCAAGCGGTATGATTTCCGATGTTAATCAGTCTGCTTGCAAAATGCTTGGCTATTCAAGAAGTGAATTACTTGAATGTAAAATTGTAGATTTCCTTTCCGAAAAAAATATCAAGCTTGCATTAGAAAAACTACAGACTTATAACAAAGTAAAAAAGATCAATTACAGAATTTCAACAAAGCTTATTACAAAATTTGATGATGAAATTCCTGTTGAAGTTTCTATCAGGACTGCGGCGTTTGATAAAAAACTTTACGCAATTTTTATTGCCCGCGATGTTTCGCAAAGAATATCAGCAGAAAAGGAATTAATAAAAGCAAAAGAAATTGCGGAAAGATCAGACAGATTAAAGACTGAATTTCTTGCACAAATCTCACATGAAATAAGAACTCCGCTAAATTCAATTTTAAGTTTGATTTCATTGCTTAAAGATGAATTAAAAGATAAACTTCCCGAAGATCTGAATTCAAGCATAAGAATAATTGATGACGGCAGCAAAAGATTGATAAGAACAATCGAACAAATTTTAAACATGTCGCAGGTTCAAACCGGAAACATTGAGCTTGAAAAACGCCGCATAAATCTTTCCGAAGAAATTCTTGAATATCTTGCACTGGATTTTTATTCAGTTTGCAAGAAAAAAGGAATTGCGCTTGAATTTTACAATTTTTGCCAGTCGCCTGTGGTTCACGCAGATTTTGATACAGTTAATCAAATTTTCACAAACCTGATTGATAATGCTGTAAAATATACCCATTACGGTCATGTTGAAATTAAAATTTATAATAATAATTCCGGAGAAGTTTGCGTTGATGTAAAAGATACGGGAATCGGCATTTCGGAATTTTATCTTCCATTAATTTTTCAGCCGTTTTCCCAGGAAGAAAATTTGAAATTAAAGACAAATGAAGGAACGGGATTGGGTTTGGCAATTGTAAAAAAATTTGCTGAACTCAACAATGCTGAAATTACGGTTAGGAGTGTTAAGGGAAAAGGTTCTATTTTTACAGTGGTATTTAAAAATAAACTATAATAAAATTTGTAGAGACGTAGCATGCTACGTCTCTACAGTTTATTGTTAATTACATACTCTAAATTTATTTGTCCATACCTGAGTACATTTCTTCTATCAGATCTTTATATCTTTCTTCAATTACTTTTCGTTTTAATTTCAAAGTAGGAGTAACTTCACCGCTTTCTAAGCTGAACGGCTGCGGCAATAAAACGAATTTTCTTACACGTTCATAATTTGCAAGCTGCTTTTGAAATTTATTCAGATCTTTTTCAATTATATCGTAAACTTCTTTATTCTTAATCAGATCATCATTTGTTTTGTAATCAATTCCGTGTGAATCTGCATATTCACGAACAGCTTCAAAATCAGGGACAATAAGCGCGCTTAAAAACATTCTTCTATCGCCTATCAAAACAAATTGTTCAATGTATTTACTTCCTAAGAATAAATTTTCAATTGGTGTTGGAGCTACATATTTTCCGCCTGAAGTTTTGAACAGATGTTTTTTTCTATCAGTAATTACTAAAAATCCTTCAGCATCAAAAACTCCTATATCCCCGGTGTGCAGCCAGCCATCTTTTAAAACTGCATCTGTTTCTTTTTTATTTTTGTAATATCCTTGCATAATATTTGGACCGCGAGCAAGTATTTCACCATCTGGCGCAATTTTAACTTCAACTCCGGGAAAAGTTTTTCCGACGGATCCGAATTTATAATCATCAACTCTGTTGCAGGCAATTACCGGCGAGGATTCTGTCAATCCGTATCCTTCAAGAATTTTAATTCCTACTGCTTCAAAAAAATCTCCTAATTCGCGAGGTAAAGCAGCACCGCCCGAAACGAAAAATTTTAATTTTCCGCCGGTTCTGTCACGAAGTTTTTTCAACACTAATTTATCGGCAGTTTTGTGTTTAATTATTAAAGGTAAAGTTAACTTTCCCGCTTTTTTCGCATTAACATGTGCTCTTCCGATTTCCACTGCCCAATTAAAAATTTTCTGTTTCTTTTCAGGCTGACCTTCAACATTCTTTTTAATTTTGCTGTACATTCTTTCAAATAATCTCGGAACAGTTGTAATTATTGTCGGTTGAATCTCGATCATATTTTGAGCAACAGTTTCAATTCCTTCTGCGTAACAAATCATTCCGCCCGCTGAAATTGCAGTGTAATATCCGGCCATTCTTTCAAAAATATGGCACAAAGGTAAAAATGATAAGAACACATCATCTTTGCCGAAATGAATTGCTTCGGATGCTGCCATCACATTTGATATAATATTTTTGTGAGTTAGCATTACTCCTTTCGGCTCGCCTGTTGTTCCTGATGTATAGATTATGGTGCAAAGATCATCTTCTTTAACTTGTCTAATAGAATCTTTTAAAAGCAAAGGTTTTTCTTTTTTTGTAATTTCACCGCGGTTTTGTATTTCTTTAAAAGTGTAAAGATCATTTACCTGCGGATCAAAATCCTTTTCATTTAAAATGATAATTGATTTAAGATATTTTAATTTCGATCTTACTTTTACAACTTTATTTAATTGAAATTTATTGGAAACAATTACGCTTACTGATTCTGAATCATTTAAAATATATTCGATTGAATCTGCCGTGAGCGAAGGATAAAGCGGAACATCAATACCACCTAAAGACAAAATTGCCATATCAGCAAAAACCCATTCCGGACGGTTTTCGGAAATTATGGCAACTTTATCATCTTTTTTAATTCCCAGCGATGCTAATCCGAAAGCAAAATTTTCAGTATCAAGTTTAAATTGTTCATACGAAATGCTTACGTATTTTCCGGCGACTTTATGCTGCAGCATTGGTTTTGCCACTGTTTTTCCGTACTCTTCGGTAAGAAGTGTAAATAGTTCGGGAATGGTTTTATACGGTCGCAATACTCCCATTTATTCTCCTAATCTTAATGAGAAATTTAAAAATCAAAAACGTAAAAATACCTTAATTTTTATTAATAAAACAATCCGTAAATTTCTCGTTGCTTTATAATAAATTACAAAAACATATTATTGAATATAAACAAAAATTATTCATTTTTCATTAAATAGAAATTTCTATTTCGACTTTATTTTTTTGATTTTTTTATTTACAAAAAATATTCATTTTTAAAAACACATTTTTTTTGATCAGTAAATAAAGAATTTTATTTTTGAAAATTTCAACAATTAATTCAATTATTATTTTACGGGCAACGCAGCAAAAAATTTATTATAATTATAGTTTGTATAAAATTATTTTGGAAGGTTGATGAAATCAATTCGAAAATTATATGATTGGATGCTTCATTGGGCGCAAACTCCATACGGAGCAGTTGCATTATTTTTACTTGCTTTTGCCGAAGCTTCATTTTTTCCTATTCCACCTGATGCACTTTTAATTGCGCTGGTACTTGGTGCAAGAACAAAAGCTTTCAGACTTGCTTTGATCTGTACTTTGGGTTCAGTTGCAGGTGCTCTTGCAGGTTACGCTGTCGGATATTACGCTTGGTGGGATTTAAGCGGGGGATTTTCTCCATTGGCTCATTTTTTTTATAATAATATACCCGGATTTAACACCGATATTTTTTATAAAGTTCAGGATATGTATCAACAATGGGATTTCTGGATAATTTTTACTGCGGGATTTACACCAATTCCGTATAAAGTTTTTACAATTACCGCCGGGGCATTTAAAGTAAGTATTCCAATGTTTATTATAGCTTCAATAATTAGTCGCGGAGCAAGATTTTTCCTTGTTTCTTTTTTAATTTGGAAATACGGTGAGCAAATTAAATCTTTTATTGATAAATATTTTAATCTTCTTGCAATTGCTTTTACTGTTTTGCTTGTAGGCGGATTTGTTGCGATAAAATATATTTTCTGATTTTTATTTGCAGAATTTATAAAAAAAACTCCGGAACATTTTCCGGAGTTTTTTATTTTATATCTCAGCTGATTTTATTGAAATTATTTTGAATTAATTTAAGATCAAATTTATTTTTTCAAAATTGATTTTGCAGCTTCAATGATTTTTTCAGAAGTAAATCCGAATTTCTGCATTAAAATTTCACCCGGTGCTGAGGCTCCGAAATGTTCTAATGAAATTGAAATTCCTTTTTCACCAACATATCTTTCCCAACCCATTTTAATTCCGGCTTCAACCGAAACTCTGGCTTTAACTTCGGGAATTAAAACAGAATTTTTATATTCATAGGATTGTTTTTCAAAAATTTGCCATGAAGGAAAACTTACAACTCTAACTTTAATTCCTTCGCTATCTAATTTTTCGGCAGCTTCCAATGCAATATGAACTTCCGAACCCGAAGCAATTAAAATAACATCAGGTGTACCTTCGGAATCTTTTAAAATATAAGCGCCTTTGTTTAAATTTTCCGCAGCAGCTAGTTTTGTTCTATCCAAAACAGGAAGATTTTGTCTTGTCAAAATTAATGCGTTTGGTGATTTTTTATTTTCAATTGCAAAAAGCCACGCAGCAACAGTTTCAGTTGCATCTGCCGGACGTATAACATTCAAATTCGGGATTGCGCGCAATGATGCAATTTGCTCAATTGGCTGATGAGTTGGACCATCTTCACCAACTCCAATGCTATCATGAGTAAATACAAAAATTGTATGAAGTTCTGAAAGCGCTGCAATTCTTATTGCCGGACGCATATAATCAGAGAAAATCAGAAAAGTTGCGCAGTAAGGAATAATTCCGCCGTAATAAGCCATTCCGTTTGAAATTGAACCCATTGCGTGTTCCCTGATTCCAAAATAAATATTTTTGCCTGCGTAATTTTCAGATGAAAAATCGCCGCCGTTTTTTATTAAAGTATTATTTGATGAAGCTAAATCAGCAGAACCGCCGATAAATGTCGGCAAAATTTCCGCAAGTGAATTTATAACTTTTCCTGATGCAACTCTTGTAGCTAATTTTGCTTCGGTAAACTCAGGAAGTTTTTCTTTTAGAATTTCCGAATAATTTCCGTTCATTAAATTAGTCAATAATTTTGCATCATCCGGAAATTCTTTTTTGTAATTTTCAAAAAGTTGATTCCATTCTGATTCAAATTTTTCACCATTATCTTTTACAACTTTGAAATTTTCTTTTACTTCTTCAGGAACATAAAATTCTTTTTCTTCATCCCAACCGAAAAATCTTTTTGTAGCTTTTACTTCATCAACGCCAAGCGGAGCACCATGAGCAGAAGATTTATCCTGCTTGTTCGGGCTTCCGTAACCGATAGAAGTTTTTGTGATTACAAATACCGGTTTTTCTTTTTCCGCAAAAGCTTCATTTATAATTTTATCAACTTCATCTAAATTATTTACATCCTGAATATCCAGAACATGCCAACCGTAAGCTTCAAATCTTTTTCTCACATCTTCTGAAAATGAAAGATCTGTTCCGCCATCAATCGTAATTTTGTTGTTATCGTAAAAAACTATCAGATCATTTAATTTCAAATGTCCCGCAATTGATGAGGCTTCATGTGAAATTCCTTCCATTAAATCGCCATCGCTTGCAATCACATAAACTTTATGATCAAAAAGTTTATAATTTTCTTTATTGAATTTTGCAGCTAAATATTTTTTCGCCATTACCATTCCAACCGCGTTTGCAATTCCTTGCCCCAACGGACCGGTTGTGGTTTCAACTCCCGGAGTATATCTGTATTCAGGATGTCCCGGAGTTTTGCTTCCGAGTTGTCTGAAGTTTTTTAAATCTTCTAGCGAAACATCGTATCCTGTAAGATGTAGCAAACTATATAAAAGCATGCTTCCATGTCCGGCAGAAAGTACAAATCTATCTCTGTTCCACCATTCAGGATTTACAGGATTGTGTTTTATGAAATTTCTGAAAAGTTTATAACCGAGCGGAGCAGTTCCCATCGGCATTCCGGGATGACCCGAATTTGCCTTTTGAACTGCGTCAATTGATAACATTCTGATCGTGTTGATGCTTAATTCATCAATCTTATTGATTGCTGACATTGCCTTTCCTTCCGTTGAATAATTTAATTCCTAAATATACTTTATTCTTAATCAAATTTGAACCTTTTATTTTTAAGAAATTTTAGCAAATTAAAATATTTAGTCTATAAAAATTTTTGAAAAAATTTTTTACTATTTTTGGTCAATTATTTTTATAAAATAAGAAAATTAAATTTTATGAATTGCTTTTTGGGATGCGTTTTTTGAAATGAATTTAAAAATTTTCTTTTAAAAGAGATTTTAAAAAGTTTTGTAAAATTTTAATTTCACATTTAAAAAATTTATAATTCTTTTAATACTCTCCCATAATTTCACCATCAACAACGGGAGTTACACATATCAACGGATTTTCCGGAATTCTGAAACTTGAAAAAATTTCTTCAAAAAGTTCAAAATGTTTTCCCTGTTTTTCAAGTTTAGCAAATTTTTCGTATGAAAGAAATTCACCTTTATCATTTTGCGGCGCATCAAAATTAACTGCGCTTTGAAAATCGGATTTTGCGCGGCGTTTCAAAAATTCAATTTTGTTATCATCGCCGCCTTCCATTTCGTAACCTTTTGCTTTAAAGCCTGTAACAAAATTATTTTCAATTATAAGATAAATATTTAAGATTATTTCGAGCATTTTTTTGAACTTGATTTGTTTGAAAATCAGATTTGCAATTTAATTTAACTCTATTTAAAAATTTCAGTGCCGCACATTTGCGCGGCACTTTATATTATTTTGTTATTTACTTGGTCCGGTCATTTTTTCGGGACGAACAACTTCATCAAATTTTTCTTCTGTCAATAATCCTAATTCAACTGCTGCTTCTTTCAAAGTTTTATTTTCTTTGTGTGCTTTCTTTGCAACTTTTGCTGCATTATCATAACCGATATGCGGATTAAGCGAGGTTACAAGCATCAAAGAATTATTCAAATGTTTTTTAATATTGATTTCGTTGGCTTCAATTCCAACTACGCAATGTTCGGTGAAACTATCGCAAGCATCAGCAATTAATTTTATTGATTGAAGTACATTATAAATTATTACCGGTTTGAAAACGTTCAATTCAAAATTTCCCATTGCGCCGCCGAAATTTACGGCAACATCATTTCCAAAAATCTGCGCGCAAACCATTGTCATTGCTTCAGATTGAGTAGGATTGACTTTGCCCGGCATAATTGAACTTCCGGGTTCATTTTCAGGAAGAAGTAATTCGCCGATTCCGCTGCGAGGACCTGAACCAAGCCAGCGAATGTCATTTGCAATTTTCATTAAAGAAGCCGCTAAAGTTTTCAAAACTCCGCTTGCTTCAACCATTGCATCATGTGTTGCCAACGCTTCAAATTTGTTGCGTGCAGTTACAAATGGAAGTCCCGTAATTTCAGAAATCTTTTGTGCAGATTTAACTGCAAAATCAGGATGAGTATTTAATCCTGTCCCGACTGCCGTTCCGCCTAAAGCCAGTTCATATAATCTTGGCATTGCGGCATCTATTCTTTCTAATCCGTTTGTTAACATTTGAACGTATCCGGAAAATTCCTGTCCCAAAGTTAACGGAGTTGCATCCATTAAATGAGTTCTTCCGATTTTTATAATATCTTTAAATTCTTCTGATTTTTTTTGAAGGGCATCACGAAGTTTTGTAACCATCGGAATTAAACTATGATGAATTTCTTCTACTGCGGCAATATGCATTGCAGTGGGAAAAGTATCGTTTGATGATTGCGCTTTGTTTACATCATCATTCGGATGAACAGGTTTTTTGCTTCCCATTTCGCCACCGGCAAGTTCAATCGCACGATTTGAAATAACTTCATTTGTATTCATGTTGGTTTGCGTGCCGCTTCCGGTTTGCCAAACTACCAAAGGAAAATGATCATCAAGTTTTCCTTCAATAACTTCATCCGCTGCACGAATTATCAGATCTGCTTTTTCTGTAGGTAAAATCCCCAATTCTTTATTTGTCATCGCAGCGGCTTTTTTCAAAATTCCCAAAGCCCTTATCATTGGTCTTGGAAATCTTTCTCCGCCGATCTTAAAATTCATTAATGATCTTGCTGTTTGCGCTCCGTAATATTTATCGGAAGGTACTTTAATCTCACCCATGCTGTCTGTTTCGGTTCTAAATTCCATGTGAAACTCCAATATATTTATTGCTATGTTTGATATTAAAATAAGTTAATGTTGATTTATAATCAATTAGATTAAGTAGTTTTTTCGGTTTAATTAATTTAACTTCTTTCAGATATTATCAAATTAAGAATATCAAATAGTGTATTTATATATTCTTCAATTTCATCCCAATCAGAAATTATTTCTGCTTTGTTTACTTTTTTAATTAAAAATTCCGTCAAATAACTTAATTTAGGATAACCGAATTCCAATCCGCTTTCATTTAATTTTTCAAAAACTTGCGTTAGATCTTTTTTATCTTTCCTTGAAAATGAATATAAAATATCGCGCTTTGTTTCGGGAATTGATTTTATAAAAAGTTTTATTGCAATCGTTTTTATTAAATTATTTTTGTTGGCTGTAGATGTTTTACCGGGATATTTATTTTCTGATGATTCGGTTTTTATATGCAGTAATATTTTTTCCCCAATAAGCTCAATTATAATATCTAGAATCTGTTTACGCGAAAAAGGTTTATAAATTGCTTTTTTGATTTTGTATTTTGCTACTTCAGGTAAAAGTTTTGAGTGAACTTCATTTAGCATAACAACTACAGGGATTTTTTGAGATATTTGTAATGTATCCAAAACTTTAAGCATATCAATGCCGTTAAATTTAGGCATCATAAGTTGCATAAAAATCAAAGAAGGATTTTCTTCAACTGCATATTTGATTCCTGTTAAACCATCGTTACAAAAAAGAATTTCACATTCGTAATCATCTAAAATTCTTTTAATGGCTTCCCCGAAAAAATCAGAATCATCAACAACAAGAATTTTTAATTTATTATTTTGCATGTTGAAAATTAACTAATAAAACGGAAAAATATACTATAAATTTTTGCTTATTAAATTATTAAAATCATTCTCCGTTTCTTTTATCATTTGATATTTGAACTTTCATTTCAGAAAGTTTTTCGCCGCCTTTAATTCCAAAATCCAAAGTTCTGATTGGGAATGGAATTACAATTCCGTTTTGATCAAAAGCTTTTTTAATGTTCATCACCATTTCGCTTCTCGATCTCAAAAAATCCGTTTGCTTGAAAAATCTTGCCCAAATCCTTATTTCAAAATTGATTGAACTGTCACCGAACTCTTCGAAAAAAAATTCTATTTCCCTTTCCTTAATTCTGTTTGCCACATTTTCTACAGAATCAATTGCAATTTTCTTAACTTTTTCCAGATCTTCACCGTATGAAATACCGACTTTCAGATCAACTCGTCTTTGTCCTGTAATGCTGAAATTTTTTAACGGTTTTTGAAAAACTTCTTTATTAGGGATCAGAACAAATTGTCCTTGAAAAGTCATTATATCGGTTGTGCGTAAATTTATTTTTTTCACAATTCCCGTATGATCATTTGATTCAATAATATCGCCAACGCGAAAAGGTCTGCTTATTGCAATTACAACTCCTGCAAGAAAATTTGCAGCAAGATCCTGAAACGCAAATCCTAAAGCCAATCCAATAATTCCGGCTCCGGCTAAAAGTGAAGTTACTGCTTTATCTTGTTTTAAAACTCCGAGCGCAACAAAAACACCCACAGCAATTATTATAATAAATAACGCTTGCGAAATTAAATTTGTAACTGCCTGATGATGTGAAATTCTTCCTAAAACATTGTTGGAAAATTTTCTTATTATTTTTGCAATTAGAAATGCAAGAAAAACAATAAGTGCCGCAACTATAAAATTCGGCAGCATTACTATTGCAATTTTTATCCATTCGGTAAGTTTTTCAACAATTAAATTGTAAATATTTTGAAAATCCATTCTCGCTCATAATTTTTTTCATTTTATTTAATATAAAATTTATGAGTCCAAAAAAAATCCGTTTTTACGGAAATGGTTTTCTAATTTGTTTTGAATTTTTATTGAGTTAGAGAATAAAGTAAATTGTCAGAATTTTCTTTTGGAGAAATTTTAAAAGCATCAATAATAATTTCGTAAGAATTATTATTTATGATCTGTTTTTTCTTTCAAATTTTTGAATGTGAATTGTTGGATTTAATTCTTCTTTGAAATTTTCATTTTTGTAAATTACCTGTTCGAGGAAAAGTCCCGAAGGCGGAGCTGTAAATTTAGCGGGTTCTTTGGATTTGTTTATTAAAAATCTTTTTATATCATTATCATTAAAATTTCCTCTGCCTATTTCTACTAAAACACCGACCATTCTTCTAACCATTTTCCAAAGGAAATGTGAGCCTTTAATTCTTATCAAAATCAAATCATCAACTTCTTTTAATTGAACTTTTTCAATTAATACTTTTGTTGATTTTTCAAGTTTATCATCATCAGCAAATGAAACATAATCATGCATTCCTTCAAAAATTTCAGCAGCTTTTTTCATTGCATTAAAATTCAATTTATCTTTTATCCACCACACATATTGCTTGCCGAAAGCGGTTCTTCTTTTTGAAATTTGATAAATATAACTTCTTGAAACCGCATCATGGCGCGCGTGAAATTTTGCTGAAGTTTTTTCAATTTCCAAAATTGAAATATCGGAAGGAAGTTTATCGTTTAATTTTAATTTTATAATTTCGGGAGCAAGCATTGTTTTTACATCAAGATGCGCAACTTGCATTAGAGCATGAACTCCGGAATCGGTTCTTCCGCTTCCCTGAATATCAACTTCTTCACCTTTGAAAATTTCATCGGCTGCGTTAAGTAAAGTTCCTTGAATTGATCTGCTGTTTTTCTGAACTTGCCATCCGCTGTATTTTGTCCCATCGTATTCCAGGAATAATTTAAATCGTGCCATTCTAATTTCCTGCTCCGGAAATTTGAGCTGAATCTAATCTTCTTGCGCCCATGTATCTTTTTGCGTAATAAGCACTCGTTATTGATGAAACCGTAACACCTAAACTTCTACTTGCATGGGCAAATAAGTTATTTCCAATGTAAACACCGACATGCCCGGGTTTTACTCTTCTGCTAGTATTAAAAAAAACAAGATCGCCAAATGCCAGATTATTTTCCGGGATTTTTTCGCCAACAGTATATTGATCGCGAGCTGTACGTGGAATTTCAAGTTGAAAAATATTTCTGAAAATTGTTTGAGTAAATGATGAACAATCAATTCCGTCTTTTGTAGTTCCGCCGTACTTATATGGAGTATCAATATATTTGATAATTTCCATAATAAGTTGATCTTTAACTGTAAGTTCATTACTTGCTGAACTGTTTTCGGAATAGTATTTTATGAGAAGATCTTTGGATTGATTTTTTTCCTCGGGCGGAGCTTCGTCAAATTCTTCTTCATCTTGATAAGCGTAATCGTAATTCAAAGTATCAACTTCCGGTTTTTCATCTTCTTTTGATGAAAATCTTACCGGACTTTGCTTTTGGGTTTTTTCTTTTTCTTTGTTGTAGCGAATTGAACTGTTTGTGGAAGAACAGCCGTAAATTGTAATTACGGCTGTTCCCAAAATCAAAAATTTATTTAGCAGTACTTTTATTTCCATTCTTCCTAAGATTGACCTAAATAGGTTTTTAAGTTTTTGCTGCGAGATGCATGCCGCAATCTTCGTATGGCTTTTTCTTTTATTTGCCTTACTCTTTCGCGCGTTAAATTAAATTTTTCGCCTATTTCTTCTAAAGTAAGCGAATGTTCCTTATTTAATCCGAAGTATAATTTAATTACCTCGGCTTCCCTATCTGATAATGTCATTAAAACTGTTTCTATTTCCCTCTTTAAAGAATCATTCATTAAATGATAATCTGGTGAAGGTTGCTGATCATTTTGAATTACGTCAAGCAAACTGTTTTCTTCACCGAAAGAAAGCGGAGCGTCAACGGATACATGTCTTCCGGAAATTTTCAGAGCGTCTGAAACTTCGCTTAAATCCATATCTAATTCTTGCGCAATTTCTGTTGCTGAAGGTTCTCTTTCATACTCTTGTTCAAGAGTGCTGTAGGCTTTTCCGATTTTGTTCAACGCGCCTACTCTGTTTAACGGCAATCTTACAATTCTGGATTGCTCTGCTAAAGCCTGCAAAATTGATTGACGGATCCACCAAACCGCATAAGATATAAACTTAAATCCGCGGGTTTCGTCAAATCTTTTTGCAGCCTTAATTAAACCCAGATTTCCTTCATTTATAAGATCGCTTAAAGTTAATCCCTGATTTTGATATTGCTTGGCAACACTAACAACAAATCTTAAATTTGCCTTAACCAACTTTTCCAATGCTTCCGGATCGTTTTTCTTTATCTTAATAGCGAGGTCAATTTCTTCATCTGCCGTTAATAAATCCACTTTGCCGATTTCCTGCAGATATCTGTCTAAAGATTGACTTTCTCTATTCGTAAATTGTTTAGATACCTTCAAATCTCCTCCTTCATTATTTCTGATTAAATAATGCCAAAGTTGCCCTCTTCAAGCATTAGTATATATATTCGAAACTTTTTGTATTTATTTGATTAGCTAAGAATACTCCCTTTTAAATTTGATTTGACATCGAAAAAATCCGCTACGGTTTTTCCGACATCTGCAAAAGTTTCTCTGATCCCAAGATCAATCGCTTTTTGATTTTTTCTATAATATAAAACCGGCACGTATTCTCTTGTATGGTCTGTACTTATATCTGTGGGATCGTTTCCATGATCCGCAGTTATTATTAATGCGTCGCTTTCGTCTAAATTTTCTATTATTGAATCCAACTTATTGTCAAAATCTTTTAATGCTTCATAAAAGCCGTATGGATCGTTCCTGTGTCCAAAATATACATCAAAATCCACCAAATTTGCAAAGATAAAACTATTGCTTACTTTTTTGCTGAATTCAATTATTTTTTCTATCCCTTCGGAATTTGATTTTGTTTTTTTCTGTACGGATATGCCCCTATAATTAAATAAGTCATTTATTTTACCAATTGCAACTGTTTGAATTTGATTTTTTTGAAGCACGTCCAAAATTGTATCTTCGGGAGGATCTACGGAAAAATCTTTCCGGTTAGTAGTTCGCTCAAAATTTCCGCTCTTTCCTAAAAAAGGACGCGCAATTACTCTGCCAACAGAATCTTTTCCGGTTAAAACTTCGTTGCGTGCAATTTCGCAAATTCTGTATAATTCATGTAGTGGAATAATTTCTTCATGCGCTGCAATTTGAAAAACTGAATCTGCGGAAGTATAAATTATAGGGAATTTTGTTTTTACATGCTCATCACCAAGCTGCTGAATTATTTCAGTTCCCGATGCAGCAAAGTTACCTAAAATTCCTTTTAAACCGGTTAGTTTTAAAAACCTAATAATGATTTCTTCAGGAAATCCATTTGGATATACCGGAAATTGAAAATCAACTTGAACTCCGCCTAATTCCCAATGACCTGTTGTTGAATCTTTTCCCTTTGAAACTTCTGCCATTTTTCCAAATGAGGCTAAAGGATTTTCAACTTTATTAATACCGTTAATTTCCATGATGTTGCCTAAGCCGAACTTTTCCAAATTCGAAAGTCTCATTCCTCCGATTGCCTTTGCCATATTACAAAGTGTATTTGATCCTGAATCTTTATAATCTGAAGCATCGGGAAGTTCGCCAATTCCTAATCCATCCAAAACGATCACGATAAAATTTTTCAATTTGAGTTACCTTAACTTAAATTTTTAACGGTATTGCCCCCTTTTTCCAAAGCCTTTTTAAGAGCAAGATCCGCATTGTAAATTGCATCTTCCGCTGAAATTGACCCCATTGCGGGCGCAATTCCTATTGATACGGTAAAAGTTGTTTGTTTTAACATTACCGAAATTGGTTTTCTTGCAATCTTTACTCTTAATTTTTCAGCCCAAAGGAAAACATCTTTAGTTGTATTATTGAAAAAATAAATAGCAAAAACTCTTTCGCTTAATCTGCCGAAAATGTTTGTTACAGTAATTTCGCTTCTGATAATTTCGGTAATTGCGGTTAAAACTTTCGGGAAAGGATTACCTTCAAAAAGAGTATCGTTTTCCAAAAATTCATCAATATAAATTAAAGCCATTGCGCCTTGTGCATTAAATTGATTCGCTTTTGCCAAATCCGAATTAACTCTTTCAATAAAATTCTTTTGATTTAGAGCTTTTGTTTCAGGATCAACCGAAAGCAAATTTCTCAATATTGATGTTGAAGAATATGAATGAATAACAAAAGCAAAAAGTTTTGAGGACTTGCTTAGAAAATTTACATCAGAACCCGTAAATGATCCGTTCTTTAAACTTTCAAAACATAAAGCTCCGTATCTCTGATTATCATAAATTAATGGAATTGATAAAAACGAACCGTCGAAACTTATATCTTCATTTATTGAAAATCTATTAAAGGTTGCTGCCGAAGTATCATCTATTTTTACAGGAGAGCCGCTTAAAATTGATTTCCCGACAAGTGTGCCTTCAACATCAATTTTTGAATTTTCGCCAACATATTTTAACGATGTATTATTTACAACTTTAGTAACTGTATATTTTTCATCAGTCGGATTAAAATGCACAAAAGCAAAGGCATCCCAGGGAATAATGTTTCTTAAAGATTTTTCCAAAGTTTCGTAAAGTTCAGCATCGTTTACAAAAAATCTTTCGCCGCCCCACAAATTTAAAAGTGCGTTTAATTTTCTTTCTGCCTGTGAATCAGAGTGCTTTTCTTTCAGCAAACCGATTATTATAGAAATTATTCTTACAAATCTTCCTAAAGAATAAACTGTTTCAATTCCAAATGCGTCAGAAACTTTTGCATCAATGGCAAGAATTCCCATTAATTTGTTTTCAAAATAAAGCGGAACACCAACAAAACTTTTTATTCCCTGAATTTGCGTATAATATCTTATCACATCTTTTTCAGCCGTCGGAACAATTTCGGTTAACAATTCGGGCTCTTCCGTCAAAATGATCTTGCTTAAAATATCATCTTCCAGATCAAATTTTCTTGCATCTATATCATTTGAATGTGAAATATGTTTTTCAAGAATTATCTTTTGCTGCTTTGCATCATAAAAGAAAAACAATGCCGAATGTGCTATAAAAGAATCTTGAACTACTGCTAGAATTCTCTCCAAAACATAACTGAATTGCTGTTTATGATTAAACTCTTGCGGGACTTCTTCTTTTGCAATTGCAATAAAACTTTCTTTCAGATCCGGCGGTTTGAAAATGGCTTTTTTACTTCCAGTTACAGAAGCGCCAATATTTTCAGCGGTTATTATTTCAATCTTTTTATTTTGAGAAACTATTTCAAAAGATTCGCCGTGATCGGGTTCATAAACAGGATTTTCAATAGAAGTTATCGGTTCGGGGATTTCCTCTTCTTCATCTTCGGATTTTGTTTTACTCTTTGAGAAAATAACGAAGACAAAAAAGATAAGAATGATCAAAAGATAAACTCCTCTTAACAAATTATTTTCTGTTAAAAAGGCAAAGAAAAGCAGTAGCAGTATTAATACAAAAATAATTATTCTTTTGTAATTAATGTGAAATGACATTGATGCTCGAAGTATTATGTAAAAGTTAGTTTTATATTAACTGAACAATATAAATGCAAATTGATTAAATATCAATAAATCAACTTAATCTTTTATATCAGAAAATAATTTTATTACATCTTTTCTTCCTGTACCATCAACAGCAGAATAAAAAAACAAATCTTCGTTAAATTTAAGTTCAGGGAAAAATTCTTTTATCATTTTTTTTGCTTGAGCTTTTTCCGATTGTTTAAGTTTATCTGATTTATTTAATAAAGCGATATAATTTAAATTGGAAACTCTGATAAAATCATGTAATTCAATATCAAGATTTGTAGGTTTGTGTCGCGAATCAATTAAATGAATTATATATTTGAAATTACGCGGAGAACTGAAATATTCCGAAAGAATTTTGCCCCAAAATTCTCTTTCATCTTTAGAGACTTTTGCATAACCGTAACCAGGAAGATCAACAACAAAATATTTATTGTTAATTAAATAATAATTAATAGATCGGGTTTTACCCGGAGTTGAACTTGTTTTAGCAAGATTTTTCTTATTAAATAATGAATTAATAAATGAAGATTTCCCAACATTTGATCTTCCGCAAAGAACAATTTCAGGGAAATTTTGTTTGGGTAAATCTTTAAGATTATAAACTGCTTTATGGAATGTTGTTTCTGTAAACATATTTTTAAAATAAAAAAAGAGTAATTATTATCAAATAATTACTCTTTTTCAAATTTGATTTTAAGCTACTTATTTTTTTCGGTTTCTTCTATAACATTAGCTTCTTCAACGTTTTCATCTTTAGCCGCTAATTTTCTTTCTTCTCTTTTTTCTTTATTTTCTGTAGCTTTTTGGTTGGCAACATCATTAAAATCTACCAATTCCAGAATTGCCATTTCGGCAGCATCGCCTAATCTGTGACCAAGTTTAACAACTCTGGTATAGCCACCGGGTCTTTCACCCACTTTAGGAACGATTTCATTAAACAATTCTTGAACAACAGCTCTATCGTTAATAAATCTGGCTACGTGTCTTCTTGCATGAACTGTATCGCCTTTAGCTTTTGTTATCAAAGCTTCTGCAAATGTTCTTGTTTCTTTAGCTTTTGCAACTGTTGTTCTAATCCTTTTATATCTGAAAAGTGCAGTTGCTAAAGCTTTTAATGTAGCTTTACGATGACTTGCAGTTCTTCCTAATTTTCTACCTTTATTTGCGTGTCTCATTTACTAACCTTCTGCAAATTAACTGTTATCTGATTTATCTATTATATATTTGTCAACGTCCATACCGAATTCAAGACCGTGTTTATCAACAATGTCTAATAATTCAGCTAAAGATTTTCTACCGAAATTTCTAAATTTCAACATTTCGCTTTCATCTTTGCGAACTAGATCACCTAAAGTTTTTATATTTGCTGCTTTTAGGCAATTGTGTGAACGAACGCTTAATTCAAGATCATCAACATTAGTTGTTAAGATCTTTTTAAGCCTTTCTTTTTCAGCGTCTTGTTCGTTTACTTCTTTTTCTTCTTCTTGTTCAACATCAAAGTTTATGAATAATTGAACATGATCTCTTAAAATTTTTGCTGCATTTGTTAATGCATCTTCCGGGGTAATAGATCCATCAGTTGTAATTTCAAGAGTCAACTTTTCATAATCGTTTCTTTCCAAAACGCGTACATTTTCAATATCATATTTTACGTTAACTACAGGTGTATATATCGAATCAACGGGAATTAAACCTATTAATTGATCTTGAAAAACCTGCTCATTAGCTTGAACGTAACCTTTACCTAAACCATATCTGATTTCGATAGTAAATTTTGCATCTTTATTCAAAGTTGCAATATGAAGATCCGGATTTAGAACTTCAATATCGGCAGAGCTTTTTTGAAGATCGCCGGCAGTAAATTCATGCGGACCGTTCAGATTTATTTCTAATTTGTTCGATTTTTTATTTAATAATTTTAATCTAACCTGTTTAAGATTGAGAATTATTTCCGTAACATCTTCCAGCACGCCGGGAATGGTTGAAAACTCATGTAATACACCATCAACTTTAATTCCGGTTATTGCTGCTCCTGTTAAAGAAGCCAATAAAACTCTTCTTAAGGAATTACCGAGTGTTACCCCATATCCTCTTTCTAAAGGTTGAACAGTAAATCTCCCAAAACTATTTGTATAATTTGCTTCATCTAATACAACAGATTCAGGTAATTTAATTGTAGGAAAACTCATTTATTATCCTCTTTTAGTATATAAAACTAACTATAGTTATTACTTAGAGTACAACTCTACGATTAGTTGTTCGTTAATTTCTTTTAACGGAATATCGGTTCTTTCAGGAATTTGTAAAAATGTACCCGATAAAGCTGCTTTATCTATTGATAACCATGAGTAAACATTATCTCTGGTTCTCTTTAACGAATCATGGATAATATCTAAAGTTTTGCTCTTGTCTTTAACTTTTATTACGTCACCGGGCGACAATAAATAAGAAGGAATATCAACCAAGCTATCGTTTACTACAAAATGACGATGTTTTATTAATTGTCTTGCAGCTTTTCTTGAAGGAGCCAATCCTAAACGATAAACAACATTATCAAATCTTCTTTCCAAAAGTTTTAACAAGTTTTCGCCTGTCACACCTTTTTGTCTGTTAGCTTTTTCAAAATAATTTTCAAATTGAGTTTCGATTACGCCATAAATTCTTTTAACTTTTTGCTTTTCTCTTAACTGAACTCCGTACTCGGAAAACTTAGATCTTCTAGATAATCCGTGTTGTCCCGGAGGATAATTTTTCTTTTCTATAGTACATTTTTCAGAAAAGCATTTATTACCTTTTAAAAATAATTTTTGCTTTTCTCTTCTGCATAACTTACAGCTTGCACCAATATATCTTGCCATCTAAAAATACTCCGATAAATTATACTCTTCTTTTCTTTGGAGGTCTACAACCGTTATGTGGTATAGGTGTTATATCTTTTATAGAGATTACTTCAAGTCCCGCTGAATAAAGTGCACGAATAGCTGCTTCCCTACCTGCTCCCGGTCCTTTTACCAATACATCTACTTTTCTTAATCCAAGATCATACGCTTCTTTTGCTGCTGCTTCGGCAGAAACTTGCGCTGCAAACGGAGTATTTTTTCTTGATCCTTTAAATCCGTTTTTTCCTGCTGATGACCATGATATTGTATTTCCATAAATATCGGTCAATGTTACAATAACATTATTAAATGTTGCTTTAACATGCGCTACGCCGACTGCATCAACGTGAACTTTCTTTTTTGTCTTTTTTGCTACTTTAGCCAAGTCAAACTTCTCCTAATTTAACTTACATTATTTCTTAGATGGGGCTTTCTTTTTACCGGCCACGGTTCTTCTCTTACCTTTTCTTGTACGAGAATTTGTCTTAGTTCTTTGTCCTCTAGCCGGCAAACCTCTTCTGTGTCTTAATCCTCTATAGCTCCCAATATCCATTAATCTCTTAATGTTTTGCTGAACTTCACTTCTTAAAGCACCTTCTACTTTGAACTCATTTGTCATTATAGAACGTATTTCAGCAACTTCCTGTTCATTGAGTTCAGATATTTTTTTATTAGGATCAACATTTGCTTTTTCAAGAATTACTTTAGAAGTATGTTCACCTATTCCGTATATATAAGTTAAACCTATATATGCTTTTTTGTTTTTTGGTAAATCTATACCTGCAATACGAGCCAACCTTTGAGCCTCCTATTTTTATCCTTGACGTTGTTTATGTTTCGGATTTTTGCAAATAACTCTTACAGAGCCTTTTCTTTTAATTATTTTACAGTTATCGCAAATTTTCTTAACTGATGCTCTAACCTTCATTAATTCTCCGCTATTTATATCTATATGTAATTCTACCCTTATTTAAATCATAAGGGGATAATTCAATTGCTACTTTATCACCAACCAGAATTTTTATAAAATGCATTCTCATTTTACCGGAAATGTGTGCTAATATTTCATGACCATTATCCAATTTAACTTTAAAATGAGCATTGGGTAATGTATCTGTTACAATTCCATCGACTTTTATAGCACCTTGTTTCGCCATTCGTTAAATAACCGTTAAAATTTCTGGTTTATCATCATTTATTAATATCGTATGCTCAAAATGAGCAGAAGGTGAACCATCTTTTGTCAATATCGTCCAACCATCATTATGTAAAACAACATTATGCTTACCGTAATTAACCATTGGCTCAATTGCTAATGTCATTCCGTTTTTTAATACAGGTCCTGTGCCTTTTTTACCAAAATTCGGAATTGAAGGATCTTCATGCAAAAATCTGCCAACACCATGTCCACATAAATCTCTTACTATCGAAAAACCTTTATCTTCTACAGTCTTTTGAATATGGTATGAAATATCATGCAATTTATTACCGGCTAATGCTTTTTCAATACCATCGTATAAAGATTTTTCTGTTACTTCGAGTAAACGTTTATTTTCATCAGAAATGTTCCCAACAGGAACAGTTATTGCTGCATCTCCAAAATATTTATTTTTTTCAACACCGCAATCAATTGAAATAATGTCCCCATCTTTCAATTCGTAATCATTTGGAATTCCATGAACAACCTGATCGTTAACAGATGAGCAGATTGTACCGGGAAATCTAACTGATCCCCCTTGTGAATATCCTTTAAATGCTGCAATAGCATTATTACTTTTTATATAATCTTCAGCAATTTTATCAAGTTCTAAAGTTGAAATTCCCGGTCTGACATTTTTCTTAAGTAATTGTAATGTTTCAGCAACTATTTTACAACTTTCTTTTATATAATCAATTTCTTTTTTTGTTTTAATTAATATCACTAAACATCCGTTTTATCTGCGACCTTTTATTTTACCGGATTTCATAAAACCGTCATAATGTCTCATCAATAAATGAGATTCAATTTGTTGTAATGTATCTAACGCAACACCAACCACAATCAATAAACTTGTTCCGCCAAAAAATGATGCTAATTGAGGATTGACTCCTAAATTAGAAACAAATGCAGGTAGAATTGCTACTATTGCAAGGAAAATACTTCCGGGCAATGTAATTTTTGTTAATATATTATCAATAAAATCCGAAGTTTGTTTTCCGGGACGGATTCCGGGAATAAAACCACCTTGCTTTTTCATTGTATCAGCAACATCTTTTGGATTAAAAGCAATCGCTGTATAAAAGTAAGTAAAAAAGATAATCATTATTGCATAAATTACAGAATAAACAACAGAATCATATTGAAAATGCATTGCAACCGATTGTAAAAATTCATTATTAGGGAAAAATTGTAATATTGTTCCTGGAATAAACATGATTGATTGAGCAAATATAATAGGCATTACTCCTGCTGTATTAACCCTTAAAGGAATATACTGGGTAACTCCACCATAAACTTTTCTTCCAACAACTCTTTTTGCATATTGAACCGGAATACGTCTTGTTCCTTGCGTAACTAAGACAACACCTGCAATTATAAAAGCCATCAAAGCTAAAATTATCAATTCAACAATGAAATTTTTTGAACCTTCCATTACTTGCTGAGATTCCGCTAAAATAGCATATGGGAATCTATCTATAATACCAATAAATATGATCAGCGAAATTCCGTTACCAATACCTTTATCAGTAATCTGTTCACCTAGCCACATCAAGAAAATAGTTCCGGCAACCATAACAATTACTGTAGTAATCGTAAAAGCAAAACCACTAACACTTGGATGAATGATTGGTGTACCACCGGGGTTCATATTTTGTAAAGTTATTGTTGTTCCCCAAGCTTGTAATGCTGCGATGAAAACAGTTCCAACTCTGGTAAGTTGAGTGATTTTTTTTCTGCCTTCTTCGCCTTCTCTCTGTAATTTCTGAAAATATGGTACTACTGCACCCATTAATTGAATAATAATTGAAGCACTGATATAAGGCATGATTCCTAATGCAAATATGGCTGCATTACTAAATGCTCCACCTACAAAAAGATCATACAATCCAAATAAACTATTGGATGCACCACCTGAATTCATTGCTTCATTTAAAGCTTCTGCATTAATTCCCGGTAAAGTAATGTGGGCACCAATTCTTACAATAATTAATAAGGCAACTGTATATAAAATACGTCGCCTTAATTCATCAATTTTAAAGATATTACGAAATGTTTCTTGTACTGTTGCCATTAATCTTTTATTATTTTAATTGTTCCACCGGCATTTTCAACTGCTTGTTTAGCACTTTCACTAATAGCATATGCTTCGATGTTTAATTTAGCTTTTAATTCACCTGTACCAAGAATTTTGTATAAACCGGCAGCTTTGGAAATTATCCCTAAATTATATAAAGCTAACGGATTTACAACACCATCTTTAATCTTTTTATCATCTACTAATTGTTGTAATAATGATAAATTAATTGCTCTGAATTTTACTTTAAATGGGCTGGTGAAACCTCTTTTTGGCAGTCTTCTTTGAAGAGGCATTTGGCCGCCTTCAAACCAACTTCTCTTTTTCGCACCAGATCTGGAAAGCTGTCCATTCATTCCTCTTGTAGATGTGCCACCATGACCTGAACCTTCACCTCTACCAATTCTTTTTCTTTTTTTTCTTGAACCGTCAGCGTATTTTAAATTACTTAATATATCCATTATTTTACCTGGTCTATTCTTCTATTTCTTCAATTTTAACTAAATGTTTCACTTTATTTATCATACCTCTGATTTGAGGGGTATCGTTGTGAATTTTTGAATAATTTGGTCTTCCTAAACCTAAAGCTTCAATGATAAGCTTCTGTTTTTTAGGTCTGTCAATTATACTTCTTATTTGAGTTATTTTTATACTTTTTGCCATTTTGAAAAACCTTATTAAGAATTAAAAAGCTCTGTTGTAGTCATCCCGCGTTTTTTAGCCATACTTCTAGCATCTATTAAACTTAATAAACCGTTCATCGTTGCTTTAACTAAATTATGAGGATTACTTGAGCCTAAAGATTTCGTTAAAATATCTTGAATACCGGCTGATTCTAAAACAGCTCTAACTCCGCCACCTGCAATAAGTCCGGTACCCGGAGATGCTGGTTTTAATAAAACTTTACCGGCTCCATATTTACCGATTATTTCATGAGGAACTGTACCTTTATTTATAGATACTTTATAAACATTCTTTTTAGCATCATCTATACCTTTAGAAATAGCATCAGTAACTTCATTTGCTTTACCTAAACCTACTCCAACATGACCATTTCCATCACCAACAACCACAATTGCATTAAAGCTGAATCTTCTTCCGCCTTTAACTACTTTAGCTACGCGGTTGATATAAACAACTTTTTCTTTTAAACCTTCGATATCGCTAACTTTTAAATGCTTCAATTTTATTCTCCGTGTTCACAACTGTTATTTTTGAGCTGCCGGGAGAGGACTCGAACCTCTACAGACGCCTCCAAAGGGCGTAGTCCTGCCATTAGACGACCCGGCAATTTGTTAAAATTTTAAGCCACCTTCTCTGGCAGCATCAGCTAATGCTTTTACTCTACCATGATACTGATAACCATTACGATCAAAAACAATATTTTCAATATTTAATTCTTTTGCTTTTGATGCTAAACTTTTTCCAACAATTTTACTTTTATCAGTTTTATTTTTTACTGAATTTATTTCCTCAGAAACTTCTTTAGATTTTGTAGAAACTGATAATAAAGTCTTATTATTAACATCATCGATCAATTGTGCATATATATGAGATATACTTCTAAACACACTTAGTCTAGGTCTTTCGGGTGTTCCGTATATCTTACTTCTTATTCTATTTTTTATTCTTATTCTGCTTTGAGCTTTTGATTTCATTTTAGATTACTCCAGATCTACTATTTACCGGCAGTTTTTCCGGCTTTTCTTACAATTACTTCATCTGAATATTTAATACCTTTACCTTTATATGGTTCAGGTTTTTTGAATGATCTAATTTTAGCTGCTACTTGTCCAACAACTTCATTATCAATTCCACTAATTTTAATTTGTGTAGGTGTAGTAACTTCAACTAAAACATTATCTGGTGGAACAAAATATATAGGATGTGAATATCCTAATGCCAACAAAAGATTTTTACCTTTTTGTTCCGCTCTAAAACCTACGCCAACTATATCCAAAACTTTAGTATAACCGTCTTTTACCCCGATAACCATGTTTTGAATCAATGCTCTTGTTAAACCATGTAAAGCTTTTGATTCGCGTGTATCATCAGGACGAGTAACAATTATTTCATTATTTTCTACTTTAACGGTGATTTTTGAATTTAGAGTTCTCGAAAGCTCTCCTTTACCACCTTTAATTTTAATAAAATTACCGTCTTGATTAACAGTAACTCCATCCAACGCTATTGGTTTTTTTCCTATTCTTGACACCTTTAACTCCAACTGATTACCAGATATGGCAAATAATTTCACCGCCGACTGATTCTTTTTTTGCTTGTTTATCAGTCAACAAACCTTTTGATGTTGACAATATTGAAATACCTAAACCATTTAACACTCTGGGGAGTGAATCTTTACCGGAATAAATTCTTAATCCAGGTTTACTGATTTTTTTAAGTCCCGTAATCGCGGGATTACCCATTGTATATTTCAAATATACTTTTAAAATGTTTTGCTTGTTATCTTCAATAACTTCAAAATCTTTAATGAAGTTTGTATCTTTTAAGATTTTGGCAAGACCTATCTTCATTTTTGAAGATGGCATTTCGACATTCTTTTTTCTTGCTTTTACAGCATTTCTTATTCTGGTTAGAAAATCCGCTATTGGATCAGTAACTACCATTTTTTTCTCCTTGCTTCCTAATTACCAACTTGCCTTTTTAACACCGGGCAATAAACCTTGAAGTGCCATTTCCCTGAAAACTAATCTTGATACACCAAACTTTCTATAATATGCTCTGCTTCTTCCGGTAAACATACATCTATTATGTAACCTAATTGAATTCGAATTTTTGGGTAAAGCTTGCAATGCTTCGTAATCACCCTTTTCTTTTAATTCTTTTCTTAAAGCAGCATATTTTTCTACAAGCTTTTGTCTTTTAGCTTCTCTAGCAATCAAACTTTTTCTTGCCATGATTTCCCTTTATTTAATTTCTTTTTTTCTAAAAGGCATACCGAATGCTGTAAGTAATTCAAATGCTTCGTTATCCTTATTTGCTGAAGTAACAAATGTAATATCCATTCCGGTAATTCTGTTAACTTTATCTACATTAATTTCAGGAAATATAATTTGTTCTTTTAATCCTAAAGTATAATTACCTTTACCATCGAAAGATTTATCAGGTATACCTCTGAAATCTCTTACTCTTGGTAAAGCAACTGAAATTAATCTATCGAGAAATTCATACATTCTTTCTCTTCTTAAAGTAACTTTTGCGCCAATTTTCATTCCTTCTCTTAATTTAAAGTTTGAAATTGATTTTTTTGCTTGACGCACGCTTACTTTTTGACCGGTAATGGTTTCTAATTCTTTAACTGCTTCTTCCAAATGCTTAGGATCCTGAACGGCAGAACCTATTCCCATATTAATTACTATCTTTTCAAGCTTTGGAACTTGCATGATGCTTTTAAAAGCAAAACGATTCATAAGATCAGCTATAATTTCATTTTTATATTTTTCATATAATCTTGGTGTAATTTTTTCTTCTTTGAAATTTTCAGCTTTAACAGGAGTTTCTTCAACTTTACTGTTCTTATCTAATTTTTCTTTTTTTTGCTTTGTTTCTTTTGTGTTTTTTTTATCTGCCATATTCTTTTACCAAATCCAAAAAATTATAGACTACTAAGATAACATTTCGCCACTTAATTTGCTAATTCTAACGCTTTTTTTCTTACCAGTTTTTTCATCTAATATGATTTTTTTACCAATTTTTGTCGGTTCACTTTTTTTAGGATCTAACAACATAACATTTGAAGCATTTATTGCAGCTTCTTTTTCAATAATTCCGCCTTGCGGATTTGATTGATTAGGTTTAGTATGTCTTTTATATATATTTACGCCTTCAACAATCACTTTATTAGTTTTTGGAAAAACTTTTAATACTTTGCCGGTTTGTCCTTTTGCATTTCCTGCAATTATCATAACCGTATCATTTTTTTTAATTTTCATTTCTATACCTAAACTTTATAAGACTTCTGGAGCTAATGAAATAATTTTCATGAATTTTCTGTCTCTGAGCTCTCTTGCAACAGGTCCAAAAATACGAGTTCCTCTCGGTTCATTTTGATTATTAATTAAAACTGCGGCATTTTCATCAAATCTTATGTATGATCCGTCTTTTCTTCTGATTTCTTTTTTTGTGCGAACAATAACAGCTTTTGATACATCACCTTTTTTTACTCCGCCACCGGGGATTGCACTTTTAACACTTACGACAATTGTATCACCAATAGTTGCATATCTTCTGCTGCTTCCGCCAAGAACTCTAATGCATCTGATTCTTTTCGCACCGGAATTATCAGCAACTACTAAATTAGTTTCTTCTTGAATCATTTTTAAATTCTCCTATCAGCTTCAATTACTTAGCTTTTTCAACTATTTCAACTAAGCGCCATTTTTTACTTTTGCTAAGTGGTCTTGTTTCCATAATTTTGACAAGATCACCGATATTACAATCATTATTTTCGTCGTGAGCCATTAATTTAGTAGTTTTTTTGAAGTATTTTTTATACAAAGGATGTGCAACTTTTCTCTCTATAGCTACTACTATACTTTTTTCCATTTTATTGCTTATTACAATCCCTGTTCTAGTTTTTCTTAAACTCCTTTGTTCCATAAACAAGAATTTACTCCATTTTTATTATGATATTTCTCTTTGGCGCAATACAGTTCTCATTTTAGCTATATCACGACGTAATTCTTTTAATTTTGCTGTATTTGTCAATTGTCTAAGTTCATGGGAAAATCTTAAATCAAGAAGATTTGTTTCTTCTTCTTTAATTCTTTTTTGAATTTCCTCATTTTTCATTTCTTTTATTTCAGTTATTTTCATTGTTCAACCAACTTTATTGTTCGAGATCGTATCTTGTTACAATTTTTGTTTTAATGGGTAATTTTTGTGATGCTAATTTCAAAGCTTCAAATGCTAATTCTTTGCTAACACCACTTACCTCAAACATAATTCTACCCGGTTTAACTACTGCTACCCAAAATTCAGGTGCTCCTTTACCTTTACCCATTCTAGTTTCCAAAGGTTTTTTAGTAACCGGTTTATCAGGAAATATTCTAATCCAAATCTTACCATCTCTTTTCATTCTTCTGGATAAAGCAACTCTACATGCTTCTATTTGTCTGCTTGTTATCCAGGCTGGTTCAACTGCCTTTAAACCAAAATCTCCAAAATTTACTAAACTTCCGCGGAAAGCTTTTCCAGTCATTCTACCGCGATGTGTTTTTCTGTATTTAACCCTTTTAGGCATTAACATGGTCGAAAACTCCTATTACTCTGTTGCTCTTTTACCTAGAATTTCACCGCGGCAAATCCACACTTTAATGCCAATTGCACCGTAAATTGTTTGTGCAGTTGCTGTTGCATAATCAATATCTGCTCTTAAAGTATGTAACGGTATTCTTCCGTCTTTATATTGTTCTGTACGTGCCATTTCGGCTCCACCTAATCTCCCGGCACACATAATTCTAATACCTTCAGCACCCATTCTCATTGAAGCCGTAATTGAACTTTTCATTGCTCTTCTGAAGGATATTCTTCCTTCTAATTGAGAGGCAATATTTTCGGCTACTAAAGAAGCATCTATTTCGGGACGTTTAATTTCAGTTATTTGAATTTTAACTTCTTTATCAATAACTTGTTTTAATTCTTGTTCCAATTGCGCAATTTCTTTGCCGCTTTTGCCAATAACCACACCTGGTCGTGAAGTATGTATCGTCAAAATTACATTTTTTGAAGTTCTATCTATTATAATTTTGGATATACCGGCTTTTTTTAATCTTTTTTTGATATATTTACGTAAAGTATCATCTTCTTTTAATTTTCCGGCGTAACTTTTACTTTCATACCAATTGGAATCCCAACCTCTGATAATCCCAATTCTTAAACCTGTAGGATTAGTCTTTTGTCCCAAAAAATCCTCCTGATTACTCTTTAGTATCTACTATAATTGTTAAATGATTTGATCTCTTTTTTATTCTATAGGCTCTGCCCATTGGTGCCGGTAAAATTCTTTTCAGAGCCGGACCCTGATTTACAAATGCTGTTTTTACATACAAACCATTTGCATCATTTCTGCTATCTTCATTCTTATTTAAATAATTTGAAACTGCAGATCTTAAAACTTTTTCAGCATCTTTAGATGCATGTTTGGGATGAAAATGTAAAATTTCCAACGCTTTTTCGACAGATTTGCCTCTAATAAGATCAATTACCAATCTCATTTTTCTTGGTGATGATCCAATATATTTATGTGTCGCTTTTGCTTCCATTATCCATAACCTCAATAACGTATTATTTTACTCTAGAAGATTTTTCTGATTTTTGACCCGGATGACCTCTAAAAATTCTTGTCGGTGCAAATTCACCTAATTTATGTCCAACCATATTCTCTGAAACATAAACAGGAATCATTTTATTTCCGTTATGAACTGCAATTGTATGTCCGACAAATTCCGGTGAAATTGTACTTGAACGAGACCAGGTTTTAACAATTTTCTTTTGATTTGTCTCATTCATTTCTTGAATTTTTTTTAATAACTTTACGCTAATAAATGGACCTTTTTTAATTGATCTTGGCATTTATTTCTCTCTATTTACGTCTTTTAACTATAAATTTATTAGATGCATTTTTTTTCTTACGAGTCTTAAATCCTTTTGCAGGTTGACCCCAAGGTGATACCGGATGACCTCCACCTGATGTTTTACCTTCACCACCACCCATTGGATGATCAACAGGATTCATTGCAACTCCTCTTACATAAGGTCTTTTTCCTAACCATCTACTTCTACCGGCTTTACCTAAACTTAAATTTTCATGATCTGAGTTCCCAACACTACCATAAGTAGCCATACACTCTACACTTATTAATCTTACTTCACCGGATGGCATTTTAATTTGTGCAAATTTACCTTCTTTAGCAACTAATTGCAAAGAACATCCGGCACTACGTCCTAATTGTCCACCTTTGCCCGGTTTTAATTCCACATTATGAATAAAACTGCCAACAGGGAGATCTTTTAATTTTAAAGCGTTACCTACTTTAATATCACTACCAATACCTGATTGAATTTGATCACCAACTTTTAATCCATCAGGAGCAAGAATATATCTTTTTTCGCCGTCAATATAATGAAGTAGTGCAATACGCGCAGATCTATTAGGATCATATTCTATTGAAAATACCTTAGCAGGAATCCCATGTTTATTACGTTTAAAATCTATAATTCTATATCTTCTTTTATGTCCGCCGCCTCTGTGTCTTGAGGTAACGCGACCATTATTATTTCTTCCACCAGATTTGGACAAAGAAACAGTTAATGACTTTTCAGGTTCTTTTTTTGTAATTTCTTCAAAAGAAGAATACATCATAAATCTTGTACCCGGCGTCATTGGTTTTAATTTTCTAATAGCCATTTACTTCTACTCCAATTTCCTTAAAGTCATTATTTTGATTCATCAAATAAATCAATTGAATATCCTTCTTTAAGTGTAATTAACGCTTTTTTAAATCTTGCAGTTTTACCTGTAAATCTTCCGCTTTTTCTAAATTGAGTTTTTACTTTTCCATTATAACGGATAGTATTAACATCTTTAACTTTTACATTAAATTTTTCTTCAATAGCTTTCGCTATTTCAATTTTATTCGAATTGTACTCGACAATGAATCCATATTTCTTTTGAGATTCATTTAAGTAACTAATTTTTTCGGTAATTAGCGGTTTTATTAATATTGAATGCATTTTATTTATGCTACCTTATCTTTATTACTTAAATTCTGCTCAATATATGTTACTGCACTTTTCTGCAAAATAACAACTTGATTATTTAACAAATCATAGGTCGAAGCTTTTTGGGCTTCTAATATTTTTATATTACTTATGTTTCTGCCAGATTTATATAAAATCTCATTGTATCCATCTGTTAACATAAGTGCTTTTTTGTTATTAATTTTAAGAGCTGAAAAGATATTAATTAACTCTTTAGTTTTAAATGCTTCTAATTGAAAATCATCAATAACAAGTAATTGATTATTCTTAAATTTATATGATAAAGCAGATTTACGTGCTAATTGTTTTAACTTCTTATTAATTCTTTGTCTGTAATTTCTAGGTTTAGGTCCAAAAATAGTTCCACCACCAACCCATAATGGAGATCTTGAGGATCCGGCTCGAGCACCACCTCTACCTTTTTGTCTCCAAGGTTTTTTACCACCGCCAGAAACTTCATTTCTTTCTTTACTTTTATGAGTCCCTTGTCTTTGATTTGCCAAATAAGCTTTTATATCTAAATAAATTGCATGATCATTTGGTGTTATATTGAAAATATTTTCATTTAGTTCAATATTTTCATTTGATTTGGAACCGTCTATTTTAATTACATCTACTGTCATTTTAAAACCGTATTACTTTTTAATCTCAATTATTGAATTATTTGATCCCGGGATAGCACCTTTAATCATAATGATATTTTTTTCGGGAATTATTTTAATAACTTTCAGATTTCTTACCGTAACTTTTTCAAATCCGGTCCTACCAGCCATTCTTTGTCCTTTAAATACTCTTGACGGATAAGAACTTGATCCAATTGATCCGGGCGCTCTTAATCTGTCACTCTGTCCATGAGTAGTTCCACCAACACCACCAAATCCATGTCTTTTCATAACCCCCTGAAAACCTTTACCTTTTGATTTTCCGGTTATTTTAACAACATCACCTTCTTTAAAAATGGCATCTACCTTTAACTCATCACCAACATTCTTTTCAGATAATTCAAAATTTCTAAACTCTTTAATATATTTTAATGCATTAATCCCTTTTTTGGCGAATTGACCAATTAATGGTTTAGCCATGTTTTTTTCTTTTGCAACTTCAAAACCCAGTTGAAAAGAATTATAACCATGTTTATCTTTTGTTTTAATTTCCAAAATAAAACATGGACCTGCTTCAATTACAGTCACCGGAACAAGTTGACCATCTGCAGAAAAAATGCTGCTCATGCCTATTTTTTTACCGATCAAACCAAGCATTTTATATATCCTTATAACTTAATCTCTATATCAACACCCGCCGGAATATCTAATTTACTTAATGCATCGACGGTTTTATTATTGGAATTATGAATATCAATAATTCTTTTATGTGCTCTTATTTCAAATTGTTCTCTAGATTTTTTATCAACATGAGGAGATCTTAGAACTGTGTAAACGGTCTTTTTAGTTGGTAAAGGAATTGGACCTGATACAACAGCTCCAGTACTTTTAACCGTTTTTATGATCTTTTCAGTTGATTTATCAATAAGAATATGATCATATGATTTTAATTTTATTCTGATCTTTTGACCCGGCACTTTAATAACTCCTATATTATTTGGAGGGGATTAACCCCCTCCATAAATCTATATTATTCGTATATCTTTGTAACAACTCCAGCACCAACTGTTCTACCGCCTTCACGAATAGCAAATCTAAGACCTTCTTCCATTGCTATTTCGGTTATCAATGTAACTTTCAATTTTACATTATCACCAGGCATAACCATTTCAGTTCCTTCAGGTAAATCAGCTACTCCAGTTACATCAGTAGTTCTGAAATAAAACTGCGGTCTGTATCCGTTAAAGAATGGAGTGTGACGTCCACCTTCTTCTTTTGAAAGAATATATACTTCACCATCAAATATTCTATGAGGAGTAATTGTACCAGTTTTTGCTAGAACCATTCCTCTTTCAATTTCGTTTTTATCAACACCTCTTAAAAGAATTCCTGCATTATCACCAGCCATTGCAGAATCCAATTCTTTTCTAAACATTTCAATTCCGGTAACTACAGTTTTCTTGTGAACACCCAAGCCGATTAATTCAACTTCTTCTTGAATTTTAACTTGGCCTCTTTCAACTCTACCTGTAGCGACGGTTCCACGACCAGTGATTGAAAATACATCTTCAACTGGCATCAAGAAAGGTTTATCGACACTTCTTTCAGGTATTGGAATATATTCATCTACTGCATCCATTAATTCCCAAATGCAATTTAATCTTTCATCAGTTGCAGGTACACTTTCGTCACTTGAAGCTTCCAAAGCTCTTAATGCTGACCCTTTTATAATAGGAATTTCATCACCAGGGAATTCATATTGGCTTAATAAATCTCTTAATTCTACTTCAACTAATTCAATCAATTCAGGATCATCAACCATATCAACTTTATTCATAAAAACAACTATTCTTGGAACACCTACTTGTCTTGCTAGAAGAATGTGTTCTCTTGTCTGAGGCATAGGACCATCTGTTGCAGCAACTACTAAAATCGCTCCGTCCATCTGAGCAGCACCGGTAATCATATTTTTAACATAATCAGCGTGACCAGGACAATCTACATGCGCATAATGCCTCTTATCTGTTGAATATTCAACATGCGCAGTAGCGATTGTAATACCTCTTTCTCTTTCTTCAGGGGCATTATCAATACTGTCGAATGATCTTTTTTGTGACAAACCTTTTTTAGCTAAAGCCATAGTGATGGCTGCTGTTAAGGTAGTTTTACCATGGTCAACGTGTCCAATAGTACCTACGTTAACGTGGGGTTTACTCCTATCAAATTTTTCTTTGGCCATCGAGTTCTCCTTTTACTTTTATTTAATCTTTCTTTTAACTAAGCAGATGTTATTGATTTTTTATTTTGTGTTTTTTCTGCAATCTCGTCAGCAATTCCTTTTGGAACTTCGGAGTAATGTGAAAATTGCATGGTATATATTGCTCTACCTTGAGTCATAGATCTTAATATTGTCGCATAACCGAACATTTCTGAAAGCGGCACAATAGCTTTTATTACTTGGGCATCTTTTCTTGCAGCAAAGCCTTCAATTTTACCTCTTCTTGAATTCAAATCACCCATTACATCTCCTAAATAATCTTCAGGAGTTATAACTTCTACACTAACCATAGGCTCTAGAAGTGCGGGTTTGGCTTTTCTAGCTCCTTCCTTAAAGGCCATAGATCCTGCAACTTTGAATGATAATTCATCAGAATCAACATCATGATACGATCCATCATAAATTTTCGCTTTAATATCCACTACAGGGAAGCCGGCTATTACACCATTTCTCATAGCTTCCTGAATACCGTTTGATACTGCCGGAATATATTCTTTTGGAACAGTACCACCTACTATCGCATTTATAAATTCATATCCTTTACCAGGTTCATTAGGTCCTAATTCTATCCAAACATGACCGTATTTTCCACGACCACCAGATTGCTTTACAAATTTTCCTTCGGCATTTACAGTTGTTGTTATAGATTCTCTATATGCAACTTGAGGTTTACCTACATTAGCTTCAACCTTAAATTCACGTTTCATTCTATCAACTAAAATATCCAAATGAAGTTCACCCATTCCACTAATCAGAGTTTGTCCTGTTTCATCATCAACTTTTACTTTAAAAGTTGGATCTTCATCCGACAATTTTGCAAGAGCTTCCGATAATTTATCTTGATCTGCTTTTGTTCTCGGTTCAATTGCAATTTGGATAACAGGTTCCGGGAATTCCATTTTTTCCAAAACGATTGGATCGTCTTCAGAACATAGGGTATCTCCGGTTTTAGTATATTTTAATCCAACAATCGCAGCAATATCTCCAGATTTCACCTCATCAATATCTTGTCTATGATTAGCATGCATTTGTAAGATTCTACCAACTCTTTCCTTTTTACCGGCAATAGAATTATAAATATAGGAACCTGCCTTTAATGTACCACTATAAACTCTTACATATGTTAACTTACCGACATAAGGATCAGTCATAATTTTAAATGCTAATCCTGCAAACTTTTCATCATCACGAATTTTTCTTACAACTGTATCATTAGTACCAGGATGATGAGCTTTTAAATCTCCCATATCAACAGGAGCTGGCAAAAAGTCGATTACACTATCTAGTAATTTCTGAACACCTTTATTCTTAAATGATGAACCACATAAAACAGGAATTATTTTTCCTTGTAATGTTGCAGTTCTCAAAACTTTCTTAATTTCACCTTCAGTAATTTCTTGACCTTCCAAATATTTTTCAAGCAAGGTATCGTCAACATCAGATACCGCTTCTAACATTTGAGTTCTATATTTATTTGCCAATTCCAACAAATCAGCTGGAATATCAATATCATCAAATGTAGTACCCATAGTATCTTCATGATACATTCTTGCTTTAAAACTTATTAAATCAATAACTCCCGCAAAAAGATCACCTTCTCCAATTGGAAGACTCACAGGAATAGCATTTGCTCCAAGTCTTTCTCTCATCATTTCAATTGCATGAAAGAAATCAGCACCAATTCTATCCATTTTATTAACAAATGCGATTCTCGGTACACCATATTTATCCGCTTGTCTCCAAACGGTTTCAGACTGAGGTTCAACGCCACCAACAGAACAAAATAATGCTATTGCACCATCTAAAATTCTTAAAGATCTTTCAACTTCTACCGTAAAATCAACGTGTCCCGGTGTATCTATAATATTTATTTGATGATTATTCCAAAAAGCAGTTGTAGAAGCACTTGTAATAGTAATTCCTCTTTCTTTTTCCTGCTCCATCCAATCCATAGTTGCACCACCTTCGTGAACTTCACCGATTCGATGCAATCTACCTGTATAAAACAATATTCTTTCAGTGGTTGTTGTTTTACCCGCATCAATATGCGCCATAATTCCAATATTACGTACTTTATCTAAACTAACTCTTCCTGCCATAAACTTTTATACTAACCTTCCTTTTAATTACCACTTAAAATGTGCAAATGCTTTGTTTGCTTCAGCCATTCTATGAGTATCATCTTTTTTCTTGACTGAAGAACCTTCACCGTTTGACGCTGCAATTAATTCAGCAGCTAATTTTAATGCCATGGTTTTATCATTTCTTTGTCTTGCATAAGTCTTGATCCATCTAAATGCAAGAGCAACTCTTCTTTCTGATCTAACTTCCATTGGCACTTGATAGGTTGCACCTCCAACCCTTCTACTTCTAACTTCCACAAGAGGTTGAACATTGCTAAGCGCTTTTTGGAAAACTTCCATTGCAGGTTTTTTTGTTCTGCTTTCAATTACGTCAAAGCTATTATATATAATTTTTCTTGCAACGGATTTTTTTCCATCGTACATAATCGCATTAACAAATTTAGACACCAAGACATCATTAAATCTTGGATCCGGCTTAACATATCGTTTTTCTGCTCTTTTCTTTCTCATAATTCTTTATTTCGATTTTGGTTTTTTTGCACCGTATTTTGATCTTCCTTGTCTTCTATCTTCAACACCGCTCGCGTCAAGGGTACCACGAATTATATGATAACGAACACCCGGCAAATCTTTTACTCTACCACCTCTAATCAATACAATTGAGTGTTCTTGCAAATTATGTCCTTCACCAGGTATATATGCTGTAACTTCAATGCCATTAGTAAGTCTTACTCTCGCAACTTTTCTTAAAGCCGAATTAGGTTTTTTAGGAGTAGTTGTATAAACTCTCGTACAAACACCTCTTCTTTGAGGACAAGCATCTAATGCCGGCGCCTTATTCTTAGCTTTAATGACTACACGCCCTTTTCTAACTAATTGATTTATTGTGGGCACTTAAATTCCTCCTGGATTTCCTATTCCAAAAAATTTTAGACTCTAAATATATATGTTTCTTATTCTTTTGTCAAGTAAAGAGCACAATAATTTACACTTAATTGTGCTCTTTTTTTTAATTCTATTGATTGACTTCTGTCTGATTTATTTCTTCAGGTTTTTCTTCACTTGTAGAATTAACCAAAACTATTTTCTTGTATTTTTTCAAACCAGTTCCTGCCGGGATCAAGTGTCCCATAACAACATTTTCTTTAAGACCTAAAAGATAATCGGTCTTAGCTTCTGTTGCTGCATTCGTTAGAACTTTTGTAGTTTCCTGGAATGATGCCGCAGAAATAAAGCTATCAGTTGATAGTGCAGCCTGTGTTATTCCAAGTAATACGTGTTCAAAAGTAGCAGGTTCAGCGTCGCGCGCTTCCATTTCCTTTTTCTTTTTACGAGAAAGTTCGGAATTATGTTCACGCAATTTATTTTTGAATACAAGATGTCCGGCTTCGTATTTAGGTGAATTTCCGCCGTTTACAATTAATGCTTGTTGTTTTATTTTTTCATTTTCTTCATTGAATTCAACTCTATCTACATAATCTTCTTCAATGAAACGTGTATCTCCAGAAGATACAACTTTTAACTTTTGAAGCATTTGTCTTACAATTACTTCAATATGTTTGTCATTAATTTTAACACCTTGCAAACGATAAACATCCTGAATCTCATTTACTAAATATTCCTGTACAGCATTGGTACCTTTAATTTTTAAGATATCATGCGGATCAACAGGTCCATCAGTAATTTTTTCACCTACCGGAATTTCGTCACCTTCTTGTACAAGAATATGCTTTCCGTAAGGAACTGAATAAGATTTTTCATATGAGCCGTCAGGTGAAGCAATTATTATTTCTCTTGAACCTTTTTTGCGTGCACCAAATTTTACTACACCTTCAATTTCTGCAACAATGGCAGGATCATGAGGACTTCTTGCTTCGAACAATTCGGTTACTCTTGGCAAACCACCGGTAATATCCCTTGATTTTGTTGCTTGCTTAGAAATTTTCGCCAATGTGGTTCCGGCGTGAATCTTTTCACCTTCTTCAATTGAAATATAAGCTCTGGTTGGAACGTTAAACAATTTCTTTTCACCATCATCACTTGTAATCAAGATGCTTGGAGTTAAAGTTTTATCTCTGGATTCTATTACAATTTTCTGAACGTGTCCTGTTTGTTCATCAGTAACTTGTTGCATAGTAACAGAATCAATAAGATCAACAAAACTTACAGTTCCGGAAATATCAGCTACAATCACCTGATTATACGGATCATGACGATATAAAATTGATCCTTTTTTGATTTTCTGACGTTCTTCTACCTGAACTTCTGCTCCGTAAGGAATTTCAAATCTTTTAATTTGTCTGTTATCATCATCAAGGATTGAAATTGCTCCTCTTCTTCCTATCACAACTTTTACATTTCCGAAAACATCCGGCTTTTCAACAAATTTTATTTTTTCAAACTGAACAGTACCTTCTACTGTAGATTCAACTTGCGATTGACTTGCAATACGAGATGAAGTACCACCTAAGTGGAAAGTTCTTAATGTAAGCTGAGTACCGGGTTCACCGATTGATTGAGCTGCAATAATTCCTACAGCTTCACCAACTTCAACTAATTTACCGTTAGTTAAATTTCTACCGTAACATTTAGCACAAACTCCGCGTTTTGATTCGCATGTAAGTACTGTCCTGATGTAAACTGATTCAATATTTGAATCTTCTATTTTTTCAGCCAAATCTTCATCAATTAATTCACCAACACCAATGATTAAATCATCAGTACGAGGATCATAAACATCTTCCTGAGCAACACGACCTGTTATTCTTTCTGCTAAAGATTCTCTTTCTAGTTCGACATCTTTTAAAGCGGTAACAGCAACACCTCTAATTGTTCCGCAATCTATTTCCGAAATGATAACATCTTGAGCAACATCGCAAAGTCTTCTTGTTAAATAACCGGCATCCGCTGTTTTTAACGCAGTATCTGCTAGACCTTTACGTGCACCGTGTGTTGAAATGAAGTATTCAAGTACTGAAACTCCTTCTTTAAAGTTTGCTATAATCGGATTTTCAATAATTTCACCGGATTGACCGGTTAAACTTTTTTGCGGTTTCATCATAAGTCCACGCATACCGGCTAACTGTCTAACCTGTTCTTGAGAGCCTCTCGCACCGGAATCAACCATCATGTGTAGTGAGTTAAATCCACCTTGATCGGCGCGAATTTTTCTCATTAATTCGATAGCTACGTTATTTGTAGTATGAGTCCAAACGTCAATGATCTTATTATATCTTTCGGCATCAGTGATCAAGCCTTGTTCGTGTTCATTCAATACTTGTGAAACGTTTTTATTCGCTTTGGTAATCAACTGAACTTTTTCTTCAGGTACAATCATATCCGAAAAGCTTACAGAAACCCCAGCTGCTGTAGAATATCTGAAACCTAAATCTTTCAAATCATCCAAAAACTTTGCTGTAACTTTATTGCCGAGTTTAATGAACATTCTATAAATAAAACCGCTGAATATTTTCTTTACCAACAATTCATTAAAGAATCCCATTTCATTAGGAACTATCTGATTGAAGATAACTCTACCAACGGTAGTTTCTATAATTTTGCCATCAATCCTTACTTTTATTTTTGAATGAAGGGCAATAATTTGATTATTATAAGCGATCATGGCTTCTTGCGGAGATGAAAAGATCATTCCTTCGCCTTTATCGCCTTCACGCATTTTTGTTAAATAGTAGCAACCAAGAACTATATCTTGTGTCGGCACAACAATTGGACTTCCGTTTTGTGGAGACAAGATATTATGACTGCTTAACATTAATAACACAGCTTCTAATTGCGCTTCATAAGAAAGAGGAACGTGAACTGCCATCTGATCACCGTCGAAATCCGCATTAAATGCAGTACAGACCATCGGATGAAGCTGAATAGCTTTTCCATCAATCAAAATTGGCTGGAATGCTTGAATTCCCAATCTATGTAAAGTTGGAGCACGGTTTAATAATATCGGATGTCCATCTATAATACTTTCAAGAATTTCCCAAATTACGGGATCTTTTCTATCAACTACTTTTCTTGCACTTTTAACTGTTTTATTATGTCCTCGTTCAATCAACTTTCTGATAATAAAAGGCTTAAATAATTCAACAGCCATATCTTTTGGCAATCCGCATTGATGAAGTTTCAATTCAGGACCAACAACAATTACAGAACGGCCTGAATAATCAACTCTTTTTCCTAATAGATTTTGACGGAAACGACCTTGTTTACCTTTAAGCATATCACTTAATGATTTAAGTGGCCTGTTACTATCACTTCTAACGGCATTTCCTCTTCTTGAATTATCAAAAAGAGCATCAACTGCTTCTTGAAGCATTCTTTTCTCGTTTCGAAGAATTACTTCAGGAGCTTTAATATCAATCAATCTTTTTAATCTGTTATTTCTAATTATTACTCTACGGTAAAGATCATTAAGATCACTTGTTGCAAATCTTCCACCTTCAAGAGGAACTAAAGGTCTAAGCTCAGGAGGAATTACCGGAATTACGCTTAAAACCATCCATTCAGGTTTATTAAGAACTTTATCTTCTTTTTCTCTGAAAGCTTCTAATACTCTTAAGCGTTTTAAATAATCAGCTTTCTTTTGTTGAGAGGTTTCAACTTTTACCTGCTCACGAAGATTTCTGAATATTTCTTTAATATTTGTTCTTCTTAAAAGTTCTTTAATAGCATCGCCACCGATTTTTGCAACGAATTTTTTAGGATCATTTTCTTCTAATTTTTCGTTACCTACCGGAAGGGAAGATAAAATTTCAAAATATTGATCTTCTGAAATCAAATCTTGAGCACTTAATCCTGTTGGTCCCGGATTTATAACAACATACGATTCATAATAAATAATTTTTTCAAGCTCTTTTGTGGTCATACCGATGATATTACCGATTTTTGAAGGAAGAGCTCTAAAAAACCATATATGTACTACGGGAACTGCCAAAGCAATATGACCCATTCTTTCGCGTCTAACTGCTTTTTGTGTAACTTCAACACCGCATCTATCGCAAACAATTCCTTTGTACCTTATTCTTTTATATTTTCCGCAATGACATTCCCAATCTTTAATCGGTCCAAATATTTTTTCGCAAAACAATCCGTCTTTTTCAGGTCTAAACGATCTATAATTAATAGTTTCAGGTTTTGTAACTTCTCCATGCGATCTTGATAAAATATCATCAGGACTTGCTAAACTGATAGTTATGCTGTTGATGGATTTCATCGCATTTTCTTGAATTCTATAAGGCATTTAAATTTCTCCTTTATCTAAGTGAAATTTGTTTTTTGTACTAATTAATTTTGATATCAAGTCCAAGTCCCTGTAGCTCTTTAATCAGTACGTTAAATGATTCAGGAATATTTGGTTCCGGTATATTCTCACCTTTTACAATTGCTTCGTAGGTTCTAGCTCTTCCGGCAACATCATCACTTTTTACGGTCAATATTTCTTGCAAAATATGAGCTGCACCGTAACCTTCCAATGCCCAAACTTCCATTTCTCCGAATCTCTGTCCGCCAAATTGGGCTTTACCGCCTAATGGCTGCTGAGTAATTAATGAGTATGGCCCAATTGAACGAGCATGAATTTTATCATCAACCATATGACCTAATTTGATCATATAGATATAGCCGCAAGTAACTTTCTGATGGAATTTTTCACCTGTTCTTCCATCAACTAAGGTTGTTTTACTTCCGGGATTCAATCCTGCTTCATCCAAATAATTATTTACATCTTCTACTTTAGCACCATCAAAAATAGGAGTTGCAAATTTAACACCAAGTCTTTTTCCCACCCAGCCAAGTGCGGTTTCATAAAGCTGACCAAGATTCATACGCGAAGGCACACCAAGCGGATTTAGAACTATATCAACCGGAGTTCCATCTTCCAAGTAAGGCATATCTTCAGCAGGAACTATTTTAGCAACAACACCTTTGTTACCGTGTCTTCCTGCCATTTTATCACCTACTTGCAGCTTACGTTTTTTTGCCACATAAACTTTTGCCAATTGAACAATTCCGGGAGGAAGTTCATCGCCGCTTTGAATTTTCAGCTTTTCCTTCTTATATTCTTCTTCAACTTCTCTTAATGCTTCAAAGTAATTTTCATAAAGTTTTTTAACTAAATTATTTGTTTTTTTGGATTCGAACCAATCAGTATCAAAATCCAATTTTGAAGCATCTTCAAGTTTTGCAAATGTATCTTCTTTAATAATTGTATTGGCTCTAATTACAACTGAACCATCATTATCTCTAATTCCGGTTGTTGTAGAACCCAATGCAATTTTTGTAAGTTTATCAATTAATTTATTATTTATTGCTTGTCTGTTTCTACTGTAATCATTATCTAAAGCTTCAAGTAATTTCTTTTCGCTTTTTTTACCTTCCGGATCTTTACGTTTACGACTGAACAATCTTGTTTTAACCACTGTTCCTTTAAGTCCGGGAGTTGCCTTTAATGAAGCATCTTTTACATCGCCTGCTTTATCTCCAAAGATGGCTTTTAAAAGTTTTTCTTCAGGAGTAGGATCAGTTTCACCTTTAGGAGTAATTTTACCAATGAGAATGTCACCTTCTTTTACTTCTGCTCCAACTCTTATTATGCCGGTTTCATCGAGATTTTTTGTAGCTTCTTCACTTACGTTCGGTATATCACGAGTAAGTTCTTCTTCACCGCGTTTTGTTTCTCTTACTTGAAGTTCAAATTCTTCAATATGTATTGATGTATAAATATCTTCTTTTACAACTCTTTCACTAATAACAATCGCATCTTCAAAGTTGTAACCTCTCCAAGGCATGAACGCAACTAAAACATTTCTGCCTAGTGCAAGTTCGCCTTGATCAATTGAAGGACCATCAGCTATTACTTCGCCTTTTTTAATCTTTTGACCTTCTTTTACAATGGGTCTTTGATTAACTGAAGTTTCCTGATTTGTTCCTGAAAATTTAATCAAATTATAGGTTACTCTTTTTACATCATCAATTGAAGTTAATGCTTCTTCACTTTTAGGATCAAGATCATATTTAACAACTATTTTTTCAGCATCAACATATTCAATAACTCCATTAGCTTCCGCAGCAATACAAGCACGTGAATCAATTGCAAGTTTTTGTTCAAATCCGGTTCCAACGATCGGCGCTTCAGGTTTCAATAATGGAACTGCCTGACGCTGCATGTTAGAACCCATCAAAGCCCTGTTAGCATCATCATGTTCCAAAAATGGGATTAATGCTGCTGCAGCGCTTACGATTTGTGCAGGAGCAACATCCATATATTGAATTTGAGCCGGAGGAACAACCGGAAATTCACCTTTATTACGGCATTTTACTCTTTCATTTACAAAATTGCCTTGTTCATTAACAAGAGCATTTGCCTGTGCGATCGTAAAATTATCTTCCTGATCTGCACTAAGGAATTCCACTTTACTTGTAACTTTTCCGTCTTCTACTTTTTTGTATGGTGTTTCTAAAAATCCGTATTTATTTACACGTGAATATATTGTTAATGATGAAATCAATCCTATATTCGGACCTTCAGGAGTTTCAATCGGACATAATCTTCCATAATGCGAATGATGAACGTCACGAACTTCAAATCCTGCTCTTTCACGAGTTAAACCACCGGGACCCAAAGCAGAAATTCTCCTTTTATGGGTTAATTCAGAAAGAGGATTTGTTTGATCCATAAATTGCGAAAGCTGATTTGTACCAAAGAAGGCATTAATCACACTGCTTATAGTTCTTGCGTTTACCAGATCTTGAGGTTGGAAGCTTTCTGTATCGCGCATGTTCATTCTTTCTTTTATCGTGCGCGCCATTCTTGCTAAACCAACGTTATACTGCTGTCCTAATTGTTCACCAACAGTTCTAACTCTTCTGTTTCCTAAATGATCAATATCATCAATACTATACTCACCGTTCTTAAGATCTATTATATATTTAATGATTGCAATTATATCATCAACTGTTAAAATTGTAACTTCATCGGGAATGTTTAATCCCAATTTGTCATTCATTCTAAATCTGCCGACTTCACCAAGATCATATCTCTTATCATTAAAGAATAATTTATCAATCAAACCTTGAGCTGTATCCAAATCCGGAGCTTCACCTGAACGTAACTGTCTGTAAATTGCAAATAAAGCTTCTTCTTTATTTAAAGAAGTATCTTTCTTTAATGTATTTAAGATAAGATCATGTTCCGGAGTGGTTTCACCGCTAATTAATTTTAACGTGGTTATAGAAGATTCTTTTAATCTTTCAATATCTTCTTCAGTTAATGCGGTATCTTTACTTAAAAAGATTTCACCAGTTTCCATATCAAAAACATCATCTGCGACAACACGTCCAACATAATTTTCATCTACATCTTTAGTCTTAACATCTTCGACTAAATTAAACAAATCCAATATTTGATCGTTAAGATCATAACCCAATGCTCTTAATAGTGTTGTTGAAGGAAATTTTTTCCTTCTATCAATATATACGTAAAGTATGTTATTGATATCTGTTGCAAATTCAACCCATGAACCTCTAAAAGGAATAATTCTAGCTGAATAAATCGGAGTTCCATTAGGGTGAACAGTTTGAGAAAAAGCTACACCCGGGGAACGGTGTAACTGTGTAACGATAACTCTTTCTGCGCCGTTAATTATGAAAGTTCCTTTATTTGTCATAAAAGGAAGATTTCCAAGATATACTTCTTGTTCTACGGAATTTACAAATTCTTCTGTTTCCGGATCTTTAGCAGAAAGACGTACTTTAGCTTTAAGTGGTGCTGAATATGTTAACCCTCTTTCTCTACATTCCTCAATAGAGTACCTTGCCTTCTCAATATAATATTCAACAAAATCTAATCGATAAAATTCCTTATTATCCAAAATTGGGAAATTTGCACTAAATACTGCCTGTAATCCTTTGTTTTCTCTTTTTGCCGGAGGAACTTTTAGTTGTAGGAACTCTTCAAAGGATTCAAGCTGAATGTTAAGCAAATCCGGCATTTCAATTGTGGAAGGAATTCGTGCGAAAGAGATTCTATTATTATTCAATCTTGCCTCCGTTATATTACTTTATGCAAATACGTTAAATATTTTAAAAATATAGAAAAGTGACAAGGCGGATTTCACCGCCCTATCACTTTCAATCTTTTAACGTATAGTAAATTATCTTTAAAATCTAATCTAAACTTATTTTATTTCTACAGTAGCGCCGGCTTCTTCAAATTCTTTCTTCAATTTTTCAGCTTCATCTTTTGATACTGCTTCTTTAACAACATTTGGCGCACCATCAACTAAATCTTTAGCTTCTTTCAAACCTAAACCGGTATGAGCACGAACTACTTTAATAACATTGATTTTTTTATCGCCAGCACCAACAAGAACAACATTAAATTCAGTTTTTTCTTCAACCGGAGCAGCGGCAGCGGCTGCAGGAGCAGCACCCATCATCATAGGGGCAGCAGCAGTAACACCAAATTCATCTTCCAATGCTTTTTTTAATTCAGAGGCTTCAACTAAAGATAATACTTTAATTTTTTCAACTATTTCTGCAACTTTTTCTGACATTTTTATTTCTCCCGAAAAATTATTTCACTTATATACTTTATTAATTAAGCGGCATTCTTTTTAGAAATCTCATCAATCACACTTACCAGATCGCGCATTACAGCATTGATTGCGCCAACTATACCGGAGGCAGGGGCATTTATACTGCCAATAATTCCGGCAATAATCTCAGGTTTGGTTGGCATTGTTGATAATGCATCCAATTGATCGCCTGAGAAGAACTGATTTTCTATATAGCAGCCTTTCAATGAGAATTTCTTACTAGCCGTAGAATATTTTTTAATGATCTTTGCAGGAGTTGTCGTGTTTTCATTTGCAAATGCAAATCCAGACATACCTACAAGTAAATCATTAAATTTTTCATACCCTTCATAATCGCTAATAGCTTTTTTGAATAAGGTATTTTTAAAGACCTTATACTCAATACCTTCCTGACGAAATTCTTTTCTCAGTTTATTGATATCTTCTACATTTACAGTAGCATAATCTACTACATAAATTGCATTAGATTTTTCAATAAGTTCTTTAATTTGAGAGACTATTTCTTGTTTTTCTGTAATATTCATTTCTCTCCCGAAATCACTAATTCTTAAAATAAAAATAGAAGCATTTATTTTTTTATGAGCGCGTAATCTTACTTAATTGTTCCAACTTCATCTTTAATAATTTTCAAGCCGGGACCCATTGTTGTAGATAAGAATAAACTTCTTACATACTGTCCTTTTGCCGATGAAGGTTTTAGCTTAATAATTGTTGATAAAAATGCTTTTGCATTTTCAACAAGTTTATCTTCTGTAAAAGAAATTTTTCCTAATGAAGTATGAACAATACCGGTTTTATCAACTCGGAATTCAATTTTACCGGCTTTAACTTCTTTTACTGCTGTAGCAACATCCATTGTCACAGTTCCGCTTTTCGGATTTGGCATTAAACCTTTTGGACCTAAAATTCTTCCTAATTTACCAAGATCCGCCATAACATCGGGAGTTGCAACAATAACATCAACATCAGCCCAACCACCTTTGATCTTTTCAAGGTATTCTTCAAATCCGGCAAAATCTGCTCCAGCATCCAATGCTTCCTGAGCTTTAGCGCCTTTTGCTACTACAAGCACTTTTACTTCTTTTCCGGTTCCGTTAGGTAAACTTACGGTACCTCTTACCATTTGATCAGCGTGACGTGGATCAACACCTAAGCGAATAGCACAGTCAAGCGATTCGGTAAACTTAACATTAGAGAATTCTTTAAGAGTTTGAATCGCTTCTAGTAAAGTATATTCTTTATTGCGATCAACTTGTTCTCTAACTGATTTTATTCTTTTTGAAACTTTCATTATTCTTCTAATCCTATTTTCAATGAAGCAATAACTATTATTATTCTTCTACGGTAAAGCCCATGCTGCGAGCAGTACCTGCAATCATACTCATGGCCTGTTCAACATTATTTGCATTCAAATCAGGCATTTTCATCTCTGCTATTTCTCTTATTTGTGCTTGTGTTACTTTAGCAACTTTAGATTTATTCGGTTCTGCAGAGCCTTTTTCATGTTTTGCAGCTTTTTTCAATAATTCTGCAGCGGGAGGTGTTTTAGTTATAAAAGTAAAAGATTTATCTGAGTAAACTGTGATTACAACAGGAATAATCAATCCTGCTTTTTCTTGAGTTTTAGCATTAAATTGCTTACAAAACTCCATAATGTTTACGCCTTTTTGACCAAGAGCTGGACCAACCGGTGGAGAAGGATTTGCTTTTCCGGCAGGGATCTGCAATTTGATGTAACCTGTAATTTTCTTTGCCATAAAAAAACCTAATATAAAATATTATTTACTTATTTTTCTAATTCTGCTTGAACAAAATCTATTTCAACGGGAGTTTTTCTTCCAAAAATAGAAACCATTACTTTAATTTTCATTTTCTCTTCGTTAACTTCCTGAACGTAACCTGAGAAATTATTGAACGGACCATCAATGATCTTTATATAATCTCCAACTCTGAAAAGAGTTTCCATTCTTTCATCATCATCATCTTGAGTAATTCTTCCAACAATTCTTTTAACTTCTTCGGGTTGTAACGGATTTGGATTCTTACCGGTTCCCAAAAATCCCATTACCGATGGAGTATTCAGAATAAAATCTTTAACCTGGTTATCAAGATCAGCTTGAATCAATATATAGCCGGGAAAGAAATTTTTCTGTCTGGTCTTTTTCTTACCGTCTTTGACTTCAAAAACTTTTTCAGTAGGGACCAAAACAGATTCAATCTTTGCACGAAGCTTATCGTTTTCTTTCAATTCAGCTTCTACAAGAGATTTAACCTTGTTTTCGTGTCCTGAAAACGTTCTCACTACATACCATTTCAATTCCATTAAATGCCTAAATCAATAATTTAATAATTTGAGTTATGGCCATATCTATTAGCCAGGTAAAAGCAGCAATAATAATACAAACCACAATAACAATTATTGTTGATTCTTTTAATTCTTCTTTTGTTGGCCAAGTAACTTTTTTCATTTCCTTGACAACATCATTAAAAAAGTTAACTATTTTTTCTTTCATAATTATGCGATAAAACTCTGTAAATGTGCACGTCAGGAGGGACTCGAACCCCCAACCTGCGGTTTTGGAGACCGCTGCTCTGCCAATTGAGCCACTGACGTGTAAAAAAAATTATTTTGTTTCTTTATGGATCGTATGTTTACGTTCCCAACGACAATATTTTTTAAATTCTACCCTACCAGGGTGCAATCTTTTATTTTTTGTGGTTGTATAATTTCTTCTTTTACACTCGGTACATTCTAAAGTTATTATTTCTCTCATAGCCTTTTCAATTTTTGTTTGGAGCTGACGACCGGGATTGAACCGGTGACCTCATCCTTACCAAGGATGTGCTCTACCAACTGAGCTACGTCAGCAAATATTAAAAAATCGTTTTACAGCAAATACTTGGATTATTAAAAAGAGCGGGAGACGAGACTCGAACTCGCGACCAACAGCTTGGAAGGCTGTGACTCTACCAACTGAGTTACTCCCGCATTATCAAATTTTCTGACTTTGAAAATTATTTTATAACAGTTGTAAACGAAATACTCTCCAACCATTATTAAAATATTTTCAAAAACTGGTGGGCGGCGAGGGATTCGAACCCCCAAAGGCGTTTGCCAACGGATTTACAGTCCGCCCCGGCTCTCCAACTCCGGCGTCCGCCCGTTTTAGAAAATAGATAACAAATATAATTCGGTTTTTATTTAAATGCAAGATTAAATTTAAAAAAAATTAAATTTATCTGTTCCATAATTCTCTATCTAAACTTCTGTATTGAATTGCTTCACTTACATGATGGGCTTTTATATTTTCTGATTCTTCCAGATCAGCAATTGTTCTGCTTACTTTCAAGATTCTATCATAAGCTCTTGCAGATAAACCCAATTTAGTCATAGCCATTTTCAGAATTTCAGCTCCGACAGAATCAAGCGTACAATACTGTCTTACTTCTCTGCTGCCCATACTTGCATTATTATAAATATGCTTATGTTTAGAAAATCTTTCATGCTGAATTTTTCTGGCTTTTACAACTCTGTTTCTGATTTCTGATGAAGATTCTGTTTTTGAAGAACCGGCAAGCTCTTTATATTTTACCGCAGGAACTTCAATATGAATATCAATTCTATCTAATAAAGGACCGGAAATTTTTGCCATATATCTTTGGATTTGCGTGCCCGTACAAGTACATTCTTTTGCAGGATCTGTGTAAAACCCGCATGGACAAGGATTCATAGCTGCCGCAAGCATAAAATTTGCAGGAAATTCAAGTGTCATTTTTGAACGGCTAACCGTAACTTTTGAATCTTCTAGAGGTTGACGTAAAACCTCGAGCACATTTTTTCTGAATTCAGGTAACTCATCCAAAAATAGAACTCCATGATGAGCAAATGAAACTTCGCCCGGTTTTGGAAATGAACCGCCGCCAACTAAAGCAGCATCTGAAACCGTGTGATGAGGATTTCTAAAAGGTCGTTCACTAATCAACGCTTTATCTTTGGGCAGTACTCCGGCAACACTATGTATTTTGGTAGTTTCCAATGCTTCATCAAAAGTCATTGCCGGTAATATCGAAGGAATTCTTTTTGCAAGCATTGTTTTACCGGAACCGGGAGGACCGATCATAATTATGTTATGTCCACCTGCAGCCGCAATTTCCAATGCCCGTTTAACATTTTCCTGTCCTTTTACATCAGAAAAATCAATATGATAATCATTTATATGATTAAAAATTTCATCTTTATTTGTAACTACCGGCATAAATTCATTTTCACCGTTTAGAAATTGAATTACCTGATCTAAATTTTCCATACCGAAAATTTCAACTTCATCAACTATAGAAGCTTCTTGTGAAGATTCTTTTGGCAGAATAATTCTTTTTATTCCTTTTTTCCTGGCTTCTACGGCAATTGACAATGCACCTTTTATTGGACGAAGAGTACCATCTAAAGAAAGTTCGCCTAAGAAAATTGAATCTTCTAAAAGACCGGAATTTACTTGTCCTACCGCTGCAAGAAGTCCTATTGCCAAAGGAAGATCAAAAGAGCTGCCTTCTTTTTTAATATCTGCAGGGGCAAGATTGACAGTAATTTTTTTAAGGGGAAATTCGTATCCGCTGTTTTTAATTGCTGCTGTTACCCGTTCACGGCTTTCTTTTACTGCATTATCCGGAAGTCCGACAATAGTAAAAGATGGGATTTGTTTTTCGCAGTGGGTTTCAACTTCAACAAGATAAGCATCAATTCCGAAAGTGGCGCTTGAAAGAACTTTTGAAAGCATTAAATCTAAACCTTATATTTCTGTACAATACTTTTAAATAAACTCTTAACTTTAAATTATTATCTAATAAAAACATCACATTAAAAGAAAACGGCTTTCGCCGTTTTCTTTATTTGTAATTTCTAATATATTCAATTCTGTCTTTTAATTTATCAATAGGAGTGAGCAATTTATCTTTTCCATAGATAGCAGTTTCCCTGTCACTGAATACAAGTTCGTAATCTTTACTCATAACAATAGCTTCTTCGGGACAAACTTCTTCACAAAATCCGCAGAAAATACAGCGAAGCATATTTATTTCAAATTTAACCGGATACCGTTCTTTTTCGAGTTCGGTTTCGCTTGCCTGCACTTCTATTGCAAGTGGCGGACAAACTCTTGAGCACAATCCGCAAGCAACACATCTTTCAACCCCGTTTTCTTCCTGAACTAAAACAGGTCTCCCACGGTATGATGCAGGCGGAATGAATTTTTCTTCCGGGTATTGCAATGTAACTTTTGGCCTGAACATTGTTTTTAATGTTAAGCCCAAACCTTTTACAATTTCAGGTATATATATTTTTTCCCAAAAATTTAGATCTTTACTTCTTTTTTTTACTGACATAATTACAAAACCTTTAACTTTATAATAAGATTATATCGAATATTTCTTTATAAATTAAAAACCATGATCAGAATTGCTACCCAAATAATGTTCAATAATGAAAGCGGGAACATTACTTTCCAGCCCAGACTCATTAGTTGATCATATCTGAATCTTGGAATACTCCAGCGAACCCAGATAAAGAAGAAAAGTACAAATAAAAGTTTCATTAAAAATATTACAACATAAATCAGTGATAACCAGTTTCCTTCAATTCCGAGTTTATGGATGAACGGGAATTGCCAGCCGCCAAGGTATAAAGTTACGATCATTGCACTTGCAATTATCATATTTGCATATTCAGCTAAAAAGAACCCTGCAAATTTCATACTGCTGTATTCTGTGTGATAACCGCCTACAAGTTCCGGCTCTGCTTCCGGTAAATCGAATGGCTGTCTGTTTGT
>CBDUBH010000009.1:0-59325 GCA_965365345.1 uncultured Melioribacteraceae bacterium
GCCTGCTTAATTCCGAGTGATGGAATTCGCAGATCTTTGCTGAATTGTTTATTTAAAATATCCGAAAAATGCTCGCTGTAGCGCATATAAGATGAGTGCGCCATACTTACCAGAATGAAATTTTCGTCGTTAAGATCCTGATAAGCCTGCGGATTTTCCTCATAATTAATTACACTGTTTTCACGTTCGGCAATTGCAATGGCTTCTTTTGTTCTTCCCGGGCGAAGCAAATAAATTTCAAATCCGCTGCGGCTTGCGCTTTTTTTCGGAAGCGAATTACAATGAATTGAAATAAAAAGTTTGCCGCCTTTTTCGTTTGCAATTTTTCCGCGCTTGTTCAATTCAACAAAATAATCTTTATCACGCGTGTAAATAACTTTTACACCGGGAAGCTCTTTTTTAATTCTTTCGCCAAGCTTCAAGGCGAGCGCAAGATTAACATCTTTTTCGCGGACTCCCGTAACTCCGATAGCGCCAGGATCTTTTCCGCCGTGCCCGGCATCAATTACAACCGCATCCAAATTCCAGCGCTCAACTTGTTTGCTGTACTTTTCTGAACTTTTCGAAAGTAAATTATTGTGAACACTTATCAAAATTTCATTTGTGCTTTTATCTGTCATAACTTCAACCGTTGCCGAACTTTCCTTTAAATGAAATTCGATCTGCGTGTTTTTATTCAGCTTTTTAACTTCTGTTTTTTGAACAACGCCTTTCGGTTTATAAATTGAAGAAAGATTTTTCTCAACGTTGAAATTCAGAATGTTCAAAAACAAAATATTGTCTTTTATCGAATAACTGAATTTCGGAATTTTATTTTTGCATGAAATCTTAATTAAAGTTCCGTTTGCTTTTTCGTCAAATATCAAATTTGAAATATCAGATGAAAATGATCTTGAATTTTCGGCAGTCTCATTTTTATCTTCGGAAATTTCAGTCTCGGAAATTTCAATTTTTGCATTTTCAGCTTTTGCAGTTTCGTAAATATTTTGAGTTTCGGTTTTAAGCGCGACCGAAGAATTTCCAATAATTAATTTCTCTGAAGTTTTATCGAATGAAATTTTCTTTCCGTATGATTTGCTTAAAATTTCAGTACATTCTTCAACGGGAATATAAATTTCATTATTGATCAAAACAGGCGCGTTAAAAATTTGAAAGATCGATTTTTCACTTCCCGATTTATTTGTGGCAATCACAAAATTATTGTTCGCGGTAAATTTCAAAAGAACATCATTAAAAATTATTTCAATTTTGTGGTTTGCTTCGTTATAAAATTTATTTACCGAAAGCGCTTCGGCAATTTTTGATGCTGCGGCGTATTGCGTGTTTTTAACGATAACGGAATTTATTTCAGTTTCATTTGCGCGTGAAAAATTATTTGCGGAAAAATTAATTTGCGCAGCAGGATAAAAATTTAAAAAGAATGCAATGATCCAAAAAGAAAATATTTTCATAATGTTTTTTGATGTTGGAATTAACCGATAAAGGGCAGTAAAAATCCCGATCGTTTTTTGTATTCCGGAAATTCGTTTTTAAAATGCTTTGCCAAAAGTTTATCTTCAAAATTTGCGCGCATAAATAAAAGCGGAATTTCCAAAAGCAAAACCACGGGAAAAACAATATAACTTAATAATGCCAGGGATGCGCCCAAATCCGCCAGCATTTGTGACAAATATTGCGGATGCCTTATAAATTTATGCATTCCGCTTGTCACCAATTTATGATTTTTAAGAATTACGATTTCCTGCGCGTAACTTTCACCGAGATTTTTGTATGCATAAATTTGCACCCATGAAAAAACGATGAACATTCCCAAACCTATCAATCGTAATGTCGAAAGATTTTCGTATTGTTTATAATCAAGAGTCCCGATTTTAAAAACTGAAAGAATTATCAATAAAGTGATAATTGCGAGAAGATTAGGAGGAATCTTCTGCAGGAAAGTTTTAGGTCGTTCAACTACGGCACCAAAAGAAGTTCTAATCCCTTTTTTTGCTCCGCCGAGTTGTGCTGCAAATGTAACAAACAGATTAATTCCAACGAGTAAATTTATCGGATCCATACCTTATCAATCTTTTCTGCAAATATAAAGAATTAATTTTAAATGTGGTTTAAAGAATTGTCGAATTTAATATTAAAAATTTTAGGATAAAGATTTAGAAAGATTCAAAAGATTGAAAGATTCAAAAATGAAAGAATTATTTTTCAAAATGATTTTAGTATTTTAAATGTAGAAACAGGATAAATCCTGTTTCTGTGAAAAACAACATTTATCATTTTGAACACCGTCTGATTCCGGACTAAGCCGGAATGACGGTATGGGAATTCTTTCTTAACTTCTAACTCTGATGTGCAATTCTTTTAATTGATCATCACTTACTGTTGAAGGCGCTTCATCCATTAACGACATTGCGCTTGCAGTTTTGGGGAATGCGATAACTTCGCGGATTGAATTTTCGCCTGCAAAAAGCATTGCCATTCTATCAAATCCGAATGCAATTCCACCATGAGGCGGCGCACCGTATTTAAAAGCGTTCATCAAAAATCCGAATTTATAATCGGCTTCTTCATCTGAAATTCCAAGCGCTTTGAACATTAAATGCTGCAAGTTTGCATCGTGAATTCTAATACTTCCGCCGGCAATTTCGTTTCCGTTCAAAACTAAATCGTAAGCGCGTGCTTTTACATTTCCGGGATCAGTTTCCATTAAAGGAATATCCTCAATTCTCGGCGAAGTAAAAGGATGATGCATAGCGTAAAATCTTTGCGAATCTTCATCCCATTCAAATAAAGGAAATTCAGTTACCCAAAGCAGCGCGGGCTTTGAATCTTTTTTGATAAGATCCAATCTGCGAGCCATTTCTAATCTCAAATTTCCCATTTGGGTAAGCGCTTTATTTTTATTTGTTCCGGAAATTATAAAAATCAGATCACCCGGTTTTGCATTTAATTTATTTAAAATTTCTTTTTGCTCTTCTTCACTTAAGAATTTTACTGTCGGAGATTCCAAACCTTCTTCTTTTACACGGTACCAGATCAATCCCGCAGCGCCGGATTTTTTAGCAAAATCAGTAAGCACATCCAACTGATTTCTTGTATATTCGCCGCAGCCGGGAGCTAACAATCCTGTTACAATTCCACCTTTTGCAATTGCTTCCTGAAAAACTCTGAATGATGAATTTGCAAAAACTTCATTTAAATTTGTCATCGGAAGATCAAAACGAAGATCGGGTTTATCGCTTCCGTATTTTTCCATCGCTTCTTCAAAACTTAAACGCGGAATCGGAATTTCGAGATCGTAATTCATAACTTCTTTGAAAAGAATTTTCATCAATCCTTCAACCATTTCAAAAACATTTTCCTGATCAACAAATGACATTTCAACATCTATCTGTGTGAATTCAGGCTGCCTATCCGCGCGTAAATCTTCATCTCTAAAACATTTTACAATTTGAAAATATCGATCCAATCCCGAAACCATTAAAAGTTGCTTGTAAGTTTGCGGTGATTGCGGAAGAGCGTAGAATTTTCCTTTATGAAGTCTGCTCGGTACAAGATAATCGCGCGCACCTTCGGGAGTGCTTTTCATTAAAACGGGAGTTTCAACTTCAACAAAGCTGTTTGCATCAAAATAATTGCGAACTATTTGATACATTTTATGGCGAAGAAGTAAATTCTTTTGAAGCGCGGGTCTGCGTAAATCCAAATATCTATATTTCAAACGGATATCTTCGCTTGTATCAATATTATCTTCAATCGGGAAAGGCGGAGTTTTTGCATGATTCAAAATTACAAGCTTATCAACCATCACATCTATAAATCCGGTCTGCATATTTTGATTTTCAGTTCCTTCGGGTCTTTTGCGTACGGTTCCTTCAACGCAAATTACAAATTCGCTGCGCAAATCTTTTCCAAGATGATGCGACTGCTCATTATAATGAGGTTCAAAAACAACTTGTGTAATTCCATATCTATCGCGGAGTTCAATAAAAATTACGCCGCCTAAATCCCTGCGAGTATCAACCCAGCCGTTTAGCACAACTTTTTCGCCAATGTTTTTTTCTCTTAACTCACCGCAATTGTGAGTTCTCGTTTTAAACTCCATTTTACCCTTGCCTTTTCCTTTAATAAATATAAATCGTAAGATAACTAAATTTTAAATATTTTTCGAATGATTTTGTTAAGAAAGTGAGAATTAAGTAAGTAAGAATTTAAGAATTGAGAAACTGAAAATATTTGAAATTGGAATTTAATGATATTTGATTTCTACAAACTCAAATATTTATTTAATTTTAAAATGCGTAGAGACGAGATAAATCTCGTCTCTACAAAACATGAATATTTATTATAAAAAAATCTAAGAAAAGATTCCAGACAAGCCGGAATGACGAAAATGGAGATTGCCACGCTTATAAGCATGCTCGCAATGACAAACAACCCCTAAGCGCCGTTTTTTTATTTTTTACTTTTTACCTTTATTTTTACTTGAAAAAATCCTTAGATCCTTCGCTCCGAGGACTACCCTCAAGGATAACAAGGATTTTTTCCCGAATTATAAAACTTTTCAAAACTTCTCACATTCTCCGAAGGATGCCTTCGGCATAAATTCTTATATTTTTAACTTCTTACTCAGCTCATTTCGAGCATTTTTTCAATCGGTTTTAAAGCACGTTTGCGAAGTTCTTCCTCCATTATGATTTCAGGGAATTTATTTTTCATGCAAAGATATAATTTTTCCAAAGTGTTCATTTTCATATAAGGACAATTATTGCATGAACATGAATCTTCTTCCGGCGGCGCTGGAATAAAAGTTTTACCCGGCGCAAATTTTTCCATTTGATGAATAATTCCCGGTTCGGTTGCCACAATATATTCTTTTGATTCTTCTTCCTGAACAAATGCAAGCAATTTGCTTGTTGAACCGATAAAATCAGCATGACGCAATAAAACTTCTTCACATTCAGGATGTGCAATTATTTTTGCTCCGGGATGTTGAACTTTTAGTTGAATTATTTTTTTCTCGCTGAAAGTTTCGTGAACGATGCAACTTCCTTCCCATAAAAGCATATCGCGGCCGGTCTTTTTGATCAGATATCTTCCTAAATTCTTATCGGGCGCAAAAATTATAGGCTGCTCTTTAGGAATTTGATTTATGATCTTTTCGGCATTGCTGGATGTACAAATTATATCACTTAAAGCTTTTACTTCAGCACTGCAATTTATATAAGTAATTGCAATGTGATCAGGATGCAATTCGCGAAATCTTTTAAACTCTGCCGGCGGACAGCCTTCAGCAAGTGAACATCCCGCTTCAAGATCAGGTAGCAAAACTAATTTATCAGGATTAAGAATTTTTGCGGTTTCTGCCATAAAATGAACTCCCGCAAAAACAATTACATCCGCATCAGTATTTTTTGCTTTGCGCGCAAGTTCTAAACTATCGCCAATAAAATCAGCTATATCCTGAATTTCATTTTCCTGATAATAATGAGCAAGAATAACCGCATTCATTTCTTTTTTAAGTTTATGAATTTCTTCTTCAAGATTTGTATTTTCAAGATCAATATCATTTTCCGCTTGAAAATCATTCATTTGTAATTCATTATTTTGGGTCATTTCTTTTTCACCGTTCATCATGTAACCTTTTTTAAAATTGAGTTGTTATAATTTATATAGATGAAATATTTACTTTAGTAAATCAATATATTCAATAAAAATAAGATTTTTTTATCTTAAATATTTTGAATTTAATTATTAATTATTATTTTTCTAAACATTAAAATAAATTCTTTATTGTGTAAATGAAATATTAAAACGCACCGGTAATTAAATAAGTTCAATGGCACAAGAATTGAAATTATTTAATTACTGCTGTGAAGCAGTAAGAAGAATAAACATAGTTTCTCATCCCTCCTTTAAATGACAAACTATCTGCCGTGGTTGTGCCCTCTTCCACGGCAGTTCTATTTTAAACCGCTTTTCTTCAGTTTATTTATCAAATTTTTAATTTTATTTATATTTTAGATAAAATATATTATAAGAGTATTTGGCTTTTTATAATATTTTCATATTTTATACCGGGCAAAGATTTTTGCACTTTAAAAAAGTGGCTAACAATATTGTCACTTTGGCTAATAATACACACTTGCAAAGATAATTTCATTTTAGTTACAGGTAAAATTTTCTTCTTAGTTATTTTATTAAGAATATTTTTACAAAAAATTATATCTTCATTTTTATTTAGAACAAAATTATATGAATTTGAATATTTGATAATTATTAAGTAATTTCACGGAACAACATTTAATTTCGAGGGCGCTATGAAAAAACTTTTCTTACTTTTAGTTTTGGCTTCTGTTTTACTAATTGGATGCGGAAAGGATGATAATCCTGTTAATAATAATACGGATAATTCTGATATTCCTGCAGATCCTACAAATATTACTGTTCCAACTACAGTAATAAACAATTTAATTCCTTCTGCTCCTAAACCGGAAAAAACTCCGGGAAATGATAACCGCATTATGATCAATTTGATAGGATTAATTGATCCTGCAACTAATCAACCCATCAATCTTGTACCAAATAGCAATTTATTTTTGACCGAAGATGGAAAAGTTAAAGGATTGAAAGTATCTTCTGCGGGCGGAAATGTTACTTTAAATGCTGATGTTGTTTTTGTGGTTGATAATTCTGGAAGTATGGGCGAAGAAGCCGATAGTATTGCACAAAAAATTATTCAATTTGTTAATTTCCTTCAATCAAAAGGGTTGAATTTGAAAGTTGGTTGCGTTGGTTATGACGGAAATGTAAATGGCGCATTAAATTTAACCGATGCCAATACTTTAAACAAATATTTGAACAGAGAATACAGTTGGGGAACTGACAGAACTTATGGTTTTTCTGGCCCTGATTCTGCAGCATTAGAAAACAATGCTAATTCAATGAATGCACCTTGGGGCGAAAACGGTGTAGTAGGAATTACTTTTGCCGACAAGTGGTTCTCTTGGAGAAACGGAGCAGCACGCGTTTACATTAATTTTACTGATGAAGCAAATCAAGCTGAAAATCCTAACGATGAATTTACAACCACCGGATTTCAAAGCGGCTGGAAACCTGAAAAAGGAACTGTTCACACAGTATTCAGTTTAGATAGTTATCTTTGGAACGAAAGTGTTCCTGATACTGCAAATGCTTGGTATTGGAGCGAAACTGATGAAAGACCATGGGTACTTTCACAAATGACCGGCGGAACAATTAAATTTATCCATTCAGATGCTTCTGATCTTGATTTAACCAATTTACCTGTAACAGGAGCTTTGTCGAACAGTGTTCTAATCGAATTTTTAACTCAAAATCCAAATGCAACTCATACAATTGAAATTACGGTTAAAAATGGTAATACTGCCGATGGAAAAACGACATTCCAAAATATACAGTATTAACGTAATGCAATAAAAACTAAAGCCGGCTTAAGCCGGCTTTTTTTGTAAATCCAGTAAAGATATAAATAAATTACTTTTCTTATATTAAGGGATAAAAATTTTATTCAGAATTTTTGAAGATAATTTTACCGCCCAAAATTGTCATTTCAATTTTTACATCTTTAATTTTCTGCGGATCAATTTCAAAAATGTTTTCTCTTAAAATTACAAAATCCGCAAGTTTTCCTTTTTCAATGCTTCCCTTAATGTTTTCTTCGTAAGCGGCAAAAGCATTATTTATAGTGTAGAATTTTACGGCATCTTTCACGGAAATCTTTTCTTCGGGAATCCATCCGTTTTCATTTTTTCCGTTTGAAGTTTGGCGTGTTACAGCTGCGTAAATTCCGAGTAAAGCATTCATCGGCGCAATTGGAAAATCACTGCCGAAACAAATTTTTGCTCCGGCTTCAATTAAACTTTTAAAAGGATAAGTTAATTTTGCGCGATCCTTTCCAATCTTTCTTTCAGCCCAAGATCCATCATCAAAAAGATGGTACGGCTGAACCGAAGCAATAACATTCAATTTTGAAAACCGCGAAATATCTTCCATCAAAAGATGTTGTGCGTGTTCCAATCTGTGTCTTCTTTCCCATTTTGGATTTTGCTTTTCCGCTTCTTCAAAAATATTCAGAATTTCGTTATTTGCTTTATCGCCAATCCCATGTATTGAAAGTTGAAGTTTTGCGGCATCTGCTTTAAGTGAAAGTTCTTTTAATTTTCCGCTTGAAAGAATTTCCATTGCCAATCCGGAATTTTCATTGTCATCTTCATACGGTTCGGCAAAATATGCGGTTCCCGCGCCAAGCGATCCATCGGCAAAAGCTTTTAAAGAACCCGTCTTCAACATTTCACTCCCGAAATTATGTTCAATTCCCGCTGAAATTAAATTATCAACCTGATCGATCGGCAAACGACTGTAAATTCTTAACTTCAATTTTCCTTCACGTTCCATTTTCTGAAAAATTTTTAATTCTTCAGGAAAAGTAATATCGTGCACGGAAGTAAATCCGTTTTTAACCGCTTCATTTATTGATTCTGAAATAATTTCTTCCAAATCTTCTTCTGAAGTTTGCGGAATCACTTTTGTTACCAAAGTTATTGCGGCATCTTTTAAGATTCCTGTCTGCTCGCCGGTTTTTTCATTTTTTTCAATTATTCCGCCTACAGGATTTTTAGTATTTTTCGTAATTCCCGCAAGTTTAAGAGCGTATGAATTTGCAAGCGCAATGTGCCAATCGTATCTGTGAATTAAAACCGGAGTTTCGCGCGTAAATTCATCTATCCAATTTTTATGCGGCAAAATTTGATCCGGCATAATTTCATTATCCCAATTTCCGCCGGTTATCCATTTTCCTTTTCGTTTTTCCGCGTGATCTTTAATTCTTTTTTGAAATTCTTCTTTTGAATTTGCATCACGAAGATTTACGCCGAGTAAATATTCACCGCCCCATTTAAGATGGACATGATTATCAATAAATCCGGGCAGCATCAATTTTCCTTTCAGATCAATAATTGCGGTGTTATTATCAATAAGATCTTTTACATTTTTATTGCTTCCTGTAAATTCAATTTTATCACCATTTATTAAAACTGCTTCAACCCAAAGTTCTTTATCGTTGGAAGTAAATATTTTTCCGTTAATGAATGCTCTTTTTTGCGCTTGCGAAATGTTTGTGAGTGTCATAATTAATAATATTATTATTGTGAATTTCATTTTGTTTTCAGTGATAAATTTTTAGTAATTAGCGTTCAGCTTTCAGTTAATCAAAAATGACAGTAAGTTATGAATTAGAAAAAAAGATTTCTTCCCGATTTAATCGGGACATCGAAATGACAAATATTTTTTTATTCTTTTCATTTTTTCATATTTTGAAGTTTATTAAAGATAGCTTCGTCGCTACTCTCCTCGCAATGACATTTATGGTTTTTCATATTTCTAATCTTTCATTTTAAACAAAATTTCATTGGTAAATCGAAAAAATAGAAATCATTAAAAATATAATGTAAATTATATTAAAATCTTAAGTTATTTTTTTGGTTTTTTGAATTTTAATTTTGCTAAATTCAATTCATGTTTTAAAATTTTTATAATATCGCAAATGTAATTTTGCAGTTCAATAAAAGGTAATTTATGAGTGGAGAAAAAAAAATACAGCGCCCGAGTTGGGATGAATATTTTTTGAAAGTTGCAATGCTTGTTTCAGAAAGGGCCACTTGTCCAAGAATGCATTGCGGCTGCGTTTTGGTAAAGGATAAAAGAATTTTATCAACCGGTTACAACGGCTCAATTCCGGGCGATGTGCACTGCGAGGATGTCGGCTGTTACATTGTTGATAATCATTGCATAAGAACGATTCACGCGGAAATAAACGCGATCTTACAATGTTCATCACACGGAATTAAAACTGAAGGCGCAACTGCTTATGTTACAAATATGCCGTGCACAAATTGCGCAAAAGCTTTGATAGCCGCAAAAATAAAGGAAGTAGTGATATTTTCAGATTATCATGATACTTTGGCTGAAGAATTTTTTAAAAGTGCCGGAGTTAAATTAAGAAGAATTGAAATGCCGGATACTTCGATTTATTACGATCTTGAAAGTTTTACTTCAGCGAAAAAATTGGAAAAAGCAAAAAACTAAAATCATCTTTTAATTTTATTCATCATTTAAATTTTTCTTTTTGAATTTTTTGGTGAATAAAAATTTTTATAAAAATTAAATTTCATTTTATTTTGGCGATGAGAAAAAACTAATGGGGAACTTTAATTACTACGGGCAATCTTATGAAAGAAACTTTAAGCAAATATAACGATCCGAAAAACTTTTTTAACAGAGATTTAAGCTGGCTTGAATTTAACCGCAGAGTTTTGGAAGAAGCTTTGAATCCTGATCTGCCGATTTTGGAAAAAGTAAAATTCCTTTCAATTTTCGGGTCAAATCTCGATGAATTTTATATGATAAGAGTTTCGGGATTAAAAGAACAGGTTGCCGCAAATATTTTTGAGCCGACAATTGACGGTTTAACTCCGGTAGAACAGATCAAACTTATTGAAAAAGAAGTTCGTCCGATGCTTAAAAGATCAAATGATCTTTGGCTAAAAGAAATTCTGCCGAATTTGAAAAAGAATAATATCTTCATTTTGGAATTTGAGGAGCTTTCCGCAAAAGAAAAAAAAGCGCTTAACGAGTATTTTGAAAAAGAAATTTATCCGGTGCTTACTCCGCTTGCTTTTGATCCGGGCAGACCTTTTCCGTACATTTCAAATTTAAGTTTAAGTCTTGCAGTGCTTGTGCAAAAACAAAACGGCGATAAACATTTTGCAAGAGTCAAAGTGCCAAGCATACTTCCAAGATTAATGCCCGTTAATGAAATTCTTGCAAATGAAAATAAAGAAAATCACAAAGATGAAATAAAATTTATCTGGCTCGGCGATCTTATAAAAGCAAATCTTTCGCTGCTTTTTCCGGGAATGGAAATTCTGGAAGCGCACAGATTCAGAATTACACGCGATACTGATATGGAACTTCAGGAAGATGAAGCTGATGATCTGCTTGCTGTTATTGAAGAAAATATACGTCAGCGAAGATTCGGCTCAGTTGTGCGGCTTGAAGTTGCGCAAAATATGCCTGAGTTTATGATAAACACGCTTGTTGAAAATCTTGAAATCACTCAAGATGATGTTCACATAATTGAAGGTCCCTTGGGATTAAGTGATCTGATGAAATTATATGAATTGCCGCTGCATCATTTAAAAGAGAAGCCGCATCATCCGGTGCTTCCAACTATTTTTGAAGATGAAGAAAATATTTTCAATTTGATCAAACAAAAAGACATTATTCTTCATCATCCGTATCATTCATTTTTGCCTGTAATTGATTTTATTAAAGCAGCATCGAAAGATCCCGATGTGCTAACGATAAAGCAAACTTTGTACAGAGTAGGAGCAAATTCACCGGTTGTAAAAAGTTTGATAGAAGCCGCAGAAACAGGTAAGCAGGTTGCGGTGCTTGTTGAACTTAAAGCGCGTTTTGACGAAGAAAATAATATCTACTGGGCGCGCGAACTTGAAAAAGTGGGCGTTCACGTTGTTTACGGATTAGTCGGGTTAAAAACTCACGCAAAAATGACTTTAGTTGTAAGAAAAGAACAAGACGGCGTTAGAAGATATGTGCATTTGGGAACCGGGAACTACAATCCGGCAACCGCAAAAATTTATACCGATATAGGAATTTTTACAACTAACAAAGATATTTGTGCCGATGTTTCCGAAGTGTTCAATTATTTGACCGGTTACTCAAGTCAAAAAGATTACAGAAAACTTTTTGTTGCTCCGATAAATCTTCACGAAAAATTTTTCAAATTAATTGTGCGCGAAATTGAAAATGCAAAAGCCGGCAAAAAAGCTCAGATAATTTTGAAATTAAATTCACTTGTTGATCCAACTTTAATTGCGGCTTTGTACGAAGCGTCAAACTGCGGCGTTAAAATTAATTTGATAGTTCGCGGAATTTGCTGTCTTGTTCCCGGTATAAAAGGTTTAAGCGAAAATGTAAAAGTCATTAGCATTGTTGGAAGATTTTTAGAACACAGCCGTATATATTATTTTTACAATAATGGCACCGAAGATGTCTATTTAAGCAGTGCCGATTGGATGCCGCGAAATCTTTACAGAAGAGTTGAAGCAGCATTTCCAGTAATTGATCCTTCAATAAAAGAATATTTGATAAAAGTCCTTACAATTCAATTGAAGGATAATATAAAAGCAAGAGTTTTATTGCCAAGCGGCGAGTATATCTGCAGCGTTCCAAAAGATAAAGAAAAACATATTAATGCACAGGAATGGCTTATTGCAAATACAACAAAACAAAATGCAAAATTGCAAAAGCAAAAATTGAAATGATGAAATTTTTATTGGAAAAAGCTTTGTAAATTATTTTTTAATTATTTCACATTTATCAAAAATTTATCTATTGCTGATTGATTTTTTTTTGGAATCTATTCACCTTCATATTTTTCGCGGTGTTCATTTTGCATTCTGATGTAATCTTCATCTTCGCGGGCAAGTTTCCATTTCGCATAAAATATTTTTGCTGATTCAGCTTTTACGGGATCATTTTGATCAGGCAGAATTTCGGTTTTATCATCATTCCACTTTTTGCCGCTTTTATGATTTGCATAGCGGCGCGCTCTTGTATAGCCCATTTGAAGAAATTTGCGCGCCATATCCATCCCTATGAAATCATTTTTCTTTTTATAATTTAAAAACATTTCATAAATTTTTTCAGATGATTCTTTCGCAATCTCCGGAGTCTTGAATTTCCAAAAAGGTAAGATTTCACTTTTGTAAGGTTCAACTAAAAGTACGCCCTGTTCGCCTTTTCCTATTGTATAAAGGTGCGGATTTTCTCTTAAATTCAGTTCTTTATAATTAAGCGAATAATCAAATTTTTTGCGCATCTTTTGAAATTACTTTCCGTTTAATTTCAATTTCATCCAATAAAATCAATGGTTTTATTAAATTTCATCTTCTTTTTTACATTGAACTATATTTGCAAAATCTTCTTCTAAAGTATTTTCCGGAACTTCAATAATTCTGCCGTGTTCTTTTCCGTCTTTGTAAAATATGAAAGTGGGAACAAGTTCTATTTTTAACGAATCAACTTTTCCGTTAAGATCTTTTTTATCTCTATCAACATTAATTATTTCAATATTTTCTTTTGCAAAATCAAGTGTATCCAATATTTTCAAAAATCTCGGAACTTCCCTTCGGCTATCACTGCACCATGTTCCCATAACAATTTCAATTTTGTAATCTTCGTCAATATTTTTAAGGCATTTCAAAGCATCTTCATTTATTTTATATTCGTCATATTCGGAATTGAACCACCATGCAAAAGAAGTATCGTTAAACATTTCTCTGTGAGTTTCGCCTATTATCATTGGCTTTTCTGATTTTTCATCAATTATTATTTTGCATGTTTCCTGCGCGTAAATTGTTGCTGCCAACATTAAAAAAAAGATAAACGTTTTCATATTTTTCCTTCTTCAAATATTTTATTTCTTGCATCCATTCCCCAAAATAATTTTTCGCGAAGGGTTGTAAAATAATTTGTTGAATGAGTTTTGATAAGTTTTATTTTTTTGCTGCTTTTGTAAATTACAACTTCAAGCGGAGTTTTAACTGAAAAAACCCTTTCGCCATCGCAGCTTATCTGAACTTTTTTTGAAAGTGATTTTACTTTAACATAAACTTTTTGATCGCTTGCCAAAATTAATGGACGCATTGTTAAACTGTGCGGCGAAATCGGACTTAACGCAATTACATCAGAACTCGGCGTTACTATTGGTCCGCCTGTAGAAAGTGAATATCCTGTTGAGCCGGTTGGTGTTGCCAGAATAATTCCATCGGCGGCAAAAGTTGTAACGTAATTTTCATCAACCTTTAACGAAATTTCAATCATTTTAGGCCAGCCGCCTTTTTCAATTACTATATCGTTTATTCCGAATAATTTTAATTCCGGATTTGTACTGATGTCACCTTCCAAAACGATCCGTTCTTCAATTTGAAAATTTCCTTCCTTTAAATCTTTTAAAAGCACATCGAGTTGATCTAAATTAAATTCAGCTAAAAATCCGAGTTTACCAAAGTTTATTCCGATTATCGGTTTGTGTTGCTGCATAGTTGAAAATGCTGTATGAAGCATTGTTCCATCGCCGCCGATTGAAATCAAAACATCGCTTTCAGACGCGAGAGTTGAATTGCCCACAAGAACAGCGGGCTCAATATTTGGCGGAAGCGGAATTCCCGTATTCAAAATTTCGTTGCTTAACAGAAATTTCATTTCGTGTTTTACAAGTTTATCAACAAGAACTGAAATTGCACCGGAAATTTTTTCTTTTGTGATGTTGGGAATTATGCCGAGTATCATATTTTTATTTTATTGTTTGGAAATTTCGGTAACGTAAGTAAGTTTAAGTTCGCGAACAACATCCTGAAGAAATTTATCTTCTTTTTCGTTCAAATTGTTTTTTGTTTTTTCGGAAAGCATGTCTAAAATATCGATCGCAAATTTTGCCTGTTCCAAATTCACTTCACTTTTATTTGAAATCGGATTATTGATCTTTCCCAATCCCATCAGCGCCAATTGCTGATGCTGATAAACTAATTGCATAAAAAGCATTTCGGTGTTCATAAAGTTCTCAGTTTTTAGTTTTTGTCAATCTCCCAATTTATCCGGGATACAAAAGTATTTGTGTTTAATTTATAAATCGAGCTTTAAAGATTTCTCGCTTACGCTCGAAATGACAATAAGAAATTAATTTTCCCAATCATTTCATCTTTGAATCATTTCATCTTTGAATCTTTTCTCCCAAAGTTTGGCGTACTTTGTAAAAACATACAGCGATGAAAATACAGCCAAAATAAATCCTTGAATTCCATCAAGGAATCCTCTTTTCAAAATATACATTTTTATGAATAAGAACAAAGGACGAAGTATTAAATCGCTTAAATTTGCTTTTTTGTTTTTTGCGGCTAATTCATTTGCGGCGAGAGTTGTGTAATGATTAAATTTTTCAAAATAATGTTTGATGTTCGGATCGGTGTAATGTTCAAGATCGTTTTTAAATTCGCCGGTGTTTCCCGTGTAAATTAAATTTTCGTGAACCGGTTTATCATCAAATTTAACTTTGTGCTTATTGAAAATTCTTTTTACTCTGCCCGGATACCAGCCGCTGTGTAAGATCCATCTACCTAAAAAATTTGCTTTCCGCGGAATTGAATAAAGATCAAATTGCGGCTCGGATCTTTTAAAATTTAATATTTCATTTTGTAATTCAGGAGTTAAAGCTTCATCGGCATCAATCCAAAATATCCAATCGAAATTTGTTTGTTCAACAGCAAATTTTTTAGATGCAGAAAATCCTTCCCACTTACGCAAAAAATATTTTACTTTCTCCGAAATTTCACTTTGAGCTTTTACAATTTCCAAAGTTGTATCATTTGAAGAATCATCAACAATAACGATGATTTCATCAACACAATTTATAAGTGAATTTATGCATCGCAAAATATTTTGCTCTTCATTTTTTGCGATTATTATGGAAGAGATTTTTATCATTTTATTATTTTATTTTTATTAACGGAAACTCGAAAATGTCTGATTCTAGGCAAGCCAGAATGACATTTATTTTTTACTTATTCCAAATTCCCGTTGCTTTTCCGTTTATTATTTTTGAATATTGTACAGGCACCCAAATTGACTGAACTAAAAGCGCTATGCAGGTTGCCAGAATTACGCCTGAAATTCCCAGATCAAAATTTTTGCTCAAATAAATTGCAAGCGGAATGTTAAACAATCCCGTTATTATTGAACTGTAAAGTTGAAGTCTTATTTTTCCCAATCCGTTTATCACGCTTATAAAAATATTGTTCCACATTAAAATTATAATAAAAAGAGCCATAAAAATATTCAGAAGAAACGGAATTTTTATTTCGCCGCCGATCCAAATTTTATAAACGAAATTTGCAGCAACAACCATTATTATTGCGGCTATTGAAAAAATGATCCAGATTTGCAAAAGTCTTTTTATACTATTTTTTATCCAATCATTTTCACCTTTTACAAAAGCATCTGTAATTGCGCTCCAAAACGGATTTAATATAACCATAAAGATCAAAAACAATGTATAAAAATAACGGTGCGCAATATTGTAAACAGTAACATCAGCCGGAGAAAATATTTGCGTGATAATTAAATTTCCCGCAGCCATTGTAATCAAAGTTGAAATCTGAATTACAAAAAATTGGATTCCCAAATTAACAAGTTCTTTTGAATATGCGGGCTTTATATATTTTATTGAAGGTCGTATTCTTTTATAATTTTTTTTGAATAAAAACAAAGATGCCCCAATAAAAACCAATCCCGGTGCAATGCTGTATAAAATTCCGACATACAAAAGCGATGAAAATTTTGTAAGCGATAAAATATATACAAAAGCAACTGTGAAAAAGTTTACAAGCAAAGTGAAAAATCCGTTAAGCGCCGGTTTTTGATCTGCAATTATTACAAAACTTATCAACTTTAAAACAAAATTTAAAACGAAAAGTGAAAAAGTTATCAGCACTAAAAGATTAACCTCTTTTTCCAAATGCGCCGGAGAGTTCAAAATTTTTATCCAAGGAATGAAATAAAACGAAGCAAAAAATATTACAAAAAAAGCTGCTGAAATAATTGCGATGTAAAAATAAGTTGTGCTTACATAAACTTTTGCAAGTTCAAAATCTTTTTTTGCAAATGCTTCTGCAAGTTTATTACGCAAACCGTTGCCCAAACCGAAATCAAGCGCAATAAACCATGTTGTAATTGAACTTATCGTAAGCCAAATTCCATACTCGGTTGAGTTTATGCTTTTTAAAGTTACCGGAACCAAAAGTAAAGTAAGCAGTAAATTAAAAGGATGAATCAAAAAAAGCGCTAAAATATTTTTCTTCGCTTTAACTGTCCTTTCATTTCCTTTGTTCAATCCGGCTTTTTCTAAAATAGATTTTATCAAATTTGTAATTGGGATTTATAAAATTGTAAATTTACATTAAAATTAATTTCAATTCAGCAAAACTTTTGCAAAATTTAATTGATATAATTTAACAAAAAGAAAAATGATAAAATTAAAATTCCGGTTTAAATTTCAGAAAACTAATTTTAAAAATTTTAAATGAAATACATAATAGTTACAAATACGATTTTCAGATCGAGCGAATTGGTCGCAAAAAGTTTACTCGCATCGTTAAATCAGAAAATAAAGCCGCAAAAAGTAATTTTGATCGATCAAAATGAAAATGAATTAAAACTTCCGGAAGAAATTTTAAATGATCCGGATTTCGAAAGACAAAAAGTAAATAAAAAATCGGTTTCCGCAGCGCGCAATCAATTAAAAATTCCAAATGATGTTGATTGGATATTTTTTTGCGATGATGACGGTTATCCCGATGAAAATTATTCCGAAATTCTTTTAAAATTAATGAATGAAAATCCCGAGCTTGAAATTTTTGCCGGCAGCATAATCAGAAATGATAATAATGAATTTTATTCGCTTCGACACAAAAAAGGCGGAAGTTTGAAAAAATTCAGTAATACGAAAAATTTGATGGGATCGAATTTTGTTATCAAAGTTGAAACTTTTAGTAAGCTCGGAAGATTTGACGAGAATTTTGGCGCGGGCTCATTTTTCGGGAGCAGCGAAGAAACAGATTTTTGTTGGAAAGCATTTTTTGAGAAAGTGCCGATGGAATTTTTCCCGGAGTTAAAAGTTTATCATGTTCCGCCGTTTAATGAATCAATAAAAAAAGGATTCAAAAAATCTTTGAATTACGGAATAGGAAAAGGCGCGCTTGTTTACAAATGGCTTTTTTTGAAAAAGAAAATTATTGTTTTATACGAATTTTTCGAAATGATTTTTGTCCCGGTTTTACAATTTTTCCGCGCAATTTTTACTTTCAAATTAGGATTGATCACAAATAATATCGCAGCAATTTCAGGAAGAATTTCCGGAATATTCAAAGCGGCAAAATTTTATTCCGGGAAATGAAAGATAAAGTTAATTTTTTTAAAATATTTTAAAAGAATAAGATTTTCACGTCATTCATGCCTGTCCAAAATCTTTTGTAAAAGTTATTAATAAACTTCAGGTAATTAAATTTGATTATGGCAATTTCTGAATATTAAAGCAGAGATTCCTTCGCTGCATTTTATTTCGCTCGGAATGACATTCATTTTATTTTACTAAAGTTAATTTTGTCATTGCGGGCGTAGCGCGGCAATCTCATATCTAAATTTCCAAAAGATTCCGGACAAGCCGGAATGACTAAATGGATGCGCTGTCATTCTGACTTGTTCAGAATCAGACAGCTTTCAATTAAATAATAAGCAAGAAATCTTCAAAGAACTGGCTGATGGAAATTGGAAACTTATTTTCTCTTCATTCGTTTTAATTTGCCCAATAAATTTTTCGCGCCGATCTTCACCAAAAATATTCTACCGGAATAAAATAAAATTCTCTGTGCAAACCCTATAAAATTTTTTAGAGTAAGTAAATTATGTTCTTTTAACGATTCAAAACATTCTTTAATTGCTGCAAATTCATTTACAACTGAAGTTCCGCTGCCATCCATTTTTACAACAGGATTATCATTTATGTAAAATCCTTTGAATTCTGCTTTTTCCATACGTGCAACAAAATCAAAATCCATCGCAATTTTTTTATTTAGATCAAATCCGCCTATCTTTTCAAAAACTTTTTTCTTAACGATCATTGTCGGATGCAAATATGACAAACCTCTTCCCAAATTTTTTAGCGAAGGTTTCATCAAAAGTTCGCCACCGATCATATCATTTAAAATTAAATTTGAATGAACAAAATCAATATCATCGCGATGCAAAATTTCATCGGCTTTTTTTAAATAATTTTCATCAATCAAAATATCGCCGCTGTTCAAAAACATAATTGCACTGCCGGCAGAATTTTTTATTCCTTTGTTAAAAGCATCCGCAATTCCATTATCTTTTTCCGAAATTGATTTTCCGTGAAAATCTTTTAAAAATTCAAAAGTCTTTTCGCAGCTTCCGCCGTTAATTACAAGCGATTCTACAAAATCAAACTCCGGGATTGAGTTTAGCGTTTTTTGCAGCTCATCAAAATTGTTGAATGTAATTGTTACTATCGTTATCATTTTTTCGTATTTTTCAGAAAACTTAAAACTGTTTTATAAATTTAATTAAATTTGAAATGGATTTCAGCAAATTGAAAATAGCAATTGTTCACGACTGGTTTACCTCTTACGCCGGTTCGGAAAAAGTTATTGAATCGCTTACTAATATTTTTCCCGATGCAGATATTTTTTCGCTTGTTGATTTTTTAAACGACAACGAACGAAAAATAATTTTGAAAGGGAAAAAAGCTAAAACTTCTTTCATTCAAAATCTGCCTGCTGCAAAATCTAAATACAGAAATTATCTTTTGTTTTTTCCGTTTGCAATTGAGCAGTTCGATCTTTCAAATTATGATTTAATAATTTCGAGTTCGCACGCGGTTGCAAAAGGAGTTTTAACTCACGCAAATCAATTGCACATTTGCTACTGCCACACGCCGATCCGTTACGCGTGGGATTTGTATCATCAATATTTACGCGAAGCAAATTTGGAAAAAGGACTCGCGGGAATTGTTGCGAAAAAGATTTTACATTACATCAGAATTTGGGATTTTACAACCGCAAACCGTCCCAATTTTTTTGTGGCAAATTCAAAATATATTTCCAAAAGAATTAAAAAAGTTTACGATAAAAATTCCGATGTGATTTATCCGCCGGTTGATGTTGAAAATTTTTCGCTTCAAGAAAATAAAGAAGAATTTTATTTGACTGCATCGAGATTTGTTCCATATAAAAAAATGGATCTTATTGTTGAAGCCTTTTCAAAAATGCCTGAGAAAAAATTAATTGTGATCGGTGACGGTCCCGATGAAAATAAAATAAAATCAAAAGCAGCCGCAAATATTGAGTTTGCCGGATATTTGCCTTCTGATAAATTAAAAGTTTACATGCAAAAAGCGAAAGCATTTGTATTTGCAGCCGAAGAAGATTTCGGAATTACGCCTGTTGAAGCTTTGGCTTGCGGAACTCCCGTGATCGCATTCAAAAAAGGCGGCGCTTTTGAAACGGTGCAAAATGAAATTAACGGAATTCATTTTGATGAGCAAACTCCGCAAAGTATTATTGATGCGGTTAAAAAATTTGAATCAATGCAAATTAAATTTGATGCAAAACAAATTCGCGAAAGCGCGTTGAAATTTTCACGCGAAAATTTTGAAAATAATTTTAAAAATTTTGTTGAAGAAAAGTTAAAAATTTTTTACGAGTAATATTTTTATATTCAGTCATTTCGGACAAGCCGGAATGACAAAATCAATATGTCATTGCGAGGGAACTTGTGACCGAAGCAATCTCTAATTTAACAATCTCAGGGATCGCCACGTTTCGATTATCCCGATTTGATCGGGACAGGATCTGCCTACCGCAGGCAGGCTCGCGATGACAAAAAAAATTAAAATGATAACTGAAAACTAAAACAGAATTATAATAAACTAAATTCTACATTATAAATTCTTAATTCTACATTATTAAAATGCTTGCAAATAAAAACTCAATATATTTTTTACGAAAGATTTTTGATTTTCTGATTTTGAATTTTTCATTTTTCATTGCTGCTGCTTTTGCGCAATCAATTGAACTGCTTTTTGCAAATAAATTAATGTTCGTACTGCTTTTGATTCTTAACATCACTTGGTTTTTCAGCGCCGATATTTTTGATCTTTACGATGAATATTCATCACGAAGTTTTGCTTTTGACATAAGCAACATAATTAAAAATTCAGCTGTACAAATTTTAGTTTCAGTAACTTTTCTATTTATAATAAAAGAAAATCTTTTCACAAGATTTTTTATACTTTATTATTTTTTGCTTTTGGTGATTTTGATTTCAATCAAAAAAATAATTTTCAGGAAAGTACTGAAATTATTGCGCAAAAAAGATATTAATCTAAAAAATCTTATAATTATCGGAAATGGTGAAATCGGAAATTCATTTTCTGAAACGATCAACAAAACTTACGATGCGGGATATAAATTTTTGGGATTTATTAATGACTTTGAAAATTTATCTGGAAATTCGCTCGGCAAATTTGATGATCTTGAAAAGATAATTTTAAGTAATAAAATCGATGATGTTGTTATCGCACTTCCGAATAATGAATTTGAAAAGATTGACAGCATCATAAAAATTTGCAACAGACACGCCGTTCGCACACATATAATTCCGGATTATTTTAAATTTCTTTCGAAGCAATTTAAAGTTACAATGTTCAATAATATGCCCGTAATTACTGTGCGAAATGAACCTTTAAATGAATTTCATTTTAAAACGATAAAAAGAATTTTCGATATTTTTGTTTCAAGTTTGTTTTTGATTTTCGTGGCTTCGTGGCTTTTTCCGTTGATCATAATTCTGCAAAAAATACTTTCACCTGGACCCGCATTTTTTATTCAGGATAGAATTGGGCGAAATGCTGAAGTTTTTAAATGTTATAAATTTCGCACGATGAAAGTTGAAGCATCTAAAGATCAGAATTTCAAAGCAACAAATGAAAATGATCCGCGAATTACAAAATTTGGAAATTTTTTACGTAAAACAAATGTGGATGAATTTCCTCAATTCATCAATGTTTTCAAGGGTGAAATGTCAGTTGTTGGTCCACGTCCTGCTGCAATTTCATTCAACAAAACTTATAACGAATTCATTGATGAATTAAAATTGCGCAACACCGTAAAGCCCGGAATTACAGGCTGGGCGCAAGTCCACGGATTTCGCGGTGATTCAGCAGATCCCGATGAAAATAAAATTTTGATCCGCAAAAGATTTGAATTTGATCTTTGGTATATTGAAAACTGGTCGCTTTGGCTTGACATACAAATTATTTTAATGACCGCATGGCAAATTGTAAAGCGCGATAACAAAGGAATTTGATTGAATGTAGAATCTGGAATTCTAAAATTGATTTTTAGTAAACGAATTTTGGGGAATATAGCGCTACATTTATTCAAGTAAGGTTATTATTTCAATAGTAAAAATTTCATTTTGCATAGACGAGATATATCTTGTCTGTATGATTTTTTATATTTTGATTTGTTATATACAACTTGAAATAATTCCATTTGCTATAAGGATTGCTTCGTCACTTAGCTCCTCGCAATAACATTTGCCGTTAATTTTTTATTTTTTCTAAATGTAAAAAGTCAGTGCAGTAAATATTTTTTGTACTACATCAATAAAATAGCCCCATAACGGACTGTAAATAAACAACATCAAAAATATAAATCCATACATACCGGCATTTATTATCGCTGCCGTAAATTTATTCGGGAAAAGATCGAACAAAATATGCGAGCCGTCAAGCGGCGGAATTGGGAGCAAATTAAAAACAAATAACAAAATGTTCAAATAAATTCCCATTACAATAAGTTCGATAAACAAATTTCCGCTTTCAAAAAATGCTGGCGAAAATGATTTTATCGAAAATAAAATTACACTGAATAAAATTGCCGACATCAAATTTGAAAACGGTCCGGCAAAAGAAACTACGGCATCATCTTTTAAAATGTCTTTAAAATTATTTCTGTTTACGGGAACAGGTTTTGCCCAGCCGATCATTACAAATCCGGAAGCAAATGAAATTAACGGCATTAAAACCGATCCGAAAAGTTCCATGTGTTTTACCGGATTCAAAGTTACTCTTCCCATTTTTTTTGCGGTATCATCGCCAAGTAAATTTGCAATAAATGCGTGCGCAAATTCGTGAATTGTAATTGAGATCAAAAAAATAGGTATAAATGAAAGTAAAAATATAAGTTTTTCACTGATTTCTATGTTGGGCAAATTTGTTTTCCTTTGTTTCTAATTTTGTTTATTGTCGAATATTTTTAAATAATTTTGATTAATATTAGTAAGATTTAATTTTATAATTAGAATTTTCTTTTTCAGAATTACCGGATTATAAATCGTAAAAATAGTTTACAACGTAGATAAGAAATATTTCCCGTATTTATATTTGTGTAAAATTAAAAAATAATTTTATTTTTTAGATTTTTTCTGATTCCGGACTTTGCCGGAATGACAAAACCTTTGAATCTTTTCCACTAAATTCAAATTCTTCCATTTTCCATTTGTTTTCACCTTCCCCGTGGATGAAATTCAAAATGAACTTGTTTTATATATTCTCTATCAATATGCGTATAAATTTGCGTTGTGGAAATATCTGCATGTCCCAGCATTTCCTGAACCGCGCGAAGATCCGCGCCGCCTTCAAGTAAATGCGTTGCAAAACTGTGCCTGAATGTATGCGGATGAACATCTTTAAAAACTTCCGCTTGTTTTGAATATTTATCCACAATTTTCCAAACGCCCATTCGTGAAAGTTTTGTTCCGCGTTTGTTCAAAAAAACATGATTATGACTTTTTATTTTATTTTCCAGAACCGGGCGGCTCCTTTGAAAATATTCTTTCAGCCAATTAATCGCGCTGCTTCCCAAAGGGATTATTCTTTCTTTATTTCCTTTTCCCAAAACGCGAACAATTTCTTCGGTAAAAAATAAATCGTTCATTTTTAAATTTATCGCTTCACTCACGCGCAATCCAGATGAATATAAAATTTCCAGAAGTGCTTTATCGCGCAAAGTTAAAGTATCGTTTGGCGAAGGCATCGAAAGTATTTTATCAACTTCATCAACAGTTAAAACTTGCGGTAGTTTTCGAGAAAGTTTCGGCAGTGAAATTTTTTCGGTCGGATCTTTTTGAATGAAATCATTCACAAGTAAATATCCGAAAAATCCTTTTAAAGATGATAAATATCTCGCAGCGGTTGTGCTTGAAATTCCTATATCGCTTAGCAATTTGAAAAAATCGCTTACAAGTTTGTGATCAATTTCATTTTCATCGGAGATGTTTCTTTCACCGGCAAAATTTAAAAGATTGGTAATATCGTTTTTATACGAAACTACGGTATTTTCCGAAAGATTTTTTTCAAGCCGGAGAATGCTCAAATACTGTTTAAGAAGAATTTCCATACTTAACTTTTTTCGTTGCCCGCGTCAGTTTTTTCTTCTTTTGCGTTTTCGAGTTCTTCCTGTTTCGGATAGCGAATTCTTTTATGATGATGACCTAAAAGTATGCTTAAAAACGTTTCCTTAATTATTTTAAGATCATTTAAAGTTATAGGAGAATCGTTTAATTGACCGTCATCAACTCTGTGTTTTATCAATTTTGTAATTACATTTTCAACTTTTTGTGCATCGGGTTCATCAATTGATCTTACAGTTGATTCGCACGCATCTGCAAGCATAACAAGCGCGGTTTCTTTAGTATTGGGCTTTGGTCCTTCATATCTGAAATCATTTATATTTACGTTTTGCTCGCCGTAAAGTTCTTTCGCTTTTTCATAGAAAAATCCCACAACCAAAGTTCCGTGATGCATCGGAATAAAATCAATTACTTCTTGCGGCAATCCTTCTTTCCGCGCAAGGTCAATGCCTTTTTCAACGTGACTTATAATTAAATTTGCACTTTCCGAAGGACTTAATTGCTCGTGAGCATTTTCATTGCTCATTTGATTTTCAACAAAATTATGCGGATTCAAAGTTTTGCCGATATCGTGGTAATACGCGCCGACTCTCGCTAAAAGCGGATTTGCGCCAATTGCTTCTGCGGCGCGTTCAACAAGCGAGCCGATTGTCATTGAATGCGTAAAAGTTCCGGGCGCTTTTTTCGCAAGATCCCGCAAAATCGGTCTGTTAAAATCAGTAAGTTCCAGCAAAGTCAGATCTGTTGTAACTTTAAAAGCGCGTTCGAAAAAGATGATCATTCCGAATGTAAAAACCGGACTTATCAATGCATTGGATGCGGCAAAAGCAAATTCATAAGCCATCGTATTGAATTCTGCAAATCTTTCCAATCCAAACGCTAAAATGCTGATAAAATAACCGAGCAAAATAAAAAAGAATGAACGGAAAATTTGTGTTCTGTTTTTAATATCGCGCACTGTATAAGCAGCCAAAGCACCTGTGAAAATGTTCATCGCGGTAAATGAATAATCGTTTCCGCGTAAACCGCCGACTATCAGAGAAACCACAATTGTACCGTAAAATCCTACGCGAGAATCGAACATAATTGTAAACATCATGGATGCTGCAGGAACCATTATTAGTAAATGAACCGGCGCGTTTACATTCATTTTATGAATAATAAAAGTTATGAATGCAACAAACAAAATTATGATGGCAACGAGAAGAATTTTTACATTATCAGCATAAATTTTCTTTCGGAAAAGATACAAATAAATTATAAACAAAGTTAAGATAAGCCCGATGTGAAGCAGCTTTCCGGCGAATTGTGTGTAACGGTTAAAGAAATCGGTTTGTTCGGCTTTTGATTTTCTGTATGAATCAATTTTTAATTTTGCTTCTTCACCAATTCTATCGTGCTTTGCAATAATTCTTTCATTTTCATTTACGATTCCGATGTTTGGAGAAACTTTATTTTTCGCAAGTTCTCTTTCTTCTAAAGTTGCCGGCTCGCTATAGATCAAAGTAGGAGTTAAAAAATGATTCAGATATTCGTTTAAAGCATTGTTAATATGAGGATCATCACTGAAATCATTTGCTAAAGTAATTACCAAATTATTTACAACGTAAAGATCCTGAAATTTTCTTTTAGGTTCTATTCTGTCAAATTTTCCAAACCTTACTGCTATACTGTCGCGTTTTATATCACCGTAAAACCTGTCAATAACATCAACTCTGTAAACATTTCTTACAACATTTGTTATAAGTTTAAACATATCTTCAAAATTATGAGCGCTTTTAGCGGAAGGATTTTTCAATCTTTTTCTTAATTCCTTAAAAGCATTATAAGATGGCATGCTTAAAAATGTTGTATTTCTGTTTTGCAGAGTATCGGCAATATCTTTATCAATTTCCGCCAGAAGATATTTATTATATGCCGAAATTGAATCCATTACTTTTTCGGCAACCGTATCTCTTTTTATAAAAATCGGATAAACTCTATCTGCGGCGCGCTGCTTTTCAAGATTGTAAAGTTCTTCGTTCTTATAAATCGGGAAACTTGTTGATGCTATAAGATCATCCTGAATCCAAATTGAACCGACAGTTACTTCAGATTCAAGCGATTCACCTTTGGGAAACATAAAAACGATTGTAAGAAGCAGAACAAGAAGAATCAGAATTTTGATCCGCAAACTTTTTCTTATAATATATTTTTTTTCGGTTGCTATCATTTAAGGCTTGTAAAATCTCTTAATGTTAATTAAAATTTACACATAAATAATGTAAATCTCTACGTTTTAATTCGAATTGGAAATTTCAGATCCAAACATCATTTTCAGCTGTAAATTTTCCACCGGCTTCTCCGGTATTTATCACTCCAAAAGGTTCAATTATCAAAATTTTGCATTCATTTTCCGCATAAGGTTTATGCTCAACTCCTTTCGGAACAACAAACATTTCACCTTTTTTCAAATCAACTTTTCCGTGTTTAAATTCAATTGACATTTCGCCATCAATTACAATAAAAGTTTCATCCGTAAATTTATGATCATGCCAAACAAATTCGCCTTTTATCTTCACTAATTTGAATTGATAATCGTTCATTTGTGCAATTACTTTAGGCTGCCAGTGTTCTGAAAATCTACCGAACTTTTCTTCAAAATTTACGGGAATTAAATTCATAATTTTTCCGCTTAGTTAAACTTTTTCTGAATCGAATTAAAATCCTGATCTTTCAAAATATTTATTAAAAATAAAAGGAAATTTTCCGTTGGGAATTTACTCCTTCAGGCAATTTCCTTTTAATTTGCGATCAAATAAATTGATCATAAAATTTAACATTCTTAAAGACTTTCAAGTTCTTTTTGGGCTTCTTCCACAGTATTTTTTATTGGAAGAACTCTATCTAATTGAGAAATGCGAATGAGATTTGATACGTTTTTAGTAGGCGCAACCAAACGAATTTCACCTTCGTTGGAGTGAAGAATTCTGTAAGCAAGCAGCAATGCGCTTAATCCGGAGCTGTCGCAACTTTCAACTTCGCTTAGATCAACAATAAATTTGTTAATTTCTTCGGCATGAAGCAGAATTGTAAATTCCCCTTTAAGCACCCCCGAAATTGAATGATCCAGTCTTTTTTCATTCAATTTGAAAATTGTGATTTCACCGGTTTTTTTTGTTTCAAAATTCATTTTTGTAAACTCACTTTTTTAAAACATCTTTAATGAATTTAATAAATTTTTATATGAAAGTGCAGAATTATTTTCCAAATTTGAAAATTGAAGATTATAAAATTTATCGGAATTGATTTTTGTAAATCCAATCCTGAATTTTGAATCCACCAAATTTGAAACTACGCCCGCAAAAATATTTTCTTCAATATTAAGATCAATTACAGCATCGTATTTTTTTTCTTTCAGTAAGTCAACCAATCTTTTTGAAGGCAATTTCAATTTTGTAATGTCATTAATTCCGTAATCAAAATAATGAATTTTATTTTTATTGGGAATCTGGCTTACTCTAAAATCGCGGATAAAAAACGTGATCTGTTTTTTTTCTTTTAAAAGATCATCTGCAAAATTTACAGCGCTGCTGAAATCAATATCCGATTCCGGCATTACAATAAAAATTTCATTTGCTTTTTCAATTAAATTTGAAAATGAAAGCGCACCGGAATCTTTATTTTTAAGATAAAAATTTTTCGCAATTGTATAATTTATTTTTTTGATAATTGAATCGAACAATATTTTTCCCGGATTATATTTATTTGCAATTCTAAGTTCAAAGATATGAAATTTTTGATAAAAGATTTCGAAAGATTGGAAAGATTATAAAGATGAAAAGATATAAAGATTCAAATATGAAAAGATTTAAATGATTAGAAATATTAATTTTCAAATGTCATTTCGAACGGAGCGAGAAATCTTTGCGATTTAAAAACTTTCATTTGAATAAAGAGAAGCATAAAGTTGTTTAATTGTTTTCTAAATCTCCAATTTGAAATTAAAAATCCTGATTTTTCCATTCTTCCATTTGCAATTTTTAATTTTTAATTTCCCCTTCACTCATTTATCATTTTCAAAAAATCTTCTTCGGTTAAAATTTTAACTCCGAGTTGTTCTGCTTTTGTAAGTTTTGAACCGGCGCTTTCGCCCGCAACTACAAAATCGGTTTTTTTGCTTACGCTCGATGTAACTTTTCCGCCGAGCATCAAGATCTTATCGGATGCTTCATCACGGCTGAATTTTGAAAGCGTTCCGGTTAACACAAATGTTTTTCCTGAAATTGAGGAATCTTGCGGAACTTCTATTTTTTCGCTTTCAAAATTTACGCCCGCTTGTTTTAATTCTTCAATTATTTTTATGTTGTGCTCATCTGCAAAAAATTTTTTTACGCTTTTACTTATACTCGGACCAATTTCATAAACCGATTCAATTTGTTCTTCGTTTGCTGCAATTAAATTTTCAATTGAACAAAAATGATCCGCAAGTTTTTTTGCCGCGCCTGTTCCAACGTAACGAATCCCGATTGCATACAAAACTTTTGCAAATGGCTGCTGCTTGCTTTTTTCAATTGAGTTCAAAAGATTTTCAACGCTTTTTGTTCCGAATCTTTCAATATTTACAAGATCATTTTTATGTTCTTTTAATTTGTAAATATCGGCGTAAGTTTTAAGCAAGTTCATATCGACAAATAAATTTACAATTGATTCGCCCAATCCTTCAATATCCATTGCAGCGCGTGAAGAAAAATGGCGGATCCGGTTTTTTATTTGCGCCGGACATAAATGATTTTCGCAATAAACCGCAACTTCATTTTCGGGCTTAAATAAATTTGATCCGCAAACCGGACAATTTTCCGGCGCTTCGGTTTCTTTTGAATTTTCGGGACGCTCGGCAAAAATTACATTCACGACTTTCGGAATTACATCGCCGCCTTTTTCAATTGTAACTTTATCGCCTTCGCGAATATCTTTTCTTTTTATTTCATCAAGATTGTGCAAAGTTGCGCGCGAAATTGTTGAGCCTGCAAGCAGCACGGGTTCAAGATTTGCAACCGGAGTTAGAATTCCCGTTCTTCCTACTTGCCAAACTATTTCATTGATTTTTGTTGTTGCCTGTTTCGCTTTGAATTTATAAGCAACTGCCCAGCGCGGCGATTTTGCAATACTTCCCAATATTTTTTGATGAAGAAGTGAATTTACTTTTATTACAGTTCCATCAATTTCATAAGGAAGCAAATCGCGAATTTCTTCCAGCTCTTTGCAATATTCCAAAACTTCATTAATGTTTTTGCAAAGTCTGCTTTTTTCATTTACCGGAAATCCGGATTTTTTCAGTAATTCCAAATTTTCAAAATGCGATTGCGAAATTTCATTTTTTGAAATTACGAAATATGTGAAAATATTCAGCGGACGCTTTGCAACTAATTTCGGATCGAGAAGTTTTATCGTTCCTGCAACAAAGTTCCGCGGATTAGCAAAAAGTTTTTCGCCTGCGGTTTCGCGCTCTTCATTTATCTTTTTGAAATCTTCAATGTTCATAAAAATTTCACCGCGGATTTCAATTTCATCAAGCTTATCTTCGTAGCCCGGAATATTTTTTAATTTCTGCGGAATGGATTTTATAGTTTTGATATTTTGCGTAACATCTTCGCCTGAAAATCCATCCCCGCGCGTTGCGGCAGTTTTTAATTTTCCGTTTTCATAACGCAGACTTATAGAAATGCCGTCAATCTTTAACTCAACAACATATTCAACATTTTCACTTTTCGGAAGCGCATCTTTTACGCGGCGGTCAAAATCAAATAATTCCTTTTCGTTATAAGTATTAGATAAACTTAACATCGGGACAAGATGAGTTATCGAATTGAATTTATTTGTAAAATCTTTCCCCACTTTTTGAGTTGGAGAATCCGGAGTAATAAGTTCGGGAAATTCCTGTTCAAGTTGTTCAAGTTCTTTAAGCAAAAGATCAAATTCATAATCGCTTATTTTTGGCGAAGCAAGAACGTAATAATTAAAATTGTGTTCATTAATTTGATCGCGTAATTCTTTTATTCGATTTTCAATTTCTGTTTGCATTGTTAATAGGATTTTTTGAAATGTTTTGAAATATTAATTTACATCAAAATGAAAAATGATTTTTCAGATTTTTTGTAATTACAAAATAAAAAAATAATCTGCTTTTTTCATGAACATTGAAATTAATTTTTCATTTCATCTTTGGATCATTCATTTTTCCGATCGAAAAAAAACCTTTGCTTAATTGAATATAATTCCCAAAATTAAATTAGAGTATAAAGGCAAAATAAAAACGGTGAAATTTGTGAAATTCGTGACTAAATTTAATATTTTATAATATGAAAAATTTTAAGGTAATGAAGAAATGTTTAAAAAACTTGCAGATGAACTAAAAGAACAGCGTATTAAACAAGATATAACATTGCAGCAAATTTCAACAAAAACAAGAATTGATCTGAAATTTTTACAGGCAATTGAAGATGGTAATTTTGAAGTTTTACCTGATGTTTATCTAAAAGCATTCATAAAATCTTATGCTGCAGCAGTTGGCTTAAATCCTGATGAAACAATTCAAAAGTACGAAGCCGCAAGAGCCGGAAAAGAATTGAACGATAGAAAATTAGCCGAAGAAGAAAGTTTTGAAATTAAAAGGGAAGAAAAACCGCGACCCGCAAAAAAAGAATTTGTTGTTACAGATAGTTCATTGAATTCACCGGTTGATGAAGATGAATTTTCAAAAGGTTTGCCTAAAAATACTTTGATATTAATTGGAGCCGCAGTTCTTTTACTTGTTATTCTTGCAATTGCTTACATGCTTTTATTTAATGATAAAGGCGAAGAAATTATAAAAGAGCAGCCCGATCAAACTTACTCGGAAGAAAGTGTTGAACGTTTTGAAGTTGAAGAACCAGCGCCGCAAGTTGATTCAGCGGCACTTTTAAATACCGCCGGAAATTTTGGTGATAGTTTAACCCTTTCAATAAAATCTTCTGATCTTACTTGGGTTAGAATTACTTTTGATGATAATGCAAAAACTCAGGATTTGAATATTCAGCCTAACTCTGAAAGAATTTTGAAAGCGAAAAATAATTTCAGATTGACTTTGGGAAATGCCGGCGCGGTTCAACTTACGCTTAATAATCAACCGCTTGATCTAAAAGCAAAACCGGGCGAAGTAAAAAGCGTGCGGATAGATACAACCGGATTGCAGGTTTTAAATATTTCAAAACCGCTAATTACAAAGTAAAACAATAGCTGAAATTTTTACAAAGATAAAATCGAATATTTTTTTGCCGATAATTTTTATTTAACTTTTTTATCAAATTTCATTTAGTGAAATTTCCGTTTTTAACTTCTTCAATTTTTTTCAAAATGTATCTTTCCGAAAGTGCACCTTCAATTTTATTTCCATTTAAATCTAATTGAGTTAAAGAATTTTCGCCGACTGCAAATTTATCCGGGCGATTTTTTACATTATCTAAAATTATAATTGAACCTGAAGAATCAAATTGAAAAGTTCCGCTTTCCGTAAAAACATTTTCATCTTTTCCCAAATATTTTGACTTAATTATAAAAGAATAATTTCCGTTTAAACGAATTTCAGTTTCAATTCCGGAGCAATCTGCACATGGAAGAATTCCTTTATAAATGCCCGCCCAATCAAGTGAATTTTGCGAATTGTGCGCTGCATCAAAATTTAAATTTCCTGATTGATCTTTATTTTCAGCACATCCGGTAATGAAAATTAAAATTAAAGTTGATAATATTATTTTGAATTTCATTTTAAATCTTTTTTGAATATTGAAATTGATTGTGTTTAAGTTTAATCAACCAAATTGAATTCTGAATTTTTCTTGTTAATATCTGATGCGTTTTTAAATTTTTGTTTTGATTTATTTTATAATTCATGTTAAAGGAAAAATTATGATTTCATATTAAATTCACCAACTCACTTTAATTCCCCTTTTTATTTGGAAATTTTGATTTGCAAAAATTCCTACATTAATAAAACCTAATAATGATTTATTTTAATAATTCTTTTAAAATAAAAAAGCCGTCAGATTCCGGACGAGCCGGAATGACGGCTTTAAATAATTCTAAAATTCTTACATTCTAAAATTAATATCTGTAATTATCGGTTTTGTACGGACCTTCAACAGGAACGCCGATATATTTAGCTTGTTCAGGAGTTAATTCATCAAGTTCAACTCCAATATGTGCTAAATGCAATCTTGCAACTTTTTCATCCAATTGTTTCGGCAATGTGTAAACTTTGTTTTCGTATTTTTCACTGTTTTTCCAAAGTTCAATTTGTGCCAAAGTCTGGTTTGAAAATGAATTTGACATTACAAATGAAGGATGTCCTGTTGCGCAGCCGAGATTTACCAATCTTCCTTCTGCTAAAACAATTATATCATTTCCGTCAATTGTGTATTTATCAACTTGCGGTTTGATAGTATCTTTTGTGTTTCCGTAATTTTTGTTTAACCAAGCCATATCAATTTCATTATCGAAGTGCCCGATATTACAAACTACGGTCTTATCTTTCATCAATTTGAAATGTTCTGCTGAAACTATATTTGCATTTCCTGTTGCGGTAACTACAATGTTTGCTCTTGGAATTGCATCTTTCATTTTTTTAACTTCGTAACCATCCATTGCAGCTTGAAGCGCGCAAATAGGATCAATTTCTGTTACAATTACACGCATTCCTGAACTTCTTAAAGATTGCGCAGAACCTTTACCAACATCTCCGTATCCTGCAACAACAGCAACTTTTCCTGCGAGCATCAGATCAGTTGCTCTGCGGATTGCATCAACCAAAGATTCGCGGCAGCCGTATTTATTATCAAATTTTGATTTTGTAACTGAATCATTAACATTAATTGCAGGCATCGGAAGCGTTCCGTTCTTTTCTCTCTCATATAATCTGTGAACGCCGGTCGTAGTTTCTTCCGAAATTCCTCTTATTCCTTGAACCATTTCAGGATATTTATCTAAAACTAAATTTGTAAGATCTCCGCCATCATCTAAAATCATATTCAAAGGTTGTTTATCATCGCCAAAGAACAATGTTTGTTCAATACACCAATCGTATTCTTCCAAAGTCTCGCCTTTCCAAGCGAAAACAGGAACTCCGGCAGCGGCAATTGCGGCAGCGGCGTGATCTTGTGTAGAAAAGATGTTACAAGATGACCATCTAACTTCTGCACCTAATTCAACTAAAGTTTCAATTAAAACCGCAGTTTGAATTGTCATATGCAAGCAGCCCGCAATTCTTGCGCCTTTTAAAGGTTTTTCATCACCAAATTCTTTTCTGATTGACATCAAACCGGGCATTTCGGCTTCGGCTAATTCAATTTCTTTTCTGCCCCATGGCGCTAAAGAAATATCTTTCACTTTATATTTAAGAACTTCATTCTCAACTGATTGACTCATTTGTTATCCTCTCTTATTTCACATATTTTTTAAAAACATCAACTAAATCTAATTTTTCCCAAGTAAATCCTTCTTCGTTTCTTCCAAAATGTCCGTATGATGAAGTATTTTGATAAATCGGTTTTCTTAATTGTAATCTTTCAATAATTCCGCGCGGAGTTAAATCCACTTCTTTTTTGATCATTTCAGAAATTTCTTTATCTGAAATTACGCCGGTTCCTTTTGTATCAACAAAAATTGAGATCGGTTCAGCAACGCCGATTGCGTATGAAACCTGAACCAAACATTCTTTTGCTAATTTTGCGGCAACAACATTTTTTGCGATATGTCTTGCTGCATAAGTTGCTGATCTGTCAACTTTCGATGGATCTTTTCCTGAAAATGCACCGCCTCCGTGAGGAGCCCAGCCGCCGTAAGTATCAACAATAATTTTTCTTCCTGTTAAACCGCTGTCTCCATGAGGACCGCCAATTTCAAATCTTCCGGTTGGATTAACATAATATTTTGTTTTTTCATCCAAGAATTTTGCGGGAATAACTTCTTTTATCACATATTTTATCACATCTTCTTTGATCTGTTCTTGTGTTGCATCAGCATCATGCTGAGTTGATATTACAACAGCATCAACACGCAATGGAGTTCCATTTTCATCGTATTCAATTGTAACTTGCGATTTTGAATCAGGACGCAAATAAGGCATCAATCCATTTTTTGCTTTACGGATTTCGGCAAGTTTTTGAACCAATTTATGCGCAAATACAATCGGCATCGGCATTAATTCTTCTGTTTGATCGCAAGCGTAACCGAACATAATTCCCTGATCGCCCGCGCCGCCTTTATCAACACCCATTGCAATATCGGGCGATTGTGAATGAAGCGCATTTAAAACCGAGCAGGATTCTGAATCAAATTTATATTCAGCGCTTGTGTAACCGATTTTTTGAACGGTTTTTCTAACGATATCTTGAATATCAACATAAGTATTTGTAGTAATTTCTCCGCCGACTAATACCAATCCTGTTGTAACAAAAGTTTCACAAGCAACTCTTGCGGTTGGATCTTTTTCAATAATGGCATCTAACACTCCGTCAGAAATTGCATCTGCAACTTTATCGGGATGTCCTTCAGAAACAGATTCTGATGTGAAAAAATATGACATATAACGTTAACCTTTTATTAAATTATTTAAATAGCAAAATCAATTTCAGATGAATCACCGGCATTCAATCTGTGAAAATGTCCGCTAACCGAAGCCGAGTTTCCGATAATTGATTGCTCCAAAAGCGAACATTCAACTTTTGCGCCTTCACCAATTATCGAATTTTTAATTACGCTATCTTTAATTACACAATTTTCTGAAATTGTTGTGTAAGGACCAATTACGCAATTTTCAATATGAGCATTTTCTGCAATGAATACAGGATGATTTATAACAACATTTTTTATTTCTTTTTTAGAAGTTTGGCGATCTAATATTACTTTATTCGTATCAAGCAAAGTTTCAGGTTTTCCGCAATCATACCAACCTTCAACGGGAAAAGTAGTAAGTTCAACACCCGATTCAATCATTAACTGCATTGCATCGGTTAATTGAAGTTCGCCTTTTGTTCTGATATCTTTTTCAATAAGATCGTTCAAACCTTTTTTCAAAATTCCGGCATCGGCAAAATAATACAAACCAACCAAAGCCAATTTTGAAACAGGAGATTTAGGTTTTTCAACAAGTTTTGTAATTCTTCCGTTTTCGGTAATCGCAACTCCGAATCTGCTCGGATCTTCAACTGTTTTTACGCCAAGCGCAGATTTTTTATTTTTGAAAACTTCTTTCAGATCAACATCAAAAACCGTATCGCCTAAAATTATGAAAATTTCTTTTTCATCGAAAGTGGGAATTGCGGTATAAATCGCGTGCCCTAATCCCAACATTTCTTTTTGAACAATAAATTCAGCTTGCATTTCAGGATAATTTGAAGTGATATAATCTTTTATCATTTCGCCCAAATGCCCGATTATGAAAGTAGATTTATTTATGCCTTCTTCCAAAAGTTTATCAACGATGTGTCCGATAATCGGCTTTCCGCCGACGTTAAGTAAAACTTTCGGAATTGTGTAAGTATGCGGTTTTAATCTGCTTCCAAATCCCGCAACCGGAATTATTGCTCTCATTTTTCTCCCTCCGGAAATTGTGTAAAATTACTTAAATTATTATAGTTTTTCAAATAAGACGCAAAATACTTTATATTAAAAAATATTTGTAAAATATATAAATCCTGCGCCCTGAATATTATAAATAATATTATAATGAATTATTAATTGAGTTGAAAATTTGAAGATGCAATAAAAGAGTTTATTTATTAGAAGCCACTACAATCCGTAATAAATTTATTTTAAATTAATATTCCAATGGAAAAACGGGCTCTGTAGCCAAACCAGTCCGGCTGAATTTCATTTGTATATATTTTTAATTTTGCATCAGGTTCACCTTCTAAATGAAAAGCTCCGCTGAAATTAAAACCTAAACCGGCATCTCCGCGGAATATTAATCTATTAAATTTATATTCAAGCCCTATCATAGGTTCAAATCCGAATCCTAACGATTTTAACTTTAGTTCATTTTGATAGGAATTATCATACACAGTAATTTTTTCATCCAATTTTAAGGTGCTCATTTGAAGAGAAGGCTGAATTGATAAAATTAAATTGAAATATTTATATTCGCGCAGATAAATATCCAGTATTGCACCAATTGCTAAATTTGATACGATTTGATCAGAAGTTATTTCACCTGAATAATCTTTTAAGTGAATTCTTCCTCCGGTGGATTGATAAGAAATAAAACTTCCAAGCGCTATTTTAGAACTTATTCGTTTTTCCAAACTTACTTGATGATTAAAGTAAGAAGGAAATTCTTCCGTAATTCTCACTCCAATTCCTTCTGATCTAAAACCGTAAAAAATTTGCTCTTGTACTGATTTAACATCACTCATTGAGTAAGAACCGAAACCGAAGTTGTATTTTATTTTTATTCCTTCTTGAGAAAAAATTGGAGAAAACGTCAATAAAAATAATATTATTAATGATAATTTTTGCATAAAAGTTTTGCTATAGTTTTATTGAATTTTTAAATAATAACCATCCATTGAAAACAGAATTCCATTCATATATTTGAAAAAATAACCCGGATCTGAGGTTTTAATTTCACTGATCAAATTTCCGTTTTGCAAATCATAAATCTGAATATATTCATAATCACCAATCACGCACAGATTTTTAGTAACCGGATCAATATTTATTATGTACAAATTTCTGTTTGTTGTAAATTGGGCAACAACACTTAAATCTTCTAATTTTTTGATCGTTATTGAATTATTCATTACTTCAACAACATTATGAGTTCCGTGTATAAATTTATTATAAGAAACTGAAAGATTTCCAATCTTAGAAAAACCATAACTATTTACTGAATATATTTTATTATCAAACAGCACATATTTGCCATCAGATGACAGATCAATTTCTAATGAGCCATAGTTTCCGTATTTCAATTCAGCGAGAATTGTTTCACTCTCAAAATCAAATAGAATAGCTCTTTCCGGATTAGAAAAATTTTGACCATTTTTAAAAACCTGACAGAAAACTTTGTTGTCATCGGTTATATAAAATTCACCAACCGAAGTTGAATCACCAAAAACATTTTTAATGGGAAATTCTTTTTGAACAGTTAAATTCATCGGATCAATCTTTAACAATCTATTTTCATCGCAAACATACAATAACTTTCCATCAGGAGATAGGTCAAATGATTGAATGTAATATGCTGATGAAAGTGCTTCGTGATTTAAAGAATTTCCGTTCGATCGGCGAAAATTCATCACTTCATCGGTGTAATAAAAACTATTGTAAAATGTGCTATAATTAAGAGTAGAAGCTTGAAGATTACTATTTAATTTATTTCCGCAATTGATAAAACCGGTTTGATCAACAGTTTCAAAAGGAAAAGGATCAGCAGCAGCATTCATGGGCTTGCTTTTAGTTTTTACCGAATATGTATAACTTTCAGAAAATTCTATATCAGAATCTGTAAAAGTTGTGTCATTGATGTTGGAAATAGTAAAATCCTTATAAACACCGGAACTATTCATTCTGCTAATTACATATTCGTAAAAACTTTTATCGTATTTACATTTTGACCATTTTAATTCTATCGTGGATGAATTTCCATTTTCAATTGGGTAAAATTTCGGATATGAATCGGAATAAAATTTTTCTGCGCTTTCCACCATTCCATTTTGGGTGTAAATTTCCAATTCATAATAACAATCGCCACCGACAAAAGTTGTATCTAGAAATTCGGTTATTTGGTTGTCTTTGATTTCGCCGATACCATAATCTTGACTATAATAATCTTGATAATATTGCCTTTTTCTAATTTGGTAACTTATAAAATCACTTCTTTCATATTTTTGCCATTTTATTTTTACGGCACCATCAGAAAACATAACAGTATCTATTTTTACCGGTTTAGGCGGAGAATTATTTATAGTAAAATTCCAGGTTTTGGTAAAGCCATACGCTTCGGCACCAAATCTATCTGCAATACTTCCATTTCCGGTACTCGTTATAATTTGAAACTTAAGGGTGTGCGTTCCATCTTTAAAATTTGAGGAATGAATAAAAAATGAACCACTGGGACTATACATAGTTGCTATAGAATCTTTATCAATATAAATTTTTAACTCATATAATCTTCTATTTTCAATTTCAAGATCATATTGAATTTCTGTGTATCCGGAAATTTCGAAAGATGATGAAATATTATTTAGATTAATTACAGTAAGCGGGGGATTTTGTAATTCAATGTCATTTATAAATTCTTCGGTAGGCGCGTATTCGCATGAGCCAAAAAGAAAAACCCCTAAGAAAAGTAAAAGATAGATCTTTGAAAAGTTTTTGAAATTCATCCCCGATCTCTTTTTGCTGAGTTTAGTATTTTGTTGATTAATTTACGGAAATGCTGCACAGCCAAAAATCAAAATTTTTTATTCAACTGTCAAGTGTGTATTAAGGAAAACTTATAGAAAGGATCTTGAAATTTTTCTAAATTAAATACCCTGCTCACAAAATAAACCCGCAATATTTAAAACAAAAAATCCGGAAATTCTTTAAACTCCCGGATTCAATTATTCAAAACACATGTAAAGTTTTAATCCCCTATAAATTGATTTTCTTTTCAAAAATAATTTGGATCAGGAATTTCATTTTACCGGATTTCAATCTTTCTGATTTGCAACTTCCACATTAATTTTTTTGCCTTTTATCTGATTTCCTTGCATTACATCAATAACTTCTTCGGCATATTTTTGCGGAACATTTACAAAACTGAATTTATCGAAGATCGAAATTTCACCAACGATTTTTCCCGGTAATCCCGTTTCGCCTGCTATCGCTCCTACTAAATCTCCCGGACCGACTTTATCTTTTCTTCCCACGTTAAAAAACAATCTTACAATTTCACCGTTGCCTGCAAGATTTCCGGGCTTAATTTCATCTTGAGCAGCAGGAGCTGTTGTTGCAAGACTCATTTTCAATAAAGCTGCGGCAATTTCAACCGAAGTTGTATCTTCATCGGCAATGCGCTCAATAATTTTGATATATTTTTTAAGCTCGCCTTCTTCAATTACTGTTTTTAATTTTTCAACAAATTGAGTTGTTCTTCTTTCTTCAACATCTAAAAGCGTTGGAACTTGTCCCAATGAAATTTTTGATTTCGTAAATTTTTGAATATCGCGAAGTTTTCTAACTTCTCTGCCGGTTACAAAAGTGAAAGCTTTTCCGGTTTTTCCGGCTCTCCCGGTTCTGCCGATTCTGTGAACGTAATATTCTTCATCCTGTGGCATATCATAATTAAAAACCGCTTCAACACTATCAACATCCAATCCGCGTGCGGCAACATCAGTAGCAACCAAAATTTCAATATTACTTTTTCTGAAATTATTCATAACTTTATCGCGCGTCGCCTGGCGCAAATCACCGTGCAAAGCATCAGCCAAATATCCGCGTGCCTGCAAATGCTCAACTAATTCATCAACGCCGCGTTTTGTGTTACAAAAGATCAATCCCAATTTTATGTTGTAAATATCAAGCAATCTGCAAAGCGCTTCCAACTTATTCTTTTGCTTAACTTCAAAATAAATTTGCTCGATGCTCGGAACCGTCATTTCTTTATGAACAACTTTTATATGAACCGGTTTTTTCTGATATTTTTTTGTGAGTTCCAAAATCTGAGGTGACATTGTAGCTGAAAACATTGCTGTTTGTCTTGATTTAGGAGTGTTCTGCAAAATAAGTTCAATATCTTCAACAAATCCCATATCAAGCATTTCATCTGCTTCATCAAGCACAACAGTTTTAACTTCATCCATTTTAATTGTGCCGCGTTCAAGATGATCAATAACTCTTCCGGGAGTTCCGATCACAATTTGCACACCTTTTTTCAAAACTTTTAATTGACGGTCAATCGGCTGTCCGCCGTAAACCGGAAGAAAAGTAACATGCTTTTTGTGTTTAGAAAGTTTATTTACCTCTTCTGCAACTTGAATTGCGAGTTCACGAGTGGGGCATAAAATAACTGCCTGCAAATTTTTATTTGAAGTATCGATCATTTCAATTACCGGTATTGCAAACGCTGCTGTTTTTCCCGTTCCGGTTTGTGCCTGTCCAATCAAATCTTTTCCTTTTAACATAACGGGAATTGCTTCGTATTGAATCGGAGTCGCCTCTTCAAAACCTAAATCAAAAACTGCTTTTTCTATCTCTTTAGATAGACCAAATTCTTCGAACCTTACTATTTTCATTAATTTTCCATTGTGAATAAATTTAATGCGTAAATATACAACTTTTTTATTTCATCTTTGCTATAAATAATTATGCATTGCTAAACTAATTAATAACCGGATAAATTTTTAATTACATTTTGAAAATGATTTTTAAGTTTACAAGCATTTTTCTGATCTGACTTTTCGATGAAATAAATCAATAAAAAATACTTTTAAAGGAATTAATATTTTCCAAATGCCTAATTTTACTGATCGAAATTGACTTCATTCATTTTAAATATTTTTTGAGATTTATTTGGATGAATTTAAATGATTTTGAAAAGATAAAATTTTTTGTTGAATTATAAACTTCAAAATCATTTGCAGAAAATTTGAAATGCTAAATTAAAAACAAGTCAATAAAACTTTTCGAATTTTTATATAAGAAAAATCATTTTAAAGAAATGCTTATCGGAATTTTGTAATTTTAGTAATTCAATTTTACAAACATTCAAAATAATTTTATGAATATCGAAAACAGAATTACAAAATTGTTAAATATTAAATATCCTATTGTGCAAGCAGGAATGGTTTGGACTTCCGGCTGGCGATTGGCTTCGGCAGTTTCAAATTCAGGCGGATTAGGATTGATCGGCTCCGGCTCAATGAAGGCTGAACTTTTGCGCGAGCATATTCAAAAATGTAAAGCCGCTACGAAAAATCCTTTCGGCGTTAATATAACCTTACTTCGCGAAGATGTTGCAGAACTTGTAAAAGTTACAATTGAAGAAGGCGTAAAAATTGTTTTTTCTTCTGCGGGTCATCCCGGCAAATTTATTGATGAGTTTAAGAAAAACGGAATTACAGTTATTCACGTTGTTCCTGCTTTAAAATTTGCGCTTAAAGCAGAAAGCGTTGGCTGCGATGCTGTTGTAGGCGAAGGCGTTGAAGCCGGCGGCCATAACGGCGCTGACGAAATTACAACTTTCTCTTTAATTCCACAGCTTGTTGATAATTTGAAAATTCCCGTAATTGCCGCAGGCGGAATTGCAGATGGCAGAGGAATATTAGCAGCATTGGCATTGGGTGCGGAGGGTGTTCAAATCGGAACACGCTTTGCAGTTACGCAGGAATCATCTTCACACGAAAATTATAAAAGAAAAGTCGTTGAATCTTCCGCAAACGATACAACTTTGATCTTAAAAAAGATAGGGCTTGTTCGCACTTTGAAAAATGAATTTACTTCGCTGATTCACGATGCTGAATCTTCAGGTGCCGATGAAATAAGACTGCGCGAACTTTTAGCGCGTAAACGCGAACGCGCCGGAATTTTTGAAGGTGATGAAAATCAAGGGCTGATGGAAGCAGGACAAGGTGCAAGTTTGATTAAAGATGTTCCCACAGTTGCCGAATTGTTCGAAAGATTTGAAAAAGAATATGATGAAACTTTGGAAAGATTGAAATAAGTATTGAGTTTATCAAAATTAAATCTTTAAATAATATTTAGTAAAATATTTATAATAAAATTTATTGCCGGAAAATTTCTTAATTGGAATCCGGCATTTTTATTTTAAAGTATTTTTCAAAAAAAGAAAAAGTAAATTCCGAAAATTGATAGCCCTGCTACAAGTAAATTTCTTGCTAATTCTGGATTATGAAATTTTAATGATTGCCAAATTTTTGCAATCGAATACATAATTACCGACAAAACAACAATAGTTAAAATCCCTTCAATCAAATTAAATCTTGAAGCCACAAGCGAATTTAAACTTACTCCTTCAAATAAATTTCTGTAAATAAATTGAAGATGCAGCCAATAAATCAAAAAAGATTCGCGTCCGAATAATGTTACGAATGATTCACTGCTTCCTTTTTTGTGCTCGTAAAACCTGAATAAAACCAAAACTAAAATTACAAGTCCTAATCTTAGAATCACAAAAAAAGCATTCGGTCGGATCATACTTAATTCATTGAATATTTCAGCGCCGGAAAATAAAACAATGTAACCAATTATTACAAAAATAATTCCTGTAATTGAAAACTTTTTAAATATATTTTTTTCATCATTTTCTTTTTTTGCTTTTATATAATATGAGCAAAAAATTGCACCTGCATACATAAACGAAACCCAAGGAAATAAAGGAAATATTGAACCGTTGTGAGGAACAAAATAATTTGCAATGGGCAAGGGAAGTGAATTTAAAAATTCACTTTTCCATATCCACGGAGAAGTTATATTTATCATTACAGTCAATAAAATCAATATTGATCTGAAGTTTTTATCTTCTTTAAACAATAATCTTAAAACAAAAAGACTGAAAATTCCGAAAGCGATACATTGAAGAATATCAACACTGTAAAATAATTTTAATTGCTCTAAAGATGAATAATCGCGTATTAAAGAAAATTTGCGGTACGGTAAATGAATTAAATATCCGGTTAGCAAAATTAAAAAGATCCTGCCGAGTTGCCGCCAAAATTGATATTTAAATTTTCTGAACTCATCTAATTTTCTGTTGCTTGAAAATACAAAAGCAAATCCCGAAATGAATAAAAATGCAGGCGCAACTACTCCATTAATGAAATTCATTGTTGAAAAAAATGCTGTTGCTTTTGATTCAGGACTTAAAAGCGCATTAAAAACGTGCGCTTCAAGCATAAGTAAAATTGAACAGCCGCGAACCAAATCTATGAATGATAGTCTTTGTTTCAAATCGTAATTTATGTTGAATTAGATTGACTTTTATTTTAATTGGTAATTTAATTATTTTAATTAAACTTTAACATATTTTCATAAATAATTTTACCAAAATGAATATTAAAGAAAAAGATTTTAAAGAACTGATAAACGAATTTGCATCGTTAAATTCTAACGAAATAAATTTTGAATTAAGCAATTTGATCTTGGATTTAACCGGAGAAATTCAAAATTCTAACATAAAAATTGAAAATGATATTTGGTATAAATATTTGAATATATCGCGCAAGCAAAATTTTCTTCAAAGTTTAAACTCTAACGAAAGCCGCTACAGATGGGCAGAAACTGCATTTCGCGCAATTGATATTTCTAATTTTAATTTGGAAACATTGATAAAACAGCGTTCGGAAGAACATCCGAACAGAATTCTTTTTAAAGTACCTGAAGGAAACCAGATCAATGATTTCAATTATAAATGGATAGAAAGAAGATTGAAGCAGATCGCTTCGGCATTTTTGAAAATTTCCGATTTCAATCCGCGCGTGGCAATTTTTTCCGAAAATACTTTGGAAGGCGCAAGTTGCGATCTTGCATGTTTAAGCTACGATATTTTTGTTTCTCCTTTCAATGTGCATTTCACCGCTGAAATTTTGAATGAACTTTTTCAAAAGATAAATATTAATATTGCCGTTACTGATTCCGAACAGCGTTTGAAAATCCTTCAATCATTGCGCGAGAAATTCAATCTGAATTTCAAAATTATTTACACCGGTTACAATGAAATTGAAGAAGATAAAAATACTTTTATTTTTGAAAAACTTCTTGCGCAAATTGATTCCGCTGAAGCCGATGAAATTTTATCAAAACGAAAGAGAATTTCGCTTAAAGATACTGCGACTATTATGTTTACAAGCGGAAGCACTGGTATGCCAAAAGGTGTCGTATTTACAATTTATAATTTAATCTCTAAAAGATTTGCACGCGCCGCTGCACTTCCAAACGTCGGCAATAACGAACTTCTACTTTCATATCTTCCTTTGTATCACACTTTCGGCAGATATTTGGAATTGATGGGAATGATATTTTGGGGCGGGACTTATACTTTTGCCGGAAATCCTTCCGTGGAAACTTTAATTTCACTTATGCAAAAATTAAACCCGACAGGACTTATTAGTATTCCTTTGCGTTGGCAGCAGATCCGTGAACATTTTGAAAAAAATTCAGGTAAATATTTTGATAAAGAACTTTTTCATAAAATTGTAGGAAACCGCCTGCATTGGGGACTTTCAGCGGCGGGATATTTGGATCCAAAAGTTTTTGAATTTTTTCATCATCATAAAGTTGAGCTTTGCAGCGGCTTCGGAATGACTGAAGCAACAGGCGGAATTACAATGACACCGCCGGGAAATTATATTAAAAATTCAGTTGGAATTCCGCTGCCCGGAGTTTACACAAGATTGAATGATCTTGGCGAACTTGAAATTTCGGGTCATTATGTTGCTAAATATTTGGATGAAGAAAGCAGTGATAACGGATGGATCAAAACGGGAGATCTTTTTAAAATTGATAAGCACGGGCATTATTTTATTATTGATCGCGTAAAAGATATTTACAAAAACAACCGCGGACAAACCGTTGCGCCGGTTCGCGTTGAGAAATTATTTGAAGGCGTTCCCGGTTTCAAAAAAACTTTTTTGGTCGGCGATGGTTTGGCTTACAACACTTTATTAATTGTTCCTGATGAAGCTTATAAAACATTAAATATTTCCGATGAAAAACTTGATGATTATTACCGTTCCATAGTTGCTTCTGCAAACAAAGAACTCGCACCTTACGAAAGAGTTGTTGATTTTACAATTCTTGAAAGAGATTTTCTGGAATCAAAAGGGGAACTGACTTCCAAAGGAACTTATAAAAGAAAAGTTATTGCACAAAATTTTTCTGCTGAAATTGAAAAAATGTACAGATATTCAAGCGTGGAATACAAAATTGATGGTATGAGAATTTTTGTCCCACGCTGGATCTTCAGGGATCTTGCAGCAACCGGGCATGATATAATTGCCGAAGAAAACGGTTTGAAAAATATTCTTACAAATTCATTTCTACCTATAAAACGCTGTGCAGATATTAACAAAATTCAAATCGGTAATTTTGAATATTTTGTAAAATTAGAAAAAATTGATCTCGGAGTTTTTGTACGCCAGCCCGTTCTTTGGGTGGGAAATACAAGTTTAATAAATTTTGCTGTTTGCAAAAACGGATGGGATATTCCTTACGATGGAATTTCATCACAGATAATTTTGAATAAAAAGTTCAGAAACATCAATATTGATGCGTCTTCCATAAAGATTGAAAATCCGAAATTACATGAACTTAATTCACTTGTTTTAAAAGCAATTTACGGAAATGTAGCCGAATCGCTCGATGCCTTAAATAAATTTGAAAAATCAATTCATACTGAAAATCACAAAATCGCTTTTCTTTTAAAACGAAGATTGGAAGTGCTTGCAAATCACCGCGATTTTGAAATACGCAGCACGGCTTACAGAATTTTACTTTTGGATGAACCGCGTTTGGATTACAGTAAATATTTGCCGGCGTTCATAAATTCGGGACTTCCTTTTCTTGATAAAAAAAGCATTGAAGAAATTTCAAAACGCGCAATTGAACAAGGAAGAATCGATGCGTTGCGGCAAAGATTGGAAGCATACAGAAGCACAATGCAATGGCCGGCATCTGAAAATACAATTACTCAATTCAAAAAGATTTTTGATCTGCTTGTAACTTTTGCAAAACATCAGCGAAGATTTTACAATTCCGTTCGTGAAGAATTAGTTAGCTGGATACTTCACGAAAACGAGCCGGCACTTTCGGAATATGCGCAAAAAGTATTCGATGAACTTGCTGTTTCTTTTGAAGCATCTTTTAAATTGACCGAATTTGAAAAAGATAAATTAAATTGGGATAAACGAATTGTAATTCCCGATGATATGTTAAATGATGAGATCGAAAAAATCAGTAAAGTAATTTGCTGTTCAAACTTTTTGAAAGAAGCATTATTTTTAGTTTATAACGAAGAAGATTTTAATTTGAAATCAGTGCCCGAAAACGGAATGTGGATCTCGAAATTAATTTCACCGCAAAGTTCTTTCCTTTACAGAATTAGCATAAATACAGTTACCGATAAACATTTTGATCTGCTGCTTTCGGTAAAAGAAAATTTAAGTGTTAAGGAAGTAAGGCAGACAATTTACTGGATGATCAAAATTTCCGGCTATCCGAACGGCTCTCCGATTTTGCCAAAGTTCGGAAATTTCCGTTCGCAATTGGGCGCTGTTGCATTGGCTTACATTCCCGATCTCAATGTTTGGGATAAGATCCGCGAATACGGCTGCATAAAAACATCATCAAATGAAATTGAAGATTACAAATGGAAACTGCTTTACATACGCGGAATCTCTGCATTTTTTAAAGCGTGGCTTTACAGCGGAAAAAGAATTTTACCCGGAACACTTTCTCCTAAAAATGTGATTGTGCCTGAACCGGATTTTAAAGAAAATCCCAGAATACTTTCACTTTCGGGATGGCAAAATTTTACGCATCCGTATCTTGCAATAAATCCGCTTGTAAAAAATTTCTATATGCAGGCGCTTGCAAATTATCCCTGCACACGGGATATAATTAAGATCGAATGGATTTTTGATGCTATTGTTGAAGCGCTTGGAATTGATGACGCCAAAAATTTTCTTCGTGAACTTAAAGAAAATTTTAAAACTGAAAATTACAAGACCGGAGTTTTCAATTTAAAAATTGAAGTTGAAAATTATCTTCACAAAATTGAAAATGTGCCTTATGTAAGTATTCAAATAATTATTGCAATTGAAAGATACCGTGAATGGCGAAACGCAAATCCAAATGCAACTGCCGAAGCGAAAAATCAATTCCTCAAAAAACTTTACAAACTTTATCATTTGGGAAGATATCCCGAATACGCGCGGTTTATTTTTTACAATCGTACTTATTTTAAAAATGCCGATGAAATCATAAAAGAAAAACTCGAAAAACTTATCAAAATTCTTTTTGAAAATCCTGGAATTCATGCAACAAGATTTATCGAACTTTCGGAATTTCAGGAAAGTTTAACAAATCAGGATGACAGAAATACTTTTGCAGGAATGGTTTTTCCTGATGTTAACAAACCGCTTCACATTGAACTTGTTACTGTTGGCGATGATGAAAATAAAGATGTTGTAATAAAAACTCAAATTCAGGATAGAAAAGGAAAATCATTTTCAGTAAGAAAAACTTTTTCGCCCGCGGAAGTCGGAACGCTTTACAAAATTTTTATTATTGAAGATTATCCTTTAAATATTTCAGCGCAGGATCAATTTCTTGTTGTAACCGATGATGAACAAAATGAAAAAATTGTCGGCGGAGTTTGTTATAAGATAAATGATGTAAATCTTGCAACGCTCGAAGGAATTACGATTGAATCAACTTTACGCGGTTTGGGATTGGGGTCAATGCTGCTGGAAGATTTCGTGAACCGGCTTTCCAACGAAGGCGTAAATGTTTTAACAACACATTATCACATGGTTCCTTTTTTCGGAAGTCATGAGTTCAAAGTTGACAGCCGCTGGGGCGGATTGGTAAGATTTCTTTAATTTGATTTTCGCTTTTGTTGATTTTTTGATTTTGAAATTTTTTTATGCGGATTTTAAATTAACAAACCGAAACAATTATACTTAAATTTGTGTTTAAGATTTATACAAAATTTTAATTTTATGACCAAAACTCCGTATTACAAAAATTTAACAGATAAATTTGATAAACTGATCAAAAAAGAAAACAAAAGCGCAAGTTTGGCGGGATTGCAAATTTCCGCCATTACAATTTTTCTGCTTACTCTTTTTTTCGTTTTGCTGGAATCGTTCGCAAATTTTTCTTCAGGCGTAAGAACTTTTTTCTTTTTCTTTTTGATATTGATCTCATTAGGCGCAATAATTTATTTTTTTGCAATTCCGTATTTCAGATCAATAAAATATTTTCATAAACAGAACGATTATTTTTCAACCGCAAAAAGAATCGGGAATTATTTTCCCGCAATTAAAGATGATCTTTTAAACGCGTTTCAACTTGTTTCTGTAAGCGGCGCAAATGATTATTCGCAAAATTTAACCGATGCGGCATTTCAAAGAGTTTATCAAAAAACCGAGCCGATCGATTTTTCGGATGCCGTAAATTTTCATCGCGCAAAAAATCTTTTTAAATATACCGCTGTAACTTTTCTCGCGGTTTTTCTTCTGATATTTTTCATTCCTTCTTTAAATTCCGCGGCAATGCGAATCGTAAATTTTGATAAGGAATTTATTCCGTCCGCAAAATTCACATTCGAAATTTTCCCGGGAAATTCAAAAGTTACAAAAGGCGAAAATATAAATTTCAAAATAAAAGTTTTTGGCAAAGAACCGAATTCAGTAAGAATTGCTGTTAAAAATATTGAACAAACGGATTTTGAATTCAAAGATCTATTAAAGGATTCGCTCGGAGTTTACAATTTTACAATTCCCGCAACACGAAGTTCGTTTGAATATTTTGCAGTTGCCGAAAACATTCAAAGCGAAAATTACAAAATTGAAGTTATTGATAAACCTATCATCAGAACTTTGGATGTTGTTGTAAATCAGCCTTCATATTCAGGACTTTCGCAAATTATTTTGCAGAACAACGGAAATTTTACAGCGCTGAGAGGAAGCAAAGCCGATTTCAAAATTTCGGCAACAAAAGAATTGCAAAACGCAAAATTACTTTTTTCTGATTCAACTGAATTTCCGCTTAAAATTAATGGAAGATTTGCCGGCGGCGAATTTCAAATTTTAAAAGAAATTGATTACGAAATTATTTTAACCGATAAGGAAAATAATTTAAATGAAAATCCCGTTCAATATTCAATAAAAGTTTTAAATGATGAAGATCCCGCGATAGAACTTTTTGAACCGCAGGAATCAGTTTCGCTCGGGCTTGATAACCGCGTTCAGTATTTGGCTAAAATAAGCGATGATTTCGGGTTCAGTAAACTTCTTTTGAAATATCAAATTCACGAAGAAAAATCAGGCGAAATTTCAGAGGAAAGATCAATCAATATTTCAGTTTCAAAAAAATTAAAAGAAGAAAGTATTGATTACGTTTGGAATTTGATCTCGCTGCAAATTAAAGAAACCGAATTTGTTACAAGTTATCTGGAAATTTTTGATAACGATTTTATAAGCGGACCGAAATCAGCAAAATCAAAAACCGTTACAATAAAAATTCCTTCATTAAATGATATTTTTGCCGAAGCAGATAAAATGCAGCGGGATTCTGAAAATAAACTTTCCGAAACTTTAAAAGATGCCGAAGAATTACGGCGCGATCTTGAAAAAATTTCGCAGGATCTGAAAAAGAACACGAAAGATATTACCTGGCAGGAAAAGGAAAAAGTAGAAAAAGCGATTCAAAAATATGAAGATATTTTAAACAAAACCGAAGAGGCGCAAAAAGATCTTTCCGAAATGCAAAATGAAATGCAGAAAAATGATCTGCTTTCAAAAGAAACGATGGAAAAATATCAGGAATTGCAGGATCTTTTTAAAGAATTAAGCAGTGAAGATATGCGTAAAGCGATGGAAAAATTAAAGCAATCGCTTGAAAATATGAATAGAAATCAGGTTCAAAAAGCAACCGAAGAATTTAAATTCAATGAAGAGCAGTTCAAAAAAAGTATTGAACGCACTTTGAATTTGCTTAAGCGCGCCGCAATTGAACAAAAATTTGATGAAGTTACAAAACGCACTGAAGATCTTTCGAAAGAATTGAACGAACTGAAAAATGAGACGAATAAAAGTGATCTGAAAAATCAAGATCAAAAAGAAAATCTGGCTGAAAAGCAAAATGAAAAAAGTGATGAAATTAAAAATTTGGAAAAATCTCTTGAACAGTTAAAAGATAAAATGAGCGAGTTCAAAGATCTGCCGAACGATCAAATGGAAAAATCTGTGGAAGAATTTGAACAGCAGAAAAATGAAGAAACTTCTCGCCAAACCGAACAGCAAATAATGCAGGGCGAAAAACAAAAGGCAACGCAAAATCAGAATAAACTTTCGCAAAATATGGAGCAAATGCAAAAGCAGATGGATCAGATGCAGCAGCAGATGCAGCAGCAAAATCAGATGCAGACTTTTAACGAAATGCGAAAAGTTTTAAGTGATCTTTTAACACTTTCAAAAGAGCAGGAGCAATTACGGAACGAAACTCAAAGAATGGATCAAAGTTCAGAATCTTTCAGTAAAAACGCGCAAAAGCAGCAAAGTTTGCAAAACAATATGGATAAAATTTTAAATCAATTAAATGAACTTGCGAAAAAAACTTTTGCTATTAGTCCTGAAATGGGGCAATCGCTCGGAAAAGCGCAAAGGGAAATGCAGCAAAGCACGCGTCATTTTCAAAATAGAAGCAGCGGGCAATCTTATTCAAGCCAAGCGCAGGCAATGGCGGGATTGAACGAAGCGGCTTTGCAGCTTAAAACTTCAATGGAAAATATGATGAACGGCGGCGGAAGCGGCAGCGGAATGATGTCTTTAATGCAGCAATTACAGCAACTTTCGCAACAGCAGATGAATTTGAATAATATGACCCAGCAAATGCAGCAGGGAAATTTATCGCCGCAGCAACAGGCCGAAATGCAGAGACTGGCACAGCAGCAGGAATTGATAAGAAAATCTCTTGATGAATTGAATAAAGAAAGTAAAATGGCAGGCGAATCGAAAAAAATCCCTGCAAATCTTGAAAATATTGTTAAAGAAATGCGTGAAGTTGTTTCGGATCTGCAATCGCAGCAAATTGATAATGAATTAATTCAAAAGCAGGAAAGAATTTTATCGAGAATGATTGATGCGCAAAGATCAATTAACGACAGGGATTTTGAAAAGCGCCGTGAATCGAACACAGGCGAAAATATTGCGCGCCAATCTCCGGCAGATCTGAATTTATCGGAAGAAAAAAAACGCGACAGATTATTGGATGAATTGCAAAAAGCGGTTCAGGAAGGTTACGCAAAAGATTATGAAGAATTGATCAGAAAATATTACGAAGCGCTGCAAAGTCAGAAACTTAAAGATGAAAAGATTCAAAGATGAAAAAATTGACAGATTTCTTAGTCGCAAATTCCATGGAAATGATAAATAATAGTTCTGTCATTTCGATCGAAGAGAGAAATCTTTTGTTTTCTATCATTGTTAACGAAATAAAACAAAGAAATCTCTAAATTTTAATAGACAGAGATCGCCACGCCACTTCGTGTCTCGCGATGACAAAACTTAAAAGTCATTCCGGCAAAATCCGGAATCCTTCCGTTTGAAATTGTAAAATTGAATTCATTTTTTATGTAGAAATTATATTTTGTAGAGACGAGATATATCTCGTCTCTACGTTTTTAAATAATTTTTATATTTAAATTCAGAAAAGATTACGGACTTTGCCGGAATGACGCGCAAGAAAAGTCGGAATAACGAATTACAAAAATTAAATCAAAAGTGCATAAAAAATTATTTTGCAAAATTGAAACAAAATAAAGTAAATTTGAAATTCAATTTAAAACAATAAAGATTAGATGATTCAAATAAATTCAAAACAGCGTGCATATTTAAGATCCCTTGCTCATTCACTTCGTCCTGCGGTTTACATCGGAAAAGAAGGAATTACCGAAGCAGTTCAAAGATCAATTGACAATGCTTTTAACACAAGAGAATTATTAAAGATCAAAATTTTGGAATCGGCTCCTCAAACTTCATCTTCAAGCGGAAAAATGTTGGTCGAAATTATGGAAAATGTTCAACTTGTGCAGGTAATCGGAAGAATGATAGTACTTTACCGCCCTTATTTTGATGATCCGGAAATAAAATTACCAAAGTAATTTTCCTTTAATTTTCGTGAAATTTCAAAGACAGCTGAAAAATTTTTCTTTCATTAAGTAAGTAAAAACTGCGTTTTATCCGAATAATATTGTTTTTTATCAGGATATTCATATATTATTTATAAGAAACTTGCAATTCTGCTATATTTTTTTATCTTTGGCGTGCGATCGAATACTTTGGGCGCAGAAAAATGTTCTTTAAAATAATTTCCACGGAGGTGATAAATATGAAAGTGTCATACATAACTGACTCCGCGAAAATCAATAACATTGATGCAAGATCAAAAGAAATAATTGATAAAGTTTCGCAAAAATACGTGTTCAGGGCAAATGACTACTATCTCGGATTGATAAACTGGGAAGATCCGAATGACCCGATCAAACAGATCATAATTCCGCGTGAGGATGAGCTAAACGAATGGGGTAGCTTAGATGCGAGCAATGAAAAATCTTATACGGTTGCAAAAGGCTGCCAGCACAAGTACAAAGACACTGCTTTGCTTTTAGTAAACGAAGTTTGCGGTGCGTACTGCAGATATTGCTTCAGAAAAAGATTGTTCATGAATGATAATGATGAAGCTTCATTAAATGTGACCGATGGTATAAATTATATAGCGAACCATCCCGAAATTACAAATGTGCTTTTAACCGGCGGCGATCCTTTAATAATGAGTACAAAAAAGATTGCCGAAATTCTTTCAAAACTTCGCGAAATTCCGCACGTAAATATTATAAGAATCGGTTCAAAAATGGTTGCGTTTAATCCATGGCGCATTTTGGATGATCCGGCACTTTTGGAAACAATTTCCAAATACAGTACGGCACAAAAACGAATTTATATAATGAACCATTTTGATCATCCGCGCGAATTGACCGAATCGGCAGTTGAAGCTTTACACAAATTAATGGATGCCGGAGCAATTTGTGTTAATCAATGCCCAATGATAAAAGGCGTAAATGATAACGGACAAGTTTTAACCGACCTTTTCAGAAAACTTTCATTTATCGGCGTTCCGCAATATTACATTTTTCAGGGAAGACCAACAGCAGGAAACGAACCTTACGAAGTTCCGATTGTTGAGGGCTACAAACATTTTGAAGATGCCTTAAAAAATGTTTCGGGCTTGGCAAAAAGAGTCCGTTTTGCAATGAGTCATTCAACCGGAAAAATTGAAGTGATAGGCGTTGATGAAAATTTCATTTACATGCGCTACCACAGAGCTTATGACAGAAAAAATTACGGTAAAGTTTTAGTTTTTCATCGTGATGATAAAGCTTACTGGTTTGATCAACTTATTCCTATAAATAAGGAAAAGGAATTTAAACCGTTAAAAAGAAAAATTCATGAAGTAAAATTCAATTAGTTTTTCGTTCATTGTGTAAAAATACCCCAAAATTAAAAAAATCCCTTCCTTATTTTCCGGAAGGGATTTTTAATTTTAAATTTTGCGCGTCATTTCCGCCACTCTGAAATTCAACGGGCAATAGATTTACAATTCAATTAAATTTATTTTAGCCGGCAACAACTTCCAAAGAAGGATTTATCTCGCGTTTCAATAAATTTTCAATTGCAACCAAAGTACCGTGAATTGCACTCGGGCAAGTTCCGCATGCACCTTGATATCTTATTGAAAGTGTGTAACCTTCAAGACCCAAAACTTCCAATCCGCCGCCATCGCCCGCCAAAGCAGGTCTAACACGTTTATCAAGGAATTCATTTATCTTTTGAAGCATTTCATTTTCCTGTTCGGAAGTCATTCCTTCTGCTTCTTTTTCTTCGGGAATTGAATTTTTATCGAAAGCAGCAACAAAATTTACAAATGGTCTTTGAATTCTGCCCCAATCAACATTCGGATTTTTTTCGATTGTTACAAATTTATCCATATAAAAAACAGATTCAACTCCTTCGATCTCAAAAATTCCTTTTGCAAAAGGATCGTTTGCTGCTTCGTTTTTATTTTTATATTGACGTGCTTCTTTCAACAACAATTTTTCGCTTAAAATAAATTTCAATGCTTGCGGATTTGGAGTAAGATCAACATCCTGCACTTTTAACTGAGCGTTTGGCATTTTTCCTCCGTTTATATCTTGCTCATTTTTATCATTTGGTTTCATTTAACTTTTAAACCGCTTGAACTTTTTCAAAGTTCAATAAATTAATTCAATTTTAAAAATAAAACCGATTTTTGATTATAGCAAAAAATTTATCTGTGAACAGCAAAATTTTTACCGGAATGTGTAAAATCCGGAGATCTCAATTTTTTGAAAAGATGTATGAAAATTACGGCAACGAAAAGAAGATAAGCAAAAAGTAAAATGAAAATTGAACGCGGCAAAAAATTTTCTCCTTTAACATTCAATTGAAAAATGAAATAATTTGTTGCAATCAATAAAAATATCGTAACGGTTCCGATGTGAAAAATATGATCAGAAATAATTTTTAATGTCTTTTTCCGGTTATCATTATTTAAAAGTACATCTCTGTTCGGAATATTTATCAAACTATTCGGTAAAAAAGGAATTGAATAAGCAATAACAGCTAAACTGCCGGCGGTTAAAACATAAACGAGCAAAAAGAAAAGATAATAATTCGGTTTATCATACCAGGCATCGGCAAAACCTTCAAAATTAAAATGCGCCGCAATTTTTCCGGGCAAAACCGGAAAATAAAAAACGAATTCGAAAAACAGCAAAAGCGTTGCAATTAAAAATAAATATTTTGCGGTGCTCAAAATCTGCTCGCTTTTTAATTTTGAATTTCTAAAATGCTCTTATTTTTAAATTAAAATTTTATCTGATATTTCATAAATTTTTTTTGCCGCTGAATATGGCGGAGATTTTTCGGAGTGATTTCTGAAGTTTTATTTTTAGAAAAACTTTTGATGAAGAAATTAGTTTGAAATAATTTCGAAAAAAACCACACGACTTAAAATAAATTATAATTTTCGGATCAAGTTTGCGTTACCTTAAATCTGAATTCTTTTAAGATATTTACTAAATTTTCATCGTTAAAATTTAATTCCACAGTGAAATTATTAAATTCCCTTCTTAAAAGATAGTGCTTTCTTAAAGTATCAAAATATTTTTTCTTTTCATCCGGATTCATTTGTAAGGATTTTTTCAATATTACATTATCGCGGTTTATATCGTAGATTTGCGAAAATATTTCATCTAAAATTTTTGTAAGATATTCTTTTTTTTCAATTCTGATGATCGGATTTTTTACACTTTCAAATTGCGGCTTCCAGATTTTTTCCGCGTTTAAAAATTCGCAAAGTGAATTGTAGATCATCAAAGTGCCGTTAACTTTTCCTTCCAAAGAATAACCGGCAACGTGCGCTGTTGCAATATCTGCTTTTTCGAGAAGTGCGGAATTTATATCAGGTTCATTTTCCCAAACATCCAGAATTATGCTTACATCATTTCGCGCGCGCAAAAATTTTTCCAAAGCAAAATTGTCAATCACTGCGCCGCGCGAAGCATTTATCAAAATTGAATTTTCTTTAAGCAGATTTAAATTTTTTTCATTTAAAAGATGAAAAGTTTTGTCAACTCCTTCTAAATTCAGCGGTGTGTGAAAAGTTACGATATCGGCTTTTAGCGCGGTTTCAAGATCAACAAATTTTTGATCGTTCGAAATTCTCTGCTTCGGCGGATCGTTAGGCAAAGTTTGCATCCCTATTGAATTTGCAATGCGCAAAATTCTGCTTCCGATATTTCCTATTCCAACAATTCCAATGCTTTTATTTTGAAGATCAAAATTTTTTCGCGATGCAATTTTTGCGATAGCGGTAAAAACATATTCTGCCACTGCATCGGCATTGCAGCCTTTTGCCGAAGCAAATTTTATATTTTGATTTTTAAGATAATTAAGATCAACGTGATCGGTGCCGATCGTAGCGGTTCCAACGAATTTTACTTTTGTATTCTTTAAAAGATCTTCATCAACATTTGTGATAGAGCGGGTTATCAAAATTTCAGCATCTTTTAAATTTGCGTTTGTAATTTCCCTTCCGTGTAAAAGTTCAACTTCTCCGAATTGCGAAAACGCTTCTGCGGCAAATGAAATATTTTCATCAACTATTATTTTCATAAAGTAAAATTAAGGGAAAAGATTCAAAGATGAAAAAAATGGAAAGATTAAAATAATTTTGTAGAGACGTAGCATGCTACGTCTCTACGGTTTTATGTAACTTAACAAATTGCTGACTTTAATTCTTACTTTCGTAAATTCTTTTACTTACTCAACCGGAATTGTAAAACTGAATTTTGCTCCTTCGCCGGGTTTTGCTTCCGCATAAACTTTTCCGCCGTGGCGGATAATAATTCTTTTTACAATTGCCAGACCGATTCCGGTTCCTTCAAAATCTTTTTCTGAATGCAATCTTTGAAACGGCGAAAAAAGTTTGCTTGCATAATTCTGCTCAAAACCAACTCCGTTATCTTTTATAAAATAAATATTTTCAGCTTCTTCTTTATAGCCGCCGATTTCAATTAATGGATTTTCTGTTTTGGAAGTAAATTTAATTGCGTTGGAAATTAAATTTATCCAAACCTGCAAGATCAATCCGCGATCTGCTTTTGCTTCAGGAAGTTCGCCAATTTTTAATCCCATTTTTTTCTCTTCAAACTGCATAAGATCATTGAACGCAATATCAATAAGAAGATTCATATCAACATTAACTTTATTTAATCCGGTTTTATTCAATCGTGAAAGCGAAAGCATATCATCTATCATTTCCCACATATACATCGAATTTTTGCGGATCGCATTAACTAATTTATTTACTTCGGGATTAAATTCACCGGAGTAATTTTCATTTAATATTTTTGAAAAGCCTTCGATTGCACGCAGCGGCGCTTTTAGATCGTGCGAAACTGAATATGAAAATGCTTCAAGTTCTTTATTTACTTGTTCAAGTTCGCCGGTTTTAGCATAAATTCTTTGTTCAATTTCTTCATTCAATTTTGAAATTTCGTTTGCAGCGTTTATCTTTTCGGTGATATCAGCAGCAATCATAATTGCGCCGATTATTTTTTCATTTTTATCTTTAAGCGGAGCCGATGATAAATTCACGATACACTCTTCGCCGCTTTTTTTTATTAGCGAAATTTGCTCGCCGGTAATTGTTTTACCATTTAATACTTTTTGAACATAAGAATTAAAGCTTTGTGTTTCATTTGATTTTACAGATGGAAAAACTTTACCGGTTATTTCTTCTGAACTCCACCCGAAAAGATCTGTGGCGGCTTTGTTCCAGATAAATTTTACTTTATGATTTTCATCAATTACAAAAATCGGAAGTGCCGAAGCGTTTACGGTGGAAAGTAAATTTTCATTTGCAACTTTTAATGATTCTTCCGCTTCTTTTAATTTTGAAATATCAATAATTGTTAAGATCACTTTTTTATAAGTTAAATTTTGTTCTTCCGGCGCAACCCATTTCAAATAAATGTTAAGCTTTTCGCCGTTCATTTTTGTGTTTGATGTTTCAACGGCAAATTCTTTTTTATTTTCCGCAATTGCAATTATTGTTTCTTTAATTACATGAAGCGATTCTCTATCAACAACTTTATCAAATCCGTTTAAAATTTCATCTTTTGAATTTGCCTCGTAAATTTTCAAAGTTATTTCGTTAACGTTAACAATTTTTATCAGCGAAACGCTTTTTTCAACTTCTTCGGGATGATCATCAAGATATTTTCTGAAATCCGTGACGCCTATTTTTTTCAAAAGATCAATGTGAGCTTTAAGTTTGGAAAAATCCTCTTCCCAAATTGAAACGGGAGATTTTTCAAAGAGTGTGCGGTATCTTTCTTCACTGCTTTTTAATTCATCTTCGGCTTTTATTTTATTGGTTATATCATTTATCAAAACGATCCGCGCTTCTTTATTTTGATAGAACGTACTGCTGGAAATTATTTCTACAAGAATAATTTCGCCGTTCTTTTTTTTGTGCTTCCACGGTCCGCTTTTTTGATAACGCGCATCATTATCACGAAGATTTTTACTCAATTCATCCCACTCGGTTCCGGGTCTTATTTCGTGTAAAGTCATTGAATAAAATTCATCATAAGTATAGCCGTAAGCTTCAACAGCTGCATTATTAACTTTTAAAAACCGGAAAGTTTTGACATCGTAAACCCACATCGGATGAGGATTATCCATAAATAAAAGCCGGTATCTTTTTTCAGATTCCATCAATCTTTTTTCAATTATTTTTCGCGCGCTGATATCTCTAATTATTGCCTGAATTTTTCTGTTGCTAAGAATTTTGATGCTCATTTCAACATCAACCGGATTGCCATCTTTTGTAATTATCTGCCTTTCCTGAAGAAGTGTTTTTCCGCTGTAAATATCCTGAAATCTTACAGGAACATTTTCGCGGTCATCTTTTGAAATGAGATCTTTTATTGACAGTTTTTTCAGTTCATCCAAATTAAAACCGCAAAGATTTAAAGCTTGATTGTTAGCGTCAATAAATCTGCCGTACTCATCGGAAATAAAAATTGCATCAGATGCCTGATCGAGAATAAGTTTATAATCAGAACGGCTTTCGGAAAGTTCAGTTGATACCTGATTTATTTTTTGAAATCTGATCTTTAAAAGGAAATAAAGTGTAGCGGAAACTAATAATATGAAAAACCAACCCTTAAATGTTTGATACCAGGTTAAAGAATTTATATCTTCAACAAACATTACCAAAAGATGATCTGTAACTAAGATCCACAAAATACTTGCCGCAGCAAAAATTGCGGTAATTATTTCGGGAGTTGCCATCAAGCTTCTGGAAAAAGGGGATTTGTTTTTCATATACAGCTCCTCATTGTGAATTATTGAAGCGCAATTTAATATGCTATAAAGATAAAATATTTATCATTATAAAATAATGTTAAAATATTTATAAAATTTTAAACAGGCAAAAAAATTTATGAATTTACTGTGAGCTTGACCAATACGGTTAATATTTGATCTTTTATAAAAAGATTTTTACTCGTAATGAAAATTTATTATTGGATTTTAATCTTTGCCGGTCTTAAAGATATTTATTTTAAAGATAATCAACAGATATTTGAAATTGCATTATGTACTTACATTTAAAATAACTTTTTTTTCATAAAAAAGGTTCATTAAAAACAATTTTTGCAATTAAATTTTGTTATAATAAATTTTTGCAGTTGCAAATATTTGCGGAAATGTTTTTTTATTTTAAAATTTAGAATGGGATTCATTTAATCCAGCGTTTCGATTG
>CBDUBH010000010.1:0-55280 GCA_965365345.1 uncultured Melioribacteraceae bacterium
GAATCGGGATTAGATATTTATTTAATAAAAACATCGGGTTCAATCTTTTATTGGGCAACAACTACTTTTTGAATGATAAAATTGATAACAAAGCTAACGGAAAGTACAACGATTACCTTTGGAAAATTAAAGCGGGAATAAATTACTATTTCTGAAATATAAATAACGGAATTAAAAAATTATTAACGGATCTATTTAAAAGGAGGGAAGCTAGGAAGAAAAATTAAAAGAATTTTTCTGGCGGGTTAAATAGAAAGTAAAGGCAGCGGTAGAGAAGATCATTTATTTGAAAAAAATCAAGTAAATGTCTGCACACTTCATCTAACGCCACCCAAGGGGTAATTTAATTTTATATATAATTAAAAGTAATACCTTTTCTTATCCTTATTTGCCTTTTCGAATCTACACACTTCGCCATGTTCATAAGTGTCTTTAATTTATTATCGAAACAATTTTAAAAAACTTTAACATGGAGAAATTAAAAATGAAAAAATTATCATTTTTATTCGTTTTATTATTCGCAGGTTTAACACTTGCACAAAATAATGTAAGTACAGTAGCTCAAAATGGTAGCAATAATGATGCTGAAATTACCCAAACTGGCAGTGAAAATTCAAGTGTACTAACCCAAACTTCAAATAATATCTTTGACCTTAACCAAGATGGTAACAATAACATTTCTAAATTCGATCAAGGTAGTAGTTCAAATGAAGCTTATGTTGATCAAATTGGAAATGATAATAAAGTTGCTCGTGGCGGAAATGCTGCAATTCAAGGAAAAAATAATTACTTAGATATTCTTCAACAAGGAAATAATAACGAAGCAAATATCTATCAGGATGCAAGAGATCAATTTGGTTACATTGACCAAGTAGGTGATCAAAATTATGTTAAATTAGATCAAGATTCAAAGGATAATTCTGCTGATATCGATCAAATTGGTAACCTTAATAGAACATATGTTAAACAAGACGATGGAACAGCGGGTAATACAGCAACAGCATATGCTAAAGGAAACGGAAATATTACTGATATTGAACAATTAGGAAGTGCAAATCAAGCTGTTGTAGAATTAGGATATTGGGCTGCAACTTCTAATAATACAGTAGATTTCGATCAAGAAGGTAATAATAACTATCTAGAAGCAAAAGCAAACTACTACGGAAATAATAATGTTGTTGGTAGCCAAACAGGTAACGACAATTTATTTAGAGTTGGTATAAGAGGCGATGAAAATGAAGTAAACATGTCGGCTACCGGTGATGCAAACAGAGGCAGCTGGTCATTTAGTTCGGTTTGGCCAAATTTTTCAGATAATAATACTTTAGACATTACCCAAAACGGTAATAATAATTTAACCAACGGTGTAGTTGCCGGTGATGATAATGATATTGATATAATTCAAACCGGATCAGGAAATAAAGTTGGAACACTTTGGTATGGTTCTGACGGTGTTAACATTACCGGAAGTTCAAACGAAGTTTATATCAATCAATCATCAAATGGTAATAGCTCATTAAATACTGTTACTGGTAATGGAAATGTTATTAATGTAAATCAAAACTAATATTATTCTTCTTTAACTCCCGCAAGTTTTCTTGCGGGAGTTTTGCTTAAAAGTAAGTCAGGGCAAATTTACTGTTAAGATTTTCAATTTATAGTTTGTTCGTTTTAAAAAACATCTTTAATAATCAAAGAGAGGGCTCTCGTGAAAAAATTATTTGTTCTTCTTTTCGCTATGGGCTTGTTTGCAAGCTTATCTTTTGCACAGGTTGAGAACAGTGCAAAACAATCAATCAATGGTACAGGAAGTAAAGCAGTCACTGAACAAGATGGTAATTACAATAAGGCTACAATTATCTTAGAAGATGATATGCACAAATCTACTCAATACCAAAAAGGTGATCATAATGATGCTTCTGTTGCAACCGGAAATTATTTCTTCACAGAACATAATGTAACTAAACAAGAGCAGATTGGTGATAGAAATAATTCAAGTCTTGAAATGCAAATGGGAACAGACAATACTGCTGAAACTTTTCAAAATGGTGATAGAAATAATGCATATTTAAGAGTTAGAGGAAATGTTGGTAAAAATGAAGCAACAATGACTCAAAATGGTGATAAAAATGTTGTTTCCGGTATTCAATATGGAAATAATAACGAAATTACTACTTTTCAAAAAGGTGATGAAAATACAATCGGCAATGCTTGGGGAACAGAAATAGGTAAAGCAGGGGTTTACCAGGAAGGTGATTTTAATAAAGCTGATGTAATGCAAAATGGTTATAAAAACAGCGCAATGGCAACTTCTGTTGGCGATCACAATACCGCAAATATTGAACAAATTGGTGATATGAATAAAGCTTTAGTTAGCCAAGTACCCGGATGGAGCCCTGTATACAATAGAGGTACAATTGAGCAAAAAGGTAACGAAAATGAAGCTCAGATAGATCAATTTAATAGCTACAATAGAGCTAAAATTGAACAAGATGGAGATTACAACTGGGCACTTTCACAACAAGCTGGTGATAACAACATAACTACAATGACTCAAAAAGGTAATGAAAACTACGCATTTGCAAGAGTGGTAAATGGTAAAAATAATGAAATAGAAATAGCTCAAAAAGGTACTGCAAATGTAGGAAATGCTTATTTGGAAGCTGGAAGTGATAACAATGATGTAGTGTTAGAACAAAAAGGAACCGGAAATATTGCCGGAGCTGATCCTTACTATTCAGCTACTGAAGGTATTTATATTAATGGAAGCCATAATGATGCAACCATAATGCAAAACGGCAATTCAAATTATGCAATTCAATCAGTTATTGGTAATAGTAATACTGCAGTGATTATGCAACATTAATTTTAATTTTCTAAATTTATTTATTATGAAAACAATAATAGCAATTATTTTATTTGTATCGGTCAGTTTTTGCCAATCCGTTGAAACTGAAAACGAACTTTTGAGGCAGGGATTTCTAAATATTGAAGAATACAATCAGCAAAATACTCCCGTTAATAATAAAGCTGTTGTAACTCAAAACGGAAATTTAAATTTCGCTTCGTTAAATCAGGTTCAAACATTTTCATCGCAGCAGATGAATTACGCTGAAGCCTGGCAATCCGGCGCTTTTAATGAAGTTGCAATTTCGCAGGAAGGCAGCGGAAACACAAGCGCAGCCGTTCAATACGGAAACAATAACTCGATCGATATTGAAATTGAGGGAGATAACAACACAACCGGTTACGCTCAATTTGGTAACAATAATAATATTGAAGTCAATCTGAACGCAGATAATATGATTCATGGTGTTCTTCAGCTTGGCAACGGAAATTTAGTTAAACAAGTTGATAACAGCTTGAATGCTCCCGAAATTCAAATTCAACAAAGAGGCGAAGGTTTAAAACTCATAATTGAAAACGGAAGTTTTCTTCGCTGATTTTTTAATCTTCTCAGGGCATTTTAAAATGCCCTGAGAATTTATTATTTTATCTTAGGGTTTAACATTTAACTTTGGCGGAGTGGCAATTGAAAAGTTACGGTAAAATAACTTTCGGCTTTTTAATATTATCATTAATAATTTTTTCATCATGTAAAGAAAATACGATTGAGCCGGAAGAATTCGGTTCAATTTCAGGAACTGTTTTAAGTTCTGAAACAAATCAGCCGGTTCAGGGAGCAAGCGTTACAACTTCTCCGGCATCAAATGCGGTGGTAACAGGCGTTGATGGAAAATTCAGTTTTGCGAATTTGCCAACCGGAACTTATACGGTAAATGTAAGCAAAACGGATTTTCAAAAATCTGCCGTAAGTATAAATGTTCCGGCAAATTCAACTGCACAGGCAACGGTTCTTTTAGAAAAGAAAACTTCAACTAATTCCGCTCCTTTTGCTCCGAGTGACCCGACTCCAAATGATGCTTCTGAAAATCAGCCGCTTACTGTAAAATTATCATGGAAAGCTGGCGATCCGGATAAAGGCGATTCTTTGAAATTTGATATTTATCTTTACAGATCAAACATGTCAAATTCAGAATTGATTGCGGAAAATATAAAAGATACAACTTTTACTTACGATAAATTACAATACAACACAACTTATTTTTGGCAGGTTGTTGCAAAAGATACTGCCGGCGAATTTACGAATAGTAAAGTCTGGAGCTTTACAACCGAAAAAATGCCGCATCTATCTTTATTATTTGCTTCAAACAGAGATGGAAATTTCGAAATTTACGCGACAGATTCAACCGCAAGCAGAATTATCAGATTGACAAACAGAACAGCAAGAGATTGGAAACCAATTTACTCGCCTGATAGAAGTAAAATTGCTTTCACTTCTGATGAAACAAACGAGCCGCAAATTTATGTGATGAACAGTGACGGAAACAACGTTCGCAAAATCACAACAATTCCGGTAATAAGTAATTACAATAACGGAACCGGATTTGCGTGGTCGCCTGATGGAAGCTACTTAATTTACTGTAACTACGATAAACTTTACAGAATAAATTCTGATGGAACAAATTTAACTTTAATTGCAACAGCTCCGCAAGGCAGACAATTTAAAGATGTTTCATGGTCAGAATTAAATAAGATCGCAGTTTTAACAGTCGGTTCAAATCCTTTTGATAATGAAATTTATTTGGTGGATTCAAACGGTGCAAATTTTAATTTGTTTGTGGGAAATTCCAAAGGAACAATTTCATCTCCTCACTTTTCGCCTGATGGAAATAAAATAATATTTTCACATGATCAAAGCGGAAATGAAGTTCAATCTGGCAGACAGCTAGATGCTGATATTATAATTATGAATTTAACAAAATCCGATTCAGTAAATATTTCAAATAATAAAATTAATGGCACAAATGATTTGAACGCAAGATTTACTTCAACCGGAGCAAATATCGTTTTTGAAAATCAAGTAAATGATAACTCAAAAGCGAAAGAAGTTTGGATAATGAATGTTAACGGAAATAACAGAAGAAAAGTTTTGGATAATGCACAAATGCCTGATTGGAGATAGTTTATAGCAGTCAGCTTTCAGCGGTCAGATTTTGAATAAAAAATTAAATGCCTCAGAAATTTCTGAGGCATTTTTTTATCTTAAAAATTATATCAGAAATTAATTCAAAAATTATTTATAAAATAAACGAACTGTAAAATAAAGATTACAAATCAAAAAAACTTAACGTGAAAAAAATGGAAGAATTCCTGATTTTATAAATTCCAAATTCAAAAAGGAATTTATTCATAAATTTAAAATTCTTTTTCCGGCTGAAAGCTAAAAGCTGACCGCTGAAAGCTTTGACTCAATTCATCTCAATATTTTTTATTTTTTCTTTCGGAATTCGTGCAATAGCAAATTCAACAATTCTTTTTAAAGTTTTATTGAATGAATATCCCGCCGCTTTTGCAGAGCGCATAAATCCGGCATCTTGTGTAAGATCGGGATTTGGATTAACTTCCAAAACATACAATTGATTATCTTTTGAAAGTCGCATATCAACTCGTGCGTAATCGCGCGCGCCAACTGCTTTGTAAGCTTTTATTGCCAATTCTTCGGCTTTTTCTTTTACGCCTTCGGGCAATTCTGCAGGACAAACCGCAACCGTTGAATGATACGCCACATGAAAAGGATCCCATTTTGCCTGATAACTTACTATTTTTCGTAAATTATTTGGCATTCTGCTGAAATCAATTTCGCTTATCGGTAAAACTCTCGGATTTTTATTTCCGAAAACCGAAACATTAAGTTCGCGTCCGTCAATAAATTCTTCAATTAAGGCAAACTGATTAAAAGTGTCGAAAATATATTTTACGCGGGATTTCAAAGAAGTAAAATCAGTTACAACCGAATCATTCTCAATTCCGATGCTTGCATCTTCCATCGAAGGTTTTACGATTATCGGAAATTTAAGATCAATTTCATCCAGTTCTTTTAAAGAAGCTATTCTTTTGAATTTTGGCGTGCTAACACCAAGCGATAAAAACATTCCTTTTGCCAATGGTTTTCGCTGGCAAATTCCCAAAGTTGTTGATGAAGCTCCGGTAAAAGTTACACCTAAAAGTTCTAAAAATCCCGCAAAACTCATTTCCAGATGCGATTTATTGTTGAAAAGCTCAACAAGATTAAAAACTACATCAGGGCAATTATTTTTGTAGTCATCCAAAAAAATATCAATGCTATCTTTAATATTAAGGGTGTAGGCATCAAATCCGGATTTTCTTAAAGATTGAGCCATTGCTTCAAAATCTTCAAAAGGATTATTTGTCTTGAGGTCAAAATAAGGTTCAAAATTCAAGTTTTCTTTTTGATTTTCAGAAGTAAGAACTAAATCATTTTCCGAAATGTTGTATATAACGGCTACTTTCATTGCGGTTGGAAGTTTGTTTTATAAAAATATTTTAGAACAATTTGATCACATCTAAACATAATTTATTTTAAATTTGTATGCAAATTATTAAAATTGAAATAACTGATTTTGAAATTTAAAAAATGAGATTTTTGAACAAAATATATGAGTTTTTACCCACAAAAAAATTCCTATACATGCGGACCTTTTGCGTTAAAATACGCGCTTGTTATGCTGGGGATCTTCAAAAATGAAAAAGATATAGCAAAATTTGCAGGCAGCACTTTTAGGGCGGGAACAGATGAAACCGGATTAGCAAAAGCGGCAAAAAAATTTAAGTGTGAAATGGTTTATTTTCATAAAATTTTGCCCGAAGATGCTTTACAAGAACTTAATAAACGGCTCGAAAAGAATATTCCCTGCATTTTAAGCGTAAATAATTGGGGACACTGGGCAACCGTACTCCGTTACGACAAAAAAAGATATATTGTAGTTGATAGCGGAATGGAAAGAGTAATTTCCGCATTAACTCCTAGTCAGCTTCTTAAAAAATGGAAATACGAAGAAGCCGGACTTACAAGTTTTGACGGCTACGCGCTCGTGCCTAAATTTAAAGTTGCCGCAAAAGCGTTTTTCACTTTGGATAAAGTAAAATTCTTAATGTACAAACGAAATGCGGAACTCGCTTACAATTGGGACACATATTTTGAAGATATGACAGATATTTGCATACCGCGCACGCTAAAAACATCAAATTTTATTACATTTAGTGAATTCCTTCGCAGGCATGAAAAGTTGATAACCGAACAGATAATATTTTGGCACGGAAATCCGGATCAAAAAGAATTAAAAAGAATATTGAAAAATTTTCAATTTGTGTGCGAAGTTTACGATCTTGTGGTTTTGGAAAGAGAAGAAAAAAAAGCGATAATTGCAGTTACTTCACTTTTGATGATGTACGCCTGCGGAAAATACGGAATGGATCCGTTTTTTATTGAAGATTAATATTTTCAAAAAAATAAATATTTCAAAAATAATTGAGGAAAAATGAACAATATTTCACGCTACCCGAAAGTTTTGGATCGTAATAAATCCGCTTTGCTTATAATTGATATTCAGGAAAGAATTATTAATGTTATGCAAAATCCTGAAGAAGTTGTAAAAAATACTTCCAAATTAATTGAAGGCTGTAAAATTTTGAACGTTCCGGTTTTTTACACCGAACAATATCCAAAAGGATTGGGCGCAACCGTAAAGGAATTAAAAGATATTTTGGAAAACGAAGCAGTTCAAAAAATGAGTTTCAGCTGCTCGGGCGCGGGCGATCTTTTCGAGGATCTCAAATCAAAAAATATTGAACAAATTATTGTCTGTGGAATAGAAAGTCACGTTTGTGTTCAGCAGACAGTTTTGGATCTTTTATCAAACGGATTTCAAGTTGATGTTGCTGCTGATGCGGTTTCTTCACGAAAAGAAAAAGATTATAATATCGCTTTGCAAAGAATGAGTAAAAACGGGGCGGAAGTTACAACAACCGAATCAATTTTGTTTGAACTTTTGAATGTTTGCGGAACAGATGAATTTAAAATGATCTCAAAATTAGTAAAATGATCTTTCTTCAATTAAAATTTTTAAATGAACTTTTCATTCTGTAAAAATCAAAATTGGTTTTAAAGATTTGAAAAAACTGATAATTAAATAAATTTCATAAATTTGAAAATCATCCGGAATAATTGAACTTTATTTTCAAAAACTAAAATTTCATTTTAGAATTTTATTTACCGTTAAATGAAATATAAATCAGCAAAATAAAACCGGCGTTCCTGTAAAATTGGGTTTCGGCGGTTTTTACTTTAAACAAAAAAATGAAAATTATTTTTGAAAAAATTTAAAACCGAATCAAAATTCAAAACATCTAAATAGAAAATGACTTTTCAAGTTAGAATAAATTTTGTAGAATGAATTAAAGACTAATCAATAATCTGGAACTTATGAAACAAAATTTTGCTTTTGTTTTATAATATTAAATTTGTATTGGAATATGATTATGAAAAAAGCACTGAGTTTATCATTTATATTAGCGTTGTTTGTGTTTCTGCCTTTTTCGGCAAAAAATATAGAAAGCAGTTTTGCATTTGCAAAAGATGATTCGTTAAAAGTTTTGGTGCCCGAAGATCAGCATCAAAAATCGGATCTTTTGATAATGACTTTACTTTCGCGCTATCATTATAAAAAATTTGATGTAAACGATTCGCTTTCATCGGTTGTTCTGGATAATTTGATAGAATCCCTCGATTACAGCCGGATGTATTTTTTGGCTTCTGATATTAATGAATTTGAAAAATACCGCAATGAACTTGACGATAATTTAAAGATTGGTAAACTTCAGCCGGCATTTGATATTTACAACAGATTTCTTGAAAGATTACAAACAAGAGTAACATACATAAATCAAATTTTGGATACGGAATTTGATTTTTCGAAAGATGAATTTTATCAGACCGATAGAAAAAATGCTCCATGGGCAACAGATGAAAATGAATTAAATGAGATCTGGCGCAAACGTTTGAAAAATGAAGCCCTTAATTTGAAAATTGCCGGTAAAGAGTGGAAAGATATTTCCGAAACTTTGAAAAAAAGATATTCTAATTTTCAAAAAAGAATGTTCCAATCAAACAGCGAAGATGTTTTTCAACTTTATATGAATCAATTTGCCGAAGCAATTGATCCGCATACAAATTATTTTTCGCCGAAAACTTCCGAAGATTTCAAAATTAATATGAGCCTTTCTCTAGAAGGAATCGGAGCAACTTTAAGCACGGAAGATGATTACACAAAAGTTGTTGATCTGGTTGTCGGCGGTCCTGCCTTTAAAAGCAAAGCAATTCAAAAAGGCGATAAAATAATTGGAGTTGCGCAAGGTGCCGAAGGTGAAATGGTTGATGTTATCGGCTGGAGAGTTGATGAAGTTGTAAAATTGATACGCGGTCCGAAAGGTTCAACTGTTAGATTGCAAATTATGCCATCGAGCGGAGGAGCAAGCGCAATTCCGAAAGAAGTAAAAATCGTTCGCGATAAAATAAAACTTGAAGAACAAGCCGCTAAAAAAGAAGTGATCGAAACAAATGTGAACGGAAATCCTTATAAACTCGGCGTTGTAAAAATTCCGACTTTCTATTTTGATTATGAGTCACAACGCAGAGGAGATCCGGATTATAAAAGTACGACAAAAGACGTTCGCAAATTGATAAAAGAACTTGAGAAAGAAAAAGTTGACGGAATTATAATTGATCTTAGAAATAACGGCGGCGGCTCACTTCAGGAAGCTATTGAATTAACAGGACTATTTATAAAAGATGGACCGGTTGTTCAGGTAAGAAACAGCGATGGCTCGGTTGATGTTGGCGAAGATCCCGATCCCGATATGGTTTATGACGGCCCGCTTGCAGTAATGGTAAACAGATTCAGCGCATCTGCAAGTGAAATTTTTGCCGGAGCAATTCAGGATTACGAGCGCGGATTGGTTGTCGGGGAAACAACTTTCGGAAAAGGAACAGTTCAAAATTTGATAAACCTGAATAGATTTGCTACACGCAGCAACGAAAAATTAGGCGAATTAAAATTAACGATAGCAAAATTTTACAGAATTGATGGCGGAAGTACTCAGCATCGCGGCGTAATTCCGGATCTTAAATTGCCATCTGCAATTGATACAACCGAATATGGCGAAAGTACTGAAAATAGCGCACTTCCATGGGATAAAATTCAAAGCGCCGATTATGAAAGTTACGGAAACATAAGCCAAATAATTCCGGAATTGGAAGAAATGCATAAAAAACGTGTTAGCAAAGATATTGAATTTAAAAATCTTGAAGATGAAATTTCCGATTACAGAGAAAAGAAAAACCGGAAAGAAATTTCGCTAAATGAGGATATAAGAAAAAAAGAACACGAAGCCGAAGAACAGAAAAAAATTGAAAGACGCAATTTGAACAGCGAAATTGCAGACCTTGAAATTCTTGAAGGTGAAGAAGTTGAAACGTCAGAAAAAAAAGCAAAAGATGTTTTGTTAAAAGAAACGGCTAATATTCTTACTGATATGATTTTGCTTTCGGAAAATAAATACACTAAAGAATAAGATCGAATTTATTGATCAATAAATTTCAAAAGCGGAATTTTTCAAATTCCGCTTTTTTATTTCTATAAAAACTTCACACTAAATTTTCCGGTATTTTTTTTAGGCAAATAATTTTTGTTAATTTTGGAATTATTAAAAATTAAATTCTGAAAATGACCGGAATTCACTCCGTTAAAAAATATTTAAATCAAAACTGGAATTGGCTTATTCCTTTTTCGCTATGAGTTTTTTCAATCTGCAGGCGTGGGATAAATATATTCTTGATGTTGAAATTGTAACTTTAATTTCGCTTGCGTTCTATTTGAAAAATTCAGACCTACAACATGAAAATATTTTGCACAAAAATGAAGTTCAAAAAATATGATAAAATTTTTAAAAGTGAATTTTGATTTGATCTTATTGATCTTTTTGATGTTTATAGCCTCGCTTAGAGCAGTTTTCAAATATTTGCCTTATCCTTTTTTGATCTCGATCTTACTGGCAATTTTTATTTCCGGTTTTGTTTTTTTGCTTTTCAAAGTTGAAAAAGTTAAAGGATTTATAAATGAATTTGCAGGATCAAAATTTGGAAAAATATTTATTGGTGGTGTAGTTTTAATTTTGATTATTGTTTCGTATGTTATTTATCCGATTGCCGATGCGAGAAAATTAATTGGAGCCGGCTCTTCTGCAGATGATGCAATTATTGAATCTGTAAATCAGCTTTTTATAAGCGGGAATTTTTACGATGCTAATCTTCCCAAAGATACTGCGATAAGTCCGGGACCCGGATGGATTTTTCTAAACATTCCTTTTGTTCTGGCAAAAAGTTATTTCCTATTGACTCCGTTTTACATTTTGCTCGCAGTTTTTTTTACACAATTTATTTTAAAGGATTTAAGATTTGCCATCGTTTTTCTTTTAACACTTTGCGGAACAATTTTATTCTGGGATTTAACAGTTACCGGGCACGATCTGATCGCAATTTCAATGTGTTTTGTAATAATAGTTTCGGGAGTTTTTAAATTTACTTCCGAAAATAATAAAGATATAAATTTAAGTTTGATTATATTCTCGATTTTTACGGGATTGATCTCGACTTCAAGAATCGTATTTATTTTTCTTCCGGTTTTGATTTTATTGCTTACTGCAAAATTCAATTTCAAAAGATCATTTTTGATTTTTGTAATTTCAATATTCACCGCTTTATTATTTCATTTGTATTTTTATCTTCAGAGTGAATTTTATCAGCCGTTACATTTAATTTCACGCGGCGATAGAAATGTGGGAATTTTTATAATTTTATTAGGAATGATTATTACTGCCGTTACGGGAATTTTTGCAATTAAAAAAATTGAACTAAATCTTGAAAGTTTTTTCAAGTGGTTTTTTGCCGCGTTATTTGTTCCGCTGTTTTTTATTTCGTTTGGGGAGTTTTTAAGCTTCGATAAAAATTTTGCAAAATGGGAAGGCGCAAATTATCTGATACCGGCTTTTCCATTATTGATTATGTTTTTATTTATAAAATATTACGGTTTAAAAAAAGAATTGCAGAACGGTTAAAACCATTCTGCAAGGAAGGTAAGGTAATAAAGAAACTTTTTCAAAATTTATGATGCATGATTTTTGGATTTGCGCCCATGAAATATCATGCATCTTTACTCATCCCATTAAAAAAAATCCTACAATGCGGCTTGTAAATTTCAAACCGCATTGGGCTTCTCTCCCCAAAACTAAGGTTTCTTCAAAATCAATTTTCTTAAAAAATTAAACTCTTTATATATATAACGCACGAGAAACCGAGTTGTTACAAAAAAAAATAAAAAATTTTAAAAAATATTTTAAATCTTTTTGAAAGTTTGATTTTTACGCTTAAAATAAGTCGGATATGTAAAAATAAATTTTCATTTAAATTAAAAAAGTAAAATACTTTGCCAAAAAAATGTTAAATTACAACATTATTTAACCCGCTTTTTATAATCTAAAATCGGAGGAATTTAATGGGTTGGTTTAGCGCTACCTTGAATTCATCTTTAGGAAAGAAATACGTAATGGCTCTTTCCGGGTGGTTCCTGCTTATTTATTTAGTTATTCATCTTTTCGGTAACAGTTTTTTGTATGTTGGTCCCGAAGCCTTTAATATGTATGTTTATACTTTAACTCAATCGGGCTTGCATTATATAATTCAGGTTATTGAAATTGTTCTGTTTTTAGGTTTTATAATTCACGCTTATGAAGGCATAAAACTTTCAATTGAAAATTGGAAAGCACGTACAAACAGATATGCCGTAAAACCGAAAGATCCGCAAAGTACAATTGCTTCTAGAACAATGTGGTTCACTGCATCAATCATATTTATCTTTTTGGTAATTCATCTTCAAAATTTCTGGTATTTGTATAAATCAGGTGCAATAAATCAAACTTTTACAATGTATGATGCGGTCATCGAAACTTTTGCAAATCCGGTTTATTCTGCAATTTACTTAATAGCAATGTATTTATTAGGATTTCATTTGTGGCACGGATTTCAAAGTTCGTTTCAATCAATGGGATTGAATCATTCTAAATACAGATCGCTTATAGTTTGGGCAGGAAGAATTTATACGATAATTATAACTTTAGGTTTTGCATCATTCCCGATTTATTTTTATTTCTTTCATGGGAGGCAGTAAATGGCAATTTTAGATTCAAAAGTTCCCGAAGGAAAACTTCAGGATAAATGGACAAATCATAAATTTAATTTGAAACTTGTTAATCCGGCAAATAAAAGAAAATACGATGTTATTGTTGTCGGAACCGGACTTGCAGGCGCATCTGCTGCCGCAACTTTAGCCGAACTTGGTTATAATGTAAAAGCATTTTGTTATTCGGATTCTCCACGCCGCGCGCATTCAATTGCCGCACAAGGCGGAATTAACGCTGCAAAAAATTATCAAAATGATGGTGATAGTGTTTACAGATTATTTTACGATACAATTAAAGGCGGCGATTACCGTGCGCGCGAAGCAAATGTTTACAGATTAGCTGAAGTTGCCAATAATATTATTGATCAATGCGTTGCGCAAGGTGTTCCTTTTGCGCGCGAATATGGCGGATTGCTTGACAACCGTTCTTTCGGCGGCGCGCAAGTTTCCAGAACTTTTTACGCAAGAGGACAAACGGGACAACAATTATTACTCGGCGCTTACAGCGCTTTAAGCAGACAGATAGGTTTAGGAAAAGTTAAAATGTATCCGCGTCGTGAAATGCTTGAACTTGTTGTAGTTGACGGAAAAGCCCGCGGAATTGTTGCGCGAAATTTAATTACCGGCGAACTTGAAAAATATTCGGCGCACGCAGTTTTACTTGCAACCGGCGGATACGGAAATGTTTATTTCCTTTCAACAAATGCGATGAATTCAAACGGAACAGCTGCTTGGCGCGCTCATAAAAAAGGCGCGTACTTTGCAAATCCGTGCTTTACGCAAATTCACCCGACTTGCATTCCCGTTCACGGTGAATATCAATCAAAATTAACTTTAATGAGCGAAAGTTTGCGTAATGATGGAAGAGTTTGGGTCCCGAAAAAAGCCGGCGATGACAGAAAACCGAATGACATTCCCGAAGAAGATAGAGATTATTTTTTAGAGAGAAAATATCCTTCATTCGGAAATTTAGTGCCGCGTGACGTAGCTTCAAGAAATGCAAAAGAAGCATGTGATGAAGGTAAAGGAGTCGGTGAAACTAAATTAGCTGTTTATCTTGATTTTGCCGATGCAATAAAAAGAATGGGTAAAAGCGTTGTTGAAGAAAAATACGGAAATCTTTTCCAAATGTATGAAATGATCACCGCGGAAGATCCTTACAAAGTTCCGATGAAAATTTATCCCGCAATTCACTATACAATGGGCGGACTTTGGGTTGATTATAATTTGATGAGCACAATTGACGGACTTTTCGTTTTAGGCGAAGCAAACTTTTCGGATCACGGTGCAAACAGACTTGGCGCAAGCGCATTGATGCAAGGTTTGGCTGATGGATATTTTGTAATTCCTTATACAGTTGGCGATTATCTTGCAAAAAATAAGTTCGAAGCCGTAAATACCGAGCATCCTCAATTTGCCGCGGAAGAAAAAGCAGTAAGAGAAATGATCAACAAATTAATCTCTATAAATGGAAAACGCACTGTTGATGATATTCATAAAGAACTCGGCAAAGTTATGTGGGATTATGTTGGAATGGCTCGAAATGCTGAAGGCTTAAAAATTGCGATCCAAAAGATCAAAGAGATTCGCGAAGAATTCTGGAAAAATGTTAAAGTTACCGGAACTTCCGAAGATCTTAATCAAGTTTTGGAAAGAGCCGGAAGAGTTGCCGACTTTTTGGAAATGGGCGAATTAATGGCGATGGACGCATTAAATAGAAACGAATCTTGCGGCGGGCATTTCCGCGAAGAATACCAAACCGAAGAAGGCGAAGCAAAACGTAACGATGAAGAATATACTTACGTTGCTGCTTGGCAATTTAACGGAATCGGAAATTGGACGCTTCACAAAGAAGATCTCGTTTTTGAAAATGTACAACCAACGCAGAGGAGTTATAAATAATGCAAAGCGGAAAATTGAATTTAACTTTGAAAATTTGGCGTCAAGCAAATAAAAATGCCGTTGGTAAATTCGTTGAATATAAAGTTACTGATGTTTCAACCGATTCATCTTTCCTCGAAATGCTTGATGTGCTTAATGAAAATTTACAACTAAAAGGCGAAGAGCCCGTTGTTTTTGATCACGATTGCCGCGAAGGAATTTGCGGTGCCTGCGGATTAGTAATTAACGGAAGACCGCACGGACCGTTAAAAGGAATTACAACCTGCCAGCTTCACATGCGCCATTTTAACGATGGTGATACAATTACAATTGAACCTTGGCGCGCAAATGCTTTTCCTGTTGTAAAAGATTTACTTGTCGATAGATCCGCATTTGATAAAATAATGCAATCAGGCGGATTTATTTCGATAAATACCGGTGGCGTTCCAGATGCAAACGCAATTCCGATTCCCAAAGAAATTGCTAACGTTGCAATGGATGCTGCTGCTTGCATCGGCTGCGGAGCCTGTGTTGCCGCCTGTAAAAACGCCTCGGCAATGCTTTTCGTTTCGGCAAAAGTTTCGCATCTCGCGCAACTTCCGCAAGGACAATCAGAAAGATTTGAACGCGTTGAAAATATGGTAAAAATTATGGATGAACTCGGATTCGGAAGCTGCACAAACACTTATGCGTGCGAAGCCGAATGCCCGAAAGAAATTTCCGTTAAACACATTGCAAAAATGAACAGAGATTATTTGGCTGCAAAATTAAAATCAAATTTAGTGCACTAAATTTATTTGATGTAAAATCGCCGAATATTTCGTAACTTAAAAAATTAAAGTCCCGGTTTTTAAAATCGGGATTTTTTATTTTATATTTAAAAATTAAGTAAGAATAATTAAATAAAATATGTTCAATCACGAAGTAAAATTCATAACAGATATAAGTTTAAATGAAGCGCGGTCATTCGGCTCATTCGTAACTTTTGAAGAATTGAAATCATCAAATCTTCATCCGGCAATATTGAAATATATTTCCGCCGAAATTGATCTGCTTATATTTGAAGACAGGCAGCGACTTTTAGAATCATCAAAGTTCGATTATACAGGCGAAGAAATAAACTCGCACTTTGAACAAATTAATCAGATCATAAAAAGATCAAAGAAATTTTCCGCCGATCAAATTGATAAACTTGTTTACAACGCGATAACATTCAACTTTAATTATTTGATACATCCTAAAAAAGCTTTACTTAAATTTATTTACAAAGATGAATGGGTAAGAAGCACGCAGGAAGTTATTCAACTTTTAAATTATTCATATTATTACGATTTCATTAAAAAGTTTTGCGAAAAATATTTTTACAAAAAAGCTTTTCTAACAATTGATAAACAAGAATTTGAATCAACTATAGAAAAACTTGACAAAGAAATTTTCGGAAGCTACTCAAAAACCGTTACAGATCTTGTGTTAAATTCAATGGCTGATTTTTTCAATATAGGCACGGTAAACAAAAATAAAATTCCGCTTATTGCAGTTGAACAATTTGTAGTTGAAAAAAGATTGGCGACATACATTGAAAGATTTCAAAATGCATTTCCTAAAAATTCAAAAATGCTTTATCAGATTGATGATCTGCGCAAAATACTTTACACACCGCTCCCGAAAGATGCTGATCATACCGAAGAAGAATTGCGAAATACAATTTTAAATTTAGAATCTGAAATTGATATTGATTTTAAAACGCCAAAAATAAACTCCGGTGAAGAAGAAAAAGATTTACCTGCTAAAAAGATAATCTCGAAAAATGATTTTGATGAGGAAAATATTATCGATGATGAAGATATTGAAAGATCGGAAAATATTTCACAGGAATTACCAAAACTTAAATCCGAAGAAAAACTAATTGATAATATTGAAGAAGATAAATTCCGGAAAGAAAAAGAACCTGTAGAAAATGAAAAAGAAGTTTTGATCACAAAATTTGAAGAGGATGTTAAAAGCATTGAAAATATTGATCAGAATGAAGATGAACAAATTCAGGAAAGTGAAAATGCTGAAAATCATGTTGAGGAAAATTTAGAAAGTTCTGAAAATGAAATTGAAAACACTCAGGAAAATATAGAAGATCAAAATTTACAAAATGAAGATGAAATTCCGCCGCAACTTGAAAAGAAACAAATTCAGGAACTTGAATGGCGCAGCGATGAAGATGATGATTTTATTATTCTCGGAGAAGAAGAAGCTTACGTTGATACTGAAAACATTGACTTAAACGAAGTTGACGAAAAAAATCTTTTACGCGAAGATGAAAATTTCGAAATAGAAATAAATGAAGATGAAGTGGAAAAAGAAAAAGTAACTAAACAAAATTCCGGAGAAAAAGTTGAAGAAGAAAATGTTGAGTTGAACGAAACCAATGAAATCATTGATCAAAATGATTCTCCCGAAAATATAATTAAAGAAAAACCGGAAGAAGAAATTTTGAATGAAGAAATATCAGATGAAAAAAAATCGTATGAAGAAAATGTTCCGGAAGAAATTAATAATGAAGCAAATAGTAGCGAAGAAACAATTCCTGCTGAAATTATTGATAAAAATGAAATTGCGAGCGAGCCTGTAAATATTGATCAAAATGATGTTCAAGCTGAAGAATTGGAAATTAACGATGAAGGAATAATTTCCGGTGAAATTATTTTAGCCGGTGAAAATGATGAAGAAGAGATAGAATTAATTGAAAATCAAAATGTAGAAGAACGCGAAACAATTCAAATTGAACTTGACGAAATTGAAAATGATAGTTTTGAATTGGAAGAAGTTGAAGATGATTCCGATATTGAAATTAAAGAAGATATTTCCGAAGATGAACTGATGAGCGAATTTCTTCCCGTTAATGATGACGAAGAAGAAGATTCCGAAGCGGAAGATTTTCAGCCTGAAAAAGAAATTGATGAAGAAAAAATTCCTGCCAAAAAACAGGAGTTCGAAAAGATCGAAATTTATTTTGAAGATGAGGACGAAGATAAATTTGAAGATGAAAAAATTTCTGAGCCGGAAAATAAATTAGATGAATCAAAACCTGAAATTGAAAAGCCGCGCAAGCAGATTCAGGATGATGAAAAAGATATCTTTTCGTTTTTCAGCGATAAAGAATTGCAAATTGTGCTTGATGGAATTTTTGCAAGTGATGCCGAAGATTTCGCTTTAACTATTGATACTTTGGCAGCATCGGAAAATTATGATGAAGCATTAACGGTTTTGCACGCGCTTTTCAAATCCTATAGAATTAGACCATCTTCAAAAGAAGCGCAGATTTTAACAAAAGTAGTTACTGAATTTTATAACCAAAGCGAATAAAAATTATGTTTATTGATTATGCTGAGATTTATGTTAAAGCAGGCGACGGCGGAAGCGGTGCGGTTGCTTTCAGAAGAGAAAAATATGTTCCGAAAGGCGGTCCTGCAGGCGGCGATGGCGGAAAAGGCGGCGATGTTATTTTTGAAGCACATCACAATTTACACACTCTGCTCGATTTTCAATATAAAAGAAAATATGTTGCTGAAGATGGTGAAAAAGGCGGATCATCTTTAAAAGATGGGAAATACGGACAAGATGTTGTTATCAAAGTCCCGGTTGGAACAATAATAAAAGATAAGGAAACCGGTGTAACTATTGCAGATCTTGATACTGATGGCAAATCTTTTACGATTGTAAAAGGCGGAAAAGGCGGAAGAGGCAATAGTAAATTTGCAACTGCTACTCAGCAAACACCAAGATTTGCCGAACCCGGAATTCCCGGTGGTGAAAAGTATATCACCTTAGAATTAAAATTGATTGCTGATATCGGATTGGTCGGTTTTCCAAACGCGGGAAAATCAACTTTGATCTCTGTAATTTCTTCTGCAAAACCTAAAATTGCGGATTATCCTTTTACAACTTTGGAGCCGAATTTAGGAATCGTTCGTTATAAAGATTATCAAAGTTTTGTTGTTGCGGATATTCCCGGAATTATTGAAGGCGCGCACGAAGGCAAAGGACTTGGAATTAAATTTTTACGCCACATTGAACGCACGGGAATTTTACTTTTCTTAATTGATGTTACTTCTGAAAATTATCAAAGCGATTATAACACTTTGTTAAATGAACTTGAACAGTACAGCGAAATTTTAGCAAAAAAGAAAAAGATTGTAGCACTTTCCAAAGCCGATATTCTTGAAAAAGATGAGTTGAAAAAATTGAAAAAAGTTAAATTGAAAAATTATGACGGAAAGGTTCATGTATTTTCATCAGCATCAAAATATGGTTTGGATGAACTTTTAGACACATTATGGTCGAAACTAAACGAATAGAATTTTCCGCTTATATTTTCAAACTCGGCTTTATGCTGTTGTTTACTTTTGCCGCCGCAATTTTAAGTTTAACGGTCGGATCGGTAAACATTTCATTTGGCGAACTTTTTGAAATTCTTTTGGGAAATAATTCTGCAAGTTCAAATGCGCAAATAATTTGGGAAGTTAGATTACCGAGGACTTTGCTTGCGATTGCAGTCGGCGGCGGACTTTCAGTTTCGGGCGCGGTGTTTCAGGCAATTTTAATGAATCCGCTTGCCGAGCCTTACATTTTAGGAATTTCGAGCGGCGCGGCATTCGGTACAATAATTTCGCTTTTGCTCGGAGTCGGATTTTTACTTTCGCAAGTTTTTTCTTTTACCGGAGCATTTTTAGTAATACTATTGGTCTTTTTACTCGGAAGGAGATTCGGCGAGCTTGAACCGAATATGCTTTTACTTTCCGGCGTAATGGTAGGTGCGTTTTTTTCAGCGGCAATTTTAACAGGAACTTCCTTTCTGAATGAATCTTTGCGTTCCGCAGTATTTTGGCTGATGGGGCATTTATCTTTGGCTGAAAGAAAATCAACTTATTTTATATTTGCTGTATCCGCTGTGATTTCGTTACTGCTTTCCTTAAACTCTCAAAAATATAATGTGCTTTCGCTCGGATCTGAAACAGCAAAGTATTTGGGAATAAACACATCATTTCTTAAAAATTATACTTATGTTCTGGCGAGCATTTTGATTGGCGCAATAGTTTCGGTTAGCGGAATAATCGGCTTTGTGGGATTGCTGATTCCTCATGTTTGCAGAATGATTTTCGGAGTTGATAACAGAATTATAATTCCCGCTTCATTTTTTATAGGAGCTGCATATTTAACTTTTGCCGATAGCATTGCGCGGACAATCATCGCACCTTCTGAATTGCCTGTCGGGGCAATTACCGCACTTTTAGGCGCACCTGTTTTTGTTTATTTATTGAGAAAAAGATTTAGAACGGTTTGAATAGTGAATGAAATGAAGTTTTAATCAAAATATAATTAGAATTATGTTTTTAAATAGGAAAAATATATTGTCGTTATTGATTATTTTAATCCCAACTTATACACTAATAAGTCAGGAAATAAATAATTGTAATGATTCAGTTCAAATTATTGAGATTAAAGAATATTATGATGGAAAAGGAGCAATTTTTCCTGCTAGCACATATTATTTCCCAAAAGTGTCTAAATTAAAAGAAAAATTTACTCCAAAACTTGAAGAAGTAATTTATGCTGAAAAATTAATATATGATGAAATAGAACATATATCCGGAGAAGATCAACACTATGCAAAAGAAATGACGGAAAAATTACGAAAAAAATACTATAGACAATACTTTGGATATATTGAACCTGATGGATCTAAAATAATAATAAACATTATATGAATATGGAAGATGCTCCAGAATTGTATAAAAATTGGCAAAAAGAATTTGAATTTACAATTACGGAAGATCCTTATTCTATAGATACACATCATTATCATTCAAGAATAATAGGGATTAATATATCGAAATCGTTAAGATATGATAGTAAATATAAGTTGAACTGGAATTAACTTTAAAGATATTTTTTATTTGAAATCCTTAATATTCTACTTTAGTAAATATTTATTCCCAAATTAATTCTGAATTTAATGCTTGAATTTTGAAAATTTCATTTCTATATTTGTAGTCTAATTATTTTGTGTTTGGCGGGGTAGCTCAGTAGGTTAGAGCAACGGAATCATAATCCGTGTGTCGGGGGTTCGAATCCCTCCCCCGCTACCAATTTTGGAGATTATTAAATGTATACATTATTAGTTTTATTAACAGTTATTATTGCAATAATTTTAATTATAGCAGTTTTGCTTCAGGCAGGAAAAGGAGCAGGATTAGCAGGCGGAACTTTCGGCGGATCAGGTAATTTCGGAACAATGTTTGGTACAAGAAGAACCGCAGATTTTCTTAGCATTGCTACCTGGTGGCTTGCAGGCATTATGGTTGCGTTAACTTTGCTTACAAATATTTTCTTTTTGCCGGGCGGACAAAGAGAAGAAAGAAGAAGCGTAATTGATTCAGGAAGACAGCAGCAAACTGCGCCTCAACAAATTCCTCAAGCACCTCAACAACAGCCGCAACAATAATTTTAATATAGATTTTAATAGAAAAGCCCCGATTTTATCGGGGCTTTTTTTTGATATTTTCTGATTTCATATTTTTTAAAAATGTTATCTCAAAAAATCTGATAAAATAAAATCTAGATTTGTTTTAATGACTTAAATTCCGGTTAAGTATAAAAGCGATTTATTATTGAAAATTATGAATGATGTTTCTAAAAATTTGAAAGATTTTTTACAATTAATTTTTCATAATTGCCATTATAATTCTATCCTGCAGATTTTTATAAAATGATGCTCGGCCTCGACTGTATTCAAAAATAATGCTTACAATAAGGTCATCGCCCTCGGCAGATTTTACATATCCTGAAAGTGCAATTACATCACGCAAAGTTCCGGTTTTACCGTGCAAATTATTTTCTGCACGAGTGCCGATCAATCTTCCGCGTAAAGTTCCATCAACACCCGCAATTGCAAGTGAATTATAATAATCCTGAAATAAAAGCGGATTCAAATACATTTTTTCCAAAAGGGAAACGACCGAACTAACAGTTATTAAATTGAAATGCGAAATTCCCGATCCGTCAACTAAAGCAATTTCATCAGTTTCAATTTCATTTTCCGCTAGAAAACCGTTTACTGCCTGCGCAGAGTAAAATGCATTTCCTTCGGAATTACTGTGAACCGCACCCAAAATTTTGAATAGGCATTCAGCCAAAAAATTATCGCTGTTCTTGTTTATCAAATTTGATAAATATTGAAGCGTAATAAATTGATTCCCAAGTTCAAGCACATTTTCCGGAGTTTTACCTTTTGCCGGAGTTCCATAAACTGAAATTCCGCCGGCGATCAATTTTTGTCGCAAAACATTTGCAATAAAATATGCAGGATTTGCAATATCAACAGTAGCAGTTGAAGTACTTCTTCTTCTTACTGATCCTCCCAAAACAAATTCATAACCATTATCAGAAACAACTTGTCTTACCGAAATTCTTCCACGTCTTTTTGAAGTGCTTACAGAATTTCTCACTTTAATATCAGCAGAATAAGGCGAAAATGAATAAGAAATTCTTCCTTTTGAATCTGCCGAAACTCTGAAACTGATCTTATTTCTGTTGATTGATAAAGCTGAAACAGGCGGCAATTTAACCGAAGAATATTCATCAATTATCCAATCTTTTCTGTAATAAACGGAATCAAAATAAGTTTCATCGCCAATTATATTTCCCGTTACTAAAGTAATTCCCAATTTTTGGAGATCTAAAATCAAACTATCCATATTTTCTTCAGTAAAAAGCGCGTTGCCGTAACCTTTTATATAAAGATTTCCATCAATGATTCCGTCATTCAAATTATGATCATCAGAAAAAAGTTTTGTTGAAATTTTATACTGTGAGCCGAGCATTGAAAATGCGACCGCTGTAGTAAAAAGTTTTGTATTGGATGCCGGCTTGATAGGTTTCGTTATATTTTTGCTGTAAAGTGTATCCTGACTTAAAGGATCATATATCATAATTCCGTATTTTGTGCTTGCCGGAATTTTTTGTGTAATCGAATTTATTTGTCTTGAAAGAAAATTTTTGTCAATTGAAAATAAATTTGAGCTGGTTAGAATTAGAATTGCGATTAAAAGATTTTTCATATTTTAAAATTAAGTTTACTTGAACACTAAAATTTTTGTTATCTAATTGTTATATTTATTGTAAATAAAGAATTTGAAATTAAATTTATTTGCATTGCCGCAAATAATTTTTTTTCAACATAACCTATTGAAGAAATTTTTACCTGAAAAAATCAGCTTCAAAATATATACAAAAATATTTTTAAAAATGCGTGAAATATCTTTACCTAATCTTTTGGGAAACGGAAAATGAGCAAACTAAAACCTCCGCGTAAAGCATACAAAAATTTGGATTTTTTAAATTCATCTGAAGGAAGATCAATAAGAATTTTAGCCGAGTATTTTGAACCGAAAGCACGTTTTGAAAAAAATAAAATTGTTGATACGGTAGTTTTATTCGGCAGCGCAAGATTAAAATCAAAATTTGATGCTGAAAAATATTATGAAGAGATAAAAAATCTTGATCCGAAAAATGAGCCGGATTTTGCAAATAAACTTCGTGTAGCTCAAATGCAAGTTAAAATGTCAAAATATTATGAAGATGCGGTTGAACTTTCAAGAATGTTAACTGAATGGTCTTTAAATTTACCGACTGAAGGGAACAGGTTTATTGTTTGCAGCGGCGGTGGTCCGGGAATTATGGAAGCGGCAAATAAAGGCGCAAAAAAAGCCGGAGGCTATTCTGTCGGCTTAAATATCAGTTTACCGTTTGAACAATTTGTAAATGAATATGTAACTCCTGAATTAAGTTTTGAATTTCATTACTTTTTTATGCGCAAATTCTGGTTTGTATATTTGGCAAAAGCGTTGATAGTTTTTCCGGGCGGATTCGGTACTTTGGATGAACTGATGGAAGTTTTAACTTTAGCGCAAACCGGAAAAATACGGAAGCAAATTAAGACGATCATTTACGGCGAAAAATATTGGAAAACAATTATCAATTTTGATGCTTTGGTTGATCATGGAGTTATAAGTCCCGAGGATTTCAACTTATTTGAGTTTTGCAATACTCCGGAAGAAGCGTTCAAATCAATTTGCGATCATTTTCAAAAATATTATTTAAACAGGAAAAAGCCGCAAATCAGTTTATAAGATGATCAATAGGATTTTCTTGTTTAATAATTTTCTGATTAGAATTCTTACCTGTTATTATAAAATAATTTAAATAAAAAATAAAAAGCCCCGATTAAATCGGGGCTTCAACATACTAATTCCTGAAACTAAAATTTGATCAAAAATAAAATTAATCTCTATAGTTTCTTTCGCGATTTGCTCTTCTGGCAGCTTTTATGCGTTCCATCCTTTTTTCAATAGACGGCTTAACATAGAAAGTTCTTTTTTTAAATTCTTTAAGTACTCCGGAGCGTTCGTATTTTTTCTTAAATCTTTTAAGAGCCTTATCAATGGATTCGTTGTCTTGTATAACGATTCCTACCAAATTATATCACCTGCCTTATTTTTGGTACTTTTTAGTAAGTTAATAACAAATTTATTTTAATTTCTTTTTTATCTTAATTTTAACTTAAAGCTTCAAGTAATTTTTTTTGTCCGTTTTTCTGAAACTCAACCAAAATAGTATTTTGACCGTTTGATGTAGTTTCTTTGCCAATCACTTTTCCGTAATCATCCCAATTCTTGTGATAAATTGATTCTCCGACCTCAAAAGTGGATTTGGGCGAATATTCTTTACTGTCTTCTGTTTTAATGCCGCTTGCCGATTTTTGTGCTTTAATTTCGGCTATTTCATTCAGATCGATAATTATCATCTGTTTGCATTTTTTACATTTAGCCCATCTCTTATTTTCCGAAAAATCACCTGAACCGGAATTTGCTTCGCCGGCAAGTTCCATTTTTGTTGTTGCTCCGCACACATTACAAAACGCTTCAACATTTTTTACTTTTGCCATAAAATTACCCACCTTTAATTTTGCACATACAAAATTACGAAATAAAAGTAAATAATTCAATTAAGAAAAAAAGACACAAAGTAAATTTATTTTGATATGTTCTTTTGATCCATATCTTTTACAGATCGCGTTTTGCCGGAGTTGTAACTAAAACCGGAATTTTAGAATAACGGATAACTTTTTCGGCAACACTTCCGAGTAAAGTATGTAAAATTCCTGTTCTGCCGTGAGTTGCAATTATTATAAGATCGGCTTTAATTTCTTTTGAAAAGTGAATTATCTCTTCGTAATCATTTCCTTTTCTTAAAACAGGCAAGATCTTAATTTCGTAAGTCTCTTCTAAACTTTTCACAATTTCATTTAAAGATTTATGCGCCTGTTCTTCCATGGAGGTCATAACTTTTTCTTCGGAAACATCAAGCGAGCGGTAAGCTAAAAAGGGAGGGGTTTTTTCCAGCACATAAATTAAATGAATATCTGCGGAATATTGTTTTGCAATAGAAACCGCATAATCAAATGCCGAAATAGAAACTTTGCTTAAATCCGTTGGAACTACAATATTTTTTACTTTGAACATAACGGAATCATAAGATTTTATTGAATGATTTTATTTTCTATTGATGCTAAACTTCCATTAGAAACGGCTGTTAAAATTTTGCCGTCATATTTCCACATCAAAATATTTTTTCCGTTTAAATTGTTTTTATACGGTTTTCCTTTTTCAAACATTTTTAAAAGATCTTCAGAAAGATTTAACGTACCGTGTTTTTCAAAACATCCAATATCTGCCTGATAAAAATACAAAAGTTTTCCTTCAGAATCTTTATAAACATGATGAGCCAGAATTTCTTCTTTATCTTTTGAAACAACGCCGCCGATTAAATTCCAGTTATCAAAATTTGGAACGTAAGTATTATATTTAACGCCTTGCTGTTTGAAAAAATTTTGAATTTCTTCAGGATCGTTTGAAGTTATTTGCGGTTGAATTCTTCCTTCAACAATACTTTGAAAATTACTTAATGCCTGAACGTACATATTATTTGCGCCTTGCTGCTGCGCGGCAATTTCCTGAAAATTATCGCCGCCTTTTGAAAGTACATAAACAAGCGCAAACACAAATATTACAGAAGCAAGTGCAAATGCGGGTTTTATAAAATATCCGAAAATTTTTGATGATTCTTTTTTTGTTTCAGGCTGCTTTTGCGGAATTTCATTTATGATTTGTTTTAAAACATTTTCTTTAAGATAAGCCGGAGTTTCAGTAACTTTTATTTTGGATCTGACGGTGTTTTTTATAATTGATTGAATTTTATATTCAACGTTAAGTTCTTTACTTTCGTTTACGAGCGAATTAATTTTCTCTTTTTTATCTTTGTCCTTAAGTTCTCCGTCAACCAATGCGGTAATTTGTTCAAGTATATCAAAATTTTCCACTTCCAACTCTCATATCAAATGTTATAGAAATATATTTTAAATTAAACGCTTAATAAACATTTCCCGTAGTTAAGATTTATTAAAAGAAAATTCCTTTTTGAAAATTCATTTAATAAGATCAATCGTTTTTTACATAACCTTTTTCTTGAGCATACTTAAGCAATTTTGCGTAAAGCATTTTTCTTGCTCTGTGAAGTCGCGATCTTACCGTGCCAATCGGGCAATCAACAAAATCAGCAATTTCATCGTAAGTAAATCCTTCAATGTCACTAAGTATTATAACCGTTCTAAAATCTTCCGGCAATGATCCTATTGCCGCTGAAACATCGTCATCCAAAAGGTTGTTGAAAACATCTTCTTCGAGATGTGTAGATTTAACTTCAGAGGATTTTATGTTTTCATAAAAATTTTCTATATCGTCGTAATCTACTTTTCCGGGCGCTTTAGTTTGTTTTCTATAATCGTTGATATAAGAATTTTTTAAAATTCTAAACAGCCAGGCTTTGCAATTAGTTCCTTTCTCAAATTTGTCAAAAAATCTGAATGCCTTTAAAAATGTTTCTTGAACAAGATCATCGGCTTCATCAGGATTTCCCGTCATTCTTAACGCAAAGTTGAAAAGGGCGTTCATATGCGGCAAGGCTTCTTTTTCGAAGTCCAAATATTTTTGTCTGTCTGCAGCACTGATATTTAAGGGTAATTCTGCCATTTACCTTTATTGTTTGTTTAATTAATATATTAGTAAAATAATAAAGATTAAGCAATCAAATTATTTATTGCAATAGAATTCCGTTTGAAATTCTGTTGGTATCGGTGAGTAAATCATAAACGAATCCGTTAACAATAACAAATCTTATTTCATTTTTATCTTTGATATAAAAATTCGGTACTTCATCAATTTTTATTTTGTTAATGAAATTTTTGTTGAATGTTAACGTTGCCGGCATTTCAAAGTAATCCGGAATTTTAATTTCTGATTTTAAAAGAAAAGTGGTGCAGCCGCTTTTTAATTTTTCGATGAAGTTAAATTTTTGTAATTCATTTTGATCTGAAATTTCTGTTTCGCAAATTTTTCCTTCAATAATTTCCATTCCTTCACAGTTGAATTCTTCATAACCGTGAAATATTGAAAGATCACCTAGATCATCAATAAAACTTTTATAATAAATTTTGTTTTCTCCGGCAGGGCGTTCATATCGATTTATGCCGATATCAATTTTATAAAATTTATTTTGAAGTTTTATATTAACATTCCGAATAATCAAATCAAACATTAATTCTTCGTTGTTCGGAATTGAAAAGTATGAATCAATATTGATTTGGCTATAAGATTTTTCTGCTATTGAATAAAGCGCTGAAAGTATTGCAGTAAAATTTAATTGTCTGATAAATTGTTTTTCTAAATCTTCGGGCCAGCAACCTGATTCGATCAAAATTGTTCCGGTGCCCCATCGTTGAATGTTATCGCCAAAAGCACGCGGTTCAAAATCATCTGAATATTTTGCAATGTGTCCGGGAATGTATTTTGAAAGAACTTCATTTAAATATGCGATTACCTGCATTGCTTTTTTGCGCGGCTCCGTAATTTCCTTTTCGTAATTTGCCGGCGGTGCCAAAAATGAAATTGCGGCTGATTTATAATTTATTCCTGCTGAGTAGCGCGGTGATTGATCATGTAAATTAAAACCAAATTCTGCTTTGGTTTTATCACGAATTGTTTTTAAAATTACGGATTCGGGAGATTCCAATCTTAACGCATCACGATTCAGATCAATGTTTAAGGCATTACGGCGTGTAAATCTTTCGGCGCCATCAGGATTTAACATCGGAATAAAATACAATTTCAATTTTGATAAGATCTTCTTTCGTATAAAATCAAATTCATCTTTAGCGGAAAGAAAATTGAAAATATCGAAAAGCGCCATTGTGGCGGTTGATTCATCGCCGTGCATTTGTGACCAAAGAAGAACGGGAGTTTTTCCCTTTCCGCATGAAACCAGAAAAATTTCCCTGTCTTCAATTGATCTGCCTATTTCATCAACGGAAAAATTATTTTGTTTTAAGTCTTTTATTAAAGGCAAAATATCAGAGTGGGCAAATCTTTTTGTCTGCAAAGATTTGTTTTTATAACGGGCAAAATTGAAAAACAGATTATCCGGAGAAAATACTTTTTTCATAAAATAAATTTTTCAAAAATAATTATTGAATGTTACTTTATTAAATTTTTACAATCAATAAAAGTTCACAAATATTTTGAAATTGTAAAGATGAAAGTTGTTCCTTTTCCCGGAGTTGATTCAAAATAAATTTTTCCGTTATGTCTTTCAACAATTTTTTTTGCAATGGCAAGTCCTATTCCGGTTCCTTTATATCTTGCATCGCGGTTAAGCCGGTTAAATATTATAAAAACTTTTTCCTGATACTGTTCATCAATGCCAATTCCGTTATCTTTTACTTTAAGCACAAATTCATTTTCTTTTTCTTCGGCGGAAATTTCTATGACCGGCGGAGTTTCACTTTTGAACTTAATTGCGTTGGAAATAAGATTTTGAAGCACTTGGTAAATTTGTGTTGAATCGCATTTAATTTTCGGAAGTTTCGCGAAAATAATTCTCGCATTATTTTCTTCTATCGCAACGGAAAGATTTCTTACGGCATTATCCAAAAGTAAATTCAGATCAGTTTCGGAAAAATTTTCCGCACCTGTGTTTAAGCGTGAATATTGAAGAAGATCGGCAATCAATTTTTGCATTCTTACAGCAGCATCAACCGTATAATTTATAAAATCATCAGCATCGCTATCAAGTTTTCCTTTATATCTGCGTGCGATCAGTTGAGTGTAACTTGTTACCATTCGCAGCGGTTCCTGCAGATCATGTGAGGCAACATAAGCAAATTGTTCGAGATCTTTATTTGAACGATCCAATTCTTTTATTAATTGGAGGTGTTTTTTTTCAATTGCTTCACGTTCGCTGAGTTCATTTTTCAAACTTTGATTTATGAAAGAAATTTCTTTGAACAAAGTTTCGAACGGTTCATTTAAAGTTGTTTCAATTATTGCTTTATAGATCAAATAAAAAGCTGAAAATTTAAGTAAATGACCAACCACGTTTGATATATCGTAAACGCCGATGTAAAAAGTAAAAAGTAATTCCGAGATAATTGTAAAAATATAAGAAGCAGTTAGCAGGGCAATTACTTTTTTGTTGAATTTATTTTTATTCAAGTAAAGCGAAAAAACTGCCCCGAACAAAATAAAAGAAATTATATATTCGCTGAAAATTTTAAATTGAGTAAGTCCTGCTCCTTCTATGTAACAATCAGGAAAATAGCCCGCAAAAATACTTGCTGAAATTATAATAAATATTAAACCATTAGCTCCAAAAAATGATTTATGATTAAACTTTTCAGCACTGATAAAAGGAAGTACTGCAAAAGAAATACTTTGAAAATATCTTGCGGCAATCCAGAATTGTGTAGGTAGATTTGCGTCATTTTCCGTGAAAATATTCATCCCCTTATAAGCCAAAGTATGGAGAAGATCGAAAAATCCTACAAAGGCAAGTGATATCCCGAAATATATTAAAGGATTTTTCGGATTGAATATTCTGGAGTTCCAAACTAAAAGAAAAACGCCCCAAGCAATTGCAATTGCAGCTAATTCCGCAATTCCATGAAAAAGCAGAAAATTATAGGAATTCAGCAAAGCCAAGATTGCCAAGACAATTATTAAAATAAGAGCGGATCTATATTTTTGTATTAAATTCATTTAGTGAAATATTAAAATGAAGTTTTTTAATTTACCTAAAAATTTTAATCTGTAAAATAACTTAAAAAATAAATAAGTTCACATAAAAATTTGATTTAACCGGTGAAATTTTGACCTGTAAGAATTTTTCTTACAATTAATTGAGGGAAATTCCGATATAAATATTAGAATAGATTCACTATAATTACTAAGAATATTCTACAGGGACGCTATGATTTGGAATTTATTTATACTATTTACGATTATTGTTATAGAATTTAGCCTGCCTAATTCTTTAGGTATTTTTACGCACGTATTATTGGTGATTGCCGTTATTTGGTTATTAAAAGATATTATAAAAAATAAAGCATCCTTTAAAAAAAGAATTACTTAAATTTTTGGTGAGAACTATGTAAACCGGTAACGAAATTTCACAGGGCAATAAACTTCTTAAATCAAATAATTATTTTTAAAAGAGATGTTTATTTGAAATTTCTTTTCCGGTTTAATATTATCTTACTTCAGCTGAAAAACATAACTTAAGTTAAATCATTTATTATTAAATTTTTTTGATTTGTTCACTTCTAAATAAGCTTTTCTTCTCAAATAAACTTTTCCGTTTTTTCTTACATAGTGTAGAAAAAAATCCTACAGTAAATTCAGAGATTTGCCGATACCCTACTTAAAAACTTAGGTTTATCTTGTATTTGTAACTTAAATTAAATACAAGAACGGAGGATAAGAATATGTTGTGGACAATATTTGCAATACTATTGGTATTATGGTTTTTAGGATTGGTTACTTCTTACACACTAGGCGGATTTATTCATGTGCTTTTAGTAATAGCAATTGTTTTAGCATTGATCAGCTTATTTAGAGGTCGCTCTGTAGTTTAACATTAAGATTCTATGTTCAATTAAATCAAAGGAGAAAAATGAAAAAGTTAGCAATGTTTGCTTGTGCAGTTTTAATATCAGGTGCGGTGGTTGCACAAACAGATACTTTACAAACGGAAACCGGTACGTACGATTCACAGATAAATACAGATAACTCAACATTTCAATCAGGAAGTACGGCTTCTGATTCAATTAGAGGATATGTAGAAAACGATACTCAATATTCTAATGTTGATAATTTAGTTTACGATCTGAAATCACAATTGAGTCTTGAAGAAGATCAAGTTGCTGAAGTAAGAGAAATTTTGACAAATCTGCAATACAGCGCAACTACCGAAAATACCGTTTATGGAAATACTGATGATCAGACCGAACAAATTGGAACGGTTGCCGGCGGTGATAATTATGAAAGAGCTGTTGATGATATCAATGAAGTACTAAATGAAGATCAAAAAACACGTTTCGAAAATTCAAGAGATACCTGGATTCAAACTTTCAAATCATCTTTTGAAAAATCTGAAACAAGTGACCAAATTCAGGAAAGTGAAACAGATACTGAAATTAACACTAATACTGAAACTGACACTTATATGAATGAAGATACTCAAAATCAGGAGACCGAAACTCAAGATCAAGGTACTTTCCAAAATCAGGATACCGAAACTGATATGAATCAGGATACTGAAACTGAAAATTCCGATATGCATAATTATGATCAGAATTCAGGTGTTATGAATCAAGATACGTTAAATCAATCTACTGAATATGAAAATAACTCAGATGTAATTGGTTCACCTGATACACGTACTTATGATACAGAAACTGAAGATACAGAAACTAATGATCAGGATATTCAAACTGAAACTGAATCAAATACTGATACTTATCATAATAATTCAGAATACAACAATGAAACAAGTTCAGATACTACCACTTACAAAACTGAAGAAAATAATTCTGATGTGATCGGTTCACCAGATACTGAAACAGAAACAGATACTGAAGGTCAAACAGAAGATGTTACTACCGAAGAATCTGAAACTTCTGAAGGAAATGTAGATTCAAGATTTGATGAAACAGCTCCACCGGATAATATTGAAACTGAAGATAATACCGATTCCGAATACAACACTGATTATGAAAATACTGAAAGTGATACAACCGGAACAACCACAGATTCATATTAAATTCAAAAAGGCATGTGAAACAAAATTCACATGCCTGATTCTTAACCATGAAAAAAATGAAAAATAATATAAACTAAGGAGGGGTTCTATGAACGATTTTCAACAACGCCAATTATTAATGTACGATGCGGTTATAAGTTATCTTCAGGATAATAGAGATGTTTTTTCCGGCGTACGTGCTTTTTCTTATACAATAAATAAATTAAGAAGAACCATGGATGAAATCAGAAGAAAAGAAAAAGAACTTTCCTCTGATATTCTGGAAAAAACAATTATAAACGCAAAAGTTAAAGATGATCTTATATTCAGCGTAAATCCAATAGCTTCTGCTCTTTTTAATTATGCAAGAGAAACAGGTGATTTCCAACTTAAATCAAAAATAAAAGTCGGACAAAGCTATTACGTTAGATTAAGAGATTCCGAACTTATGGATAAAGCAGAATTAGTAAGATTGCTGGCAACAAATGTTTTGCCACGCTTGAAACCATTCGGAGTTTCAATGCATACAATTCACGATTTAAGATTGAAAATTGAAGATTTCAGGATCTCACTTACAAATAAAGTAAGCAGCTTAATGTCAAGCTCAAAAGTTATGGAAATGGAAAGTATGTTTGATGAATGCAACAAATATATTAAACAGCTTGATAGCTACGTAGAAGTTTTAGGTGATGACTATCCTGAATTTTACGATGAATATCTTGAATCTCGCGATATTGATGCTCACGATGCAAAAAAAGAAATTATGGATGATGAAGAAGCCGATTACGAAGTTTAAAGATCAGATTTGATGTGTTATAAATAAGGGCATAACTGCCCTTATTTTTATTAATAAATTTCTTTGAGGTTAAAGTTTATCCTTGATTATAAAAATTATAATTCAAATATTATTTATAATAAGTTTGTCATAAAATAAGGACAGGAAATTATGTTTTACAGAAAGAGAAATACCACCAAACAGATTATTACAGGGGCATTAATTGGAAGTGCCGTAGGTAGTGTTTTAACATTCCTCTTTACTCCGAAAAACGGAAGAGAATTGAGAACAAATATAAAAGAAGGTGTTGATAAATCCGTTGGAACGGTTAAAGATTCAAGCAACAAATTTATTTCAAATGCACAAATAATGGCAAATGATTTTATGGGTAAATGGAAATCAGCTCTTAATGCAGGCTTAGATATTTACAAACGCGAAGCAGACAGAGTAAAAACAAGTAAAGAAATTATTGAAGAAACTCTTGTTGAAGAAACTCAGGCTGCAAATACTACAGAACCTAAAGAATAATTTTCAAAAATTATAATTTTTTATGATTGATTGCCGTTCAATTTAAGGACGGCAATTTTATTTTAAATCCTTCAGAAAAGTTTTGTAAAAGAAAATCAAAAAAAATAAATTTATAAAACGAAAATCGTTGTAAACCATTTTCAAAAAATTGCTGAAAAAAATTCCGGAATTTAAATTTGCAATCGAAATTAAATTAAGTAATTCTAAAATTAATACTTGTAATTGATTTTCTCTAAACTTGTATCTCATATACTTTTTTTGCAGTTTAAATAAAAGGGCAATTAGAGGGGCAATGAAATTATTAGCAACGATTTTTTTGCTGCTGAGCGTATCACTATGGGCGCAAAATTCGGTAACACCAAGACTCAGCGGCTCAATTTCGGAAAACCTATATATATCTTTCGAATACGGATTTAACAAAGCAAATACCGATTACAGCAATTCCCAAACAGAAAACGGATTCAAAGGAATTGTAGAATATTTTAGAAGGAATAAATATTCGGTTGGATACGGAATTAAAGGATTTGCCGGAAAACAATTCTTAAGCGGAAACGACAGAGCACGCACTTATACAAATTTTTCAAGTGAAAATTTTAAATTCGGCGCTGCTGGAATTTTATCATATTCATTTAATGAATTCACTCCGTATTTATCGGCAGGAATTTCATATTTGATATATGATATTGAACTCAAAAATTCAAAAGCAATTTTCAAATATACTAACAGAAAAGCATTCAGTTTTGATACGGAATTGGGAATTAAATTCCCGGTTTACAAAGGAATTCTTTTAAATTTGAATGCAGGAATAAGCTTCATTCCAAATGATAATCTTGAAAATATTATAGATGATGCTTCAAACGATAATATAATGAGCGGCTCAATCGGAATTTCAATACCTATTTTCAAAAAGAAAGATGCTGATGGTGATGGAATTCCTGATAGTAAAGATCCTTGCAGAAATCAAGCTGAAGATTTTGACGGGTTTCAGGATGAAGACGGCTGTCCTGATCTTGATAATGATTATGATGGAGTTACTGATACAGAAGATAACTGCCCGAACGTTCCGGAAGATATTGACGGATTTGAAGATGAAGACGGCTGTCCGGAATATGATAACGATGGTGATGGAATTTTTGATAGCAATGATGAATGTCCCGATGAGGCTGAAGATTTTGACGGGTTTCAGGATGGAGATGGCTGCGCTGATTTAGATAATGACGGCGATGGAATTTTGGATGTTGATGATATTTGTCCGTACGATGCTGAAGATTTTGATGGTTATAGAGATAATGACGGCTGTCCTGATTTGGATAACGATGGCGATGGAATCCCTGATACAAGAGATCGCTGCCCGAATTCACCGGAAACATTTAATGATTTTGAAGATGAAGATGGATGTCCAGATACAAAACCGGTTCCTGAAGAAGAACCAAATCAAAATTTGAACAGGGAAAATGATCCGCCTCAGCAAAATCAAAATGAAAATAGAGTTGAGCCTTCAACCGGAAATGAAGAGCCGGTTATTGAAGAAAGCGGATCGGCTGCTGATATTAGCAAAGGTGATATCGTCCTTTTAAGTGAATTTATTTTTGTAAAAGATGAAGCAAAAATAAATCCTAAAGCTTTGTGGCAATTAAATAAAGTTGTAAAATTAATTCAAAGTTACCCTGATTCTAAATGGAGAATTGAAGGATTTGACAATTCGCCCAAAACAGGAAAAAACTTGAATTTAACCGCAGAAAGAGCAAGAGCACTTTCAGAATTTTTGAAATCAAGAGGATTGAATAAAACAGAATTTCAATTGATAGATAAAAGTAAATCTGTCAGTACATCAAGTTCAAAAATTTCCGATAAAAAAATGGTGATCAAAAAAGTTAAGTAAAATCGAGTCGTACGGTTTCATTCGGTCTGCTGCAATAAGTCATCTTTACAGAAACATCTCCGAAACCGTTTTCGCTTAAACAATTTTCAATATACTTTTTTGAAATATCATTTGTATTGCAATGCTGACTAATATGAGCTAAAATTATATTTTGCGGTATTTTTTTTGATCGTTTCAATATTTCGATCAGAAAATTGCCGCATTGCGCATTTGATAAATGACCGATCTGCTTAATTCTTTCAATTAAAAAATAAGGTCTGCCGGAGTTTTCCAGCATTTCGGGATCGTGATTTGATTCAATTATAATAATATCGGAATCAATAAAATTTTCAATCAGATTTTCATCGGGATAACCCATATCCGTGGCGATAGAAATTTTCTTTTCAATGCCGTCTACAGTTTTGTAAATTGTGTAGCCGAAACATCCGCCAACAGAATCATGAGGAACTTCAAAAGCTTTTAGTCTGAAATTTCCTATTGTGAGATTCTCATCAAAATAAGTATTAATAAATCCCTGATGATATTTTTTAGATTTATCTAAAAATTTTTTTACAAGATCTTTATGAATATTGTAGTGGCAAAATACAGGAACTTTCGCGCGACTTAGATTATCCATGAAATATTTGTTAACATGATCGCGGTGAGTGTGCGTAATTACAACGCCTGAAATTTTATCAACATCCAAACCCAAATTATACAATTGTTGTTTTATGTAAGTCGGGCCAAATCCGCAATCAACCATAACCGCAGAATTGCTATCCCAAATTAATGTGCAATTTCCTGCGCTGGAACTACCTAAAACTTTTATGTTAATTCTCATTAAAACCGTTTTTTAGAATGTAAGAAATTAGAATTTAAGAACTCAGAATGTAAGAAACTGAATTTAGAATTTTGAAAAATGAATTTTGTTATTCCGGCAAATTACAAAATCAATTATTTCGAATAACTATGCCGTCATTCCGGCTTGTCCGGAATCTTTTTATAAATTATAACTAGTAGAGAATAGCATGCTACGTCTCTACATTTCAATTTGAATAAAGGTTTATAATAAAAAAAATTAAAAGGCCTAATCTCATTATCATTAAAAATCAGAAAAGATTCCGGACAAGCCGGAATGACAAAACACTCTTTCAAATCCTTCAAATCATTAAATCTTTTTATTAAATATGATACAATCCGATATCTTCAAATTTGATTCTGCGCGGTTGCTTAAGTAAAAACATAACAGTATTTGCAAGATCATCAACCTGAAGAATACCTTCGCGAATTTCATTATCGGAATTTGGCGGCGGAACTTGAACCAAAGCCGGACATAAACTATGAACCCGGATTCCAAATTCTCTTACTTCCTGCTGCAAAGATTCTGCAAATCCCAAAATGCCGAATTTTGAAGCGCAGTAAACGCTTGCTTCGGGATAACCATGTTTTGCAGCTTGCGATGCAATATTAATTATGTATCCCGATTTTTGGTTGATCATAGCCGGTAAAACTTCTTTGCTTATCAAAAAAGTTCCCTTCAGGTTTGTATCCATTACAAAATCCCAATCATCAGGATTCATATCAACAACTTTTTTCTGAATTCCGATTCCTGAATTATTAATTAAAACATCAATTTTACCGAATGAATTTAACGCGGTTTGAATTGTGTTTTTAATTCCGGAATGATCTCTTAAATCACATTTTGAAATTATTGCTTTACCGGAATTCATTGAATTTAATTCATCTGCTTTTTGCTGCAACAGATCTTCTCTGCGTGAAGCAAGCACAACGTTCATATTTTCCTTTATCATTTCTTTTGCAATTGCAAATCCTATTCCGCTTGCGCCGCCGGTTACAATTGCAACTTTTCCGCTCAAATCAGTCATAACAATCCTTTATGCGTTTATAACTTTTTTATTTCTTTGATCTAAAAATTTATTCAATTCCAAAACTCCGATAGATAAAACATAACCGATTGCAGCACCGATAATTGCGCCGCCAACCACATCGCTGGGGTAATGCCTTCCAACGTAAACTCGCGAAATTGCAATTAAAGAAGCAACAATAAATAAAACCCATTTCAAATTAGGATAAAGCTTTGTGAAAAAAGCCGCAACTGCAAAATTATTTACCGCGTGCGATGATGGAAAGGAAAATGAATCGGTACAGCCGGTTAAAATATTTACATTCGGAAAAAGCTCTATGCAAGGGCGCGTTCTTGCAAACCAAAATTTAAAAACCGAACTGCTTAATTGATCTGAAATTGCGATCAAAATAATTGCGCCGAGTGCAGAAATTTTTCCTAACTTTCCGCCTTTGAAAAATAAGATCCCGATCAAAATTATATAAGCAATGTACCAATGATCAACTTCAGTAATAAACGGGAAAAACCTGTCCAACAATTTATTTGAAATTGAATCGTTAATAAAATAAAAAACCGAAAGATCTATTTGATACAAAAAATCAACCATATTTAAACCAAATTTTTAAAATGCAAATATAAAATTTTAAAGCGGAATTTCATACAAATAAAAAATCTTGAAATCTTTTATAAATTTTTTGTAACTTGTTTATCTATTCTTCTTTAATTTGAATTTTGATAAATATAGTTAATTTATGAAAAACGACAGTGAAAACATTTTGGAAACCGAAAACAATCTTCAGCAAAAATTAAAAGAACTTGAAGAAGCAAATTCAAAATTGAAACTTGAACTTGAAGAAGCTAAAAAAGCCAGCGAAGCTAAAAGTCTTTTTCTTGCAAATATGAGTCATGAAATCCGCACTCCGATGAACGGCGTTTTGGGATACCTTGAATTAATTGAGCAGGAAGTTTACGAAGATAAAGAAGAATTAAACAGCTTTGTGCTTAAAACCAGAACCGCCGCCGAATCACTGTTGGATATAATCAATAATATTCTGGACATATCAAAAATTGAAGCCGGAAGAATGGAATTGGAAGAACTTGATTTCAGTTTCCGTGAAGTTATTGACGAAACATTTTCGATGCTATCCGCACTTGCCGCTGAAAAAAATCTTGAACTGAAATTTGAAATAAATGAAAAAGTACCGCTGATTGTAATCGGTGATCCTGTTAGACTAAGACAAATTTTTTCAAACTTGATAAGCAACGCAATAAAATATTCACAAGAAGGCGAAATATTTACAAAGATCAATTTAAAAGAAATTGATGAAGAATTTGTTACAATTTTGGCATCAGTAAAAGATAACGGAATTGGAATTCCTGAGGATAAACAAAATCTGCTTTTCAAACCTTACTCAATGGTTGATAAATCTTATACAAGAATTTTCGGCGGAACCGGATTAGGTTTACGTTTATGCAAAGAATTTGTAAATATGATGAACGGCGAAATCTGGGTTGAAAGCGAAGAAGAAAAAGGAAGCGAATTTTTCTTTACCGCAAAATTCAAAAGAAAAAATTTGTGAAAGATCAGAAGATTCAAAGATTAGAAAGATTGAAATATTGAAAGATTCAAAGATTAGAAAAATAAACCATATTGTCATTGCGATCCGCTTTAGGCGGAGAAGCAATCTCTGTTTTTAATCAGAAAGATCGCCACGTCCAACGGACTTGCCTACCGGCAGGCAGGCTTGCGATGACAAAATGGTACTGTCATTCCCGCAAGTGAAACGCGTCGGGAATCCTTTCTAAATAAAATAAAAAAAGATTCCGGGCAAGCCAGGATGACAAAATTATTAAAAATTCTACATTCTGTATTTTAAACTACTTACATTCTTAATTCTCGCATTCCATTTTCTTACGTTCTTCAATTCTAACCTTGTTCATTTACAAAAGAAAATTATCTTTTAAATAATGAAGAAAAATAAAAGGAAAATTAAATGAGCGAGATCACAATTTACGAAAAACCGACTTGTACAACCTGCAAAAATTTAAATAGAGTTTTACAGGAAAGCGGCGTTGACTACGAAAAAGTAAATTATTACATCCAGCCCTTTACAAAAGACAAATTAAAAAACATACTGCAAAAAATGGGAATGCAGGCACACGAACTTATCAGAAAAAAAGGTGAAGTTTACAAACAACTGTCAATGGGATTCAAATCTTACACAGAAGAAGAATTAATAGATCTTATGGTTATGAATCCGGATTTAATAGAAAGACCAATAGTTGAAAAAGGGGAAAGAGCAATTTTGGCGCGTCCCGTTGAAAAAGTAAAAGAATTTTTAGGAAACGTGAAATAAAAAATGTCGGATTCCGGACAAACCGGAATGACATTTTAATTTTTGATTCAAATTTTTTACAAAAAATTTAAAAAAAATAAAAAAAAGTTCATTTCAGGGCTAAACTATTATTAAGAGCTTACGATAATGTGATTAGGATAGGTCTATCAACTTTTAAATGGTTTAAATCTAAATGAATTTCGCAGGCGTAATATCGGATCATTCTGAAGAAGTTCTTTCTAAAGAACTTTTGTCGGCGAAGTTTAAAACTTTTGCAAAGGAAAACTTTCAAGAGAATATCAAAAAAGATTTAGATTACCTTCGTTACCTTAAAAAATCTGCACAACTTTACAGTTTTAAACTTCCTGCAGATAAAGCCGAACTTTATATTGATATTGAAAATGCGCCGAGTTTCTGGCTTTGCGATACGCCCGCACTGCTTAAAGCCGAAGAAGGATTGCGCTCGGTTCAAAAAGGCGGAAGACAAAATCCAAGCGATACATACAAAACCGCAAAGGAATTTTATTCAAAATGGGTAATAATTCCATCCGAAGCGGAAAAAAGATACTACGCGCTTTCGGCAATTAAACTGATCGAAAAAGATGCAAATCCGCATAACTTTATGAAGTATATTCTTTTTGCGGTGATCTTGGGATTCGACAAAAAGTTTTACTCGCCCGAAAAATCATTCGAGCAATTCAACAAAGCGCTTGAAATAATTGAAAAATGGAATGCGGATATTTCAGTAAAAGCCGAATTCCGTTATCTTATAAATCTTTTTGAAGGATTTATATTTTTAAGGCAGCAGCAATTTATTGATGCAAACATAAAATTTTCCGAAGCGCTGGGAAATAAACCCTCCGGAATTACGGCAAAATTTTACTCGGCAATTGCCGAAAAAAAATTAGGCGATTTTTCAAATGCGGTAAGACTGATTAACGAAATTATTGATTACGATAAAAATCTGCTTCACGTTGCGATTGAAAAAAACAGCTTCAATCTTTTAACTTTTGCGGTTCAAAACGCCGTTACATACAATATTTTTACGGTTTCCGAACATGCGGATCTGCTTCAGGAACTTGAAGACATGATTAAATTCGCTTGCGGCGATGATGAATTTTCATTTGAGCACTTGCGCGTAATGCTTCATTCGCTAACGGAACTTAAACTAACTGAATTTTATGATGATCAGATTGTAAATCATATTTTATTTTTGGAAAAAATGGTTGAACATTTTCACGGAAATAAAAATAAGATAGTGGCGTTTTCAATAAATTTCGCAAAAGAAAAATTCCTGCAAATTATTGATCTGATTGCAGAAAATTTCAGTAAAAAATATACAAATGAAATGTTCGGCAGATTAAGTGTTTTTGATGAAGGCATTAATGAAAATATGGAAGCCGTAAAATATCTTAAACACGAAATGGAAGAATTAAAAAAATCTTACAAAAAGAAATTTGAAGATGTGCTTGCCGTTATTGAAAAAAAATATGCCGAAGCAGTTGTTGCCGTGGAAGATAGAATTGAAAATCTTCACCTTTCGGAAAAATTCAATCCGCAAAAAGCATTTAACAACTCGATGGTTTACAATATAATTGTAACGATTCTGGTTTTTATAGTCGGCGGATTTTCAGGGTGTTACGGCGGTTCGATTGATGATGTTTACAATTACAAAGACGTAATGGGAACGGTTTTACTTTCCGGATTGAAATGGGGAGTTGTAACATTTTTCATTGGTTCGATAATTGCCGTATTTTCATCGGTTTTTGCTTACATGGAAAAAATGACCGAAAAGCAGAGTCTGGTAAAAAAGATAACATATCTAAAAAGTCAAAAAGATAAAGAACTGGAAATTTCGAAACGCGAACACGAAAAGAAAATGAAATCTGTTAACGATAATTTTAACGAAAGAATTACCGAACACGAAAAAAACATAGAAAAGTTAAAATCCGAAAAAGAAGAACAGTTCAAAATTTTAAAAGAAGAGACTGACAAAATTATTGAACAGCACACCGAAAAACTTCACAGAGTTTTAGAAGTAGCCTAAAAATCGCAGAAAATTGCAAAAAGTGGTGGCTAATATTAGCCAGAGTTTCCCAGACAATATCAAAATATGCTTGAAATGTTGTTTTTAATGATGGTATGAAAATGGCATAGATTTGTTTTAAAAATTATGATCAATTTACGGAAATATAAAATGACCAATCAAACAATTGAAAGAAATCATCCAGAAGCAATATTTATTCAATTGCACACTTATTGTAATGCATCATGCTTAAACTGTCCACATGATTTTACATATAAAACTCACCATCCATCAGGGAAAATGTCGCAAACTACTTGGGAAAAGATTTTAATTGATTTGATTAATATGAATTATAAAGGTCAGATAGGTTTTTATCTACACCATGAGCCCTTAATCGATAAAAACTTATTTGAAAAAATAAATGATATAAATAAAAAAACTAATGCTTATGTAGTACTTTCAACAAATGGAGCGCTTTTAACTGAAAACAGTATTAAAAAATTATTAGAATTTAGACCAAGGAAAGTTCATATTAATATAAACTCAGGCAATAAAACTGAGTATGAAAATTCAATGGGTTTATATTTTGAAGAAACAATTCATAACACAAAAAACTTTATTTCTCAAGCAAAAAATTTAATTGATATTGAAATTAACTGTCCAGTAATTGAAGGGTATGATGTTCAAAAACTAAAAGAAATCTTTTCTGATGTAAAGGTAAATTTAGAATTTTCTGCAAATTCACGTGGCGGTTTATTACCAGAATTTAAATTAAAAGAAAAAGCTAGTCGGTTTAAAATAGATAATTATTGCAAACAACCTTCACAAAATTTCAATATTCTTTATGATGGTAGTGTCTTGCTTTGTTGCATGGATTGGATGCATGAAACAAAAAAAGATTTTATGAATATACATGATTCCAATATTTTAAATATTTATAAAGAAGCAAAGAAGTTAGAGGATAATTTTAAAAGAGGTGATTATTCACAATATAAGATGTGTGAAAACTGTTCTGATGAAATGGGTTTTACGAAAATAACAAGTAGGTCGTTAAATATACTTATTACTAATCATCATCTTTTAGATTTTACTGGCTCTGAAATTTTCACATTAACATTAGCAGATTCTTTAACTCGAAAAGGACATAATGTAATAGTATATTCTAAGTATGTTGATAAAATGTTGGGCGAATTTAATAAAAGAAATATAAAAGTTGTTGAGGATTTAAATTCAATCAAAAACTATAAATTTGATATTGCTCATGTTCATCATAGTATAAATGCGATGGAAGTTCGCTACTATTTTCCTAGCTTACCAATTGTTTTTCTGTCACATGGAGTTTTACCATTTCTTGAACAACCTCCATTTATAGAATTAAATATCCAGAAATATTTAGCTGTAAGTGAAGAAGTAAAAGAAAATCTAATTAATAAAGGAATTAAAGAAAATCAAATCGAAATTTTTAGAAATATTGTGGATACTGGAATTTTTAATGAACGCAAAAATGCAAATCACACTCCCAAAAAAGCACTAATACTAAGTAACAGAATAGATAGACAAACTCAAAGCATAATTCAAGAGGCATGTATTCAGCTGAATATTGAATTAAAAACTGTTGGACAAAATTTTGGATTGGTTGATCAAGAAATGCTACCGGAAATTATAAATGAGGTAGATTTAGTTTTCTCTTTAGGAAGAGGGGCAATGGAAACCATGTTATGTGGAAGAGTACCAATAATATTTGATTATATGGGAGGTGATGGTATTGTAACTTCTGAAAATTATGAAGAAGTTAAAAAACACAATTTTTCAGGAAGAAGATTTTCGAAGAAATTTTCTGTAGAAGAACTAATTCAAGAAATTAAAAAATATGATTATAAAGATATTAAGAGAATTCATAATTTGGCTTTGAAAGATTTTTCTGCAGATATAAATGTTGAGAGACTATTAAATATTTATTTTTTAGTTTTAAATACTGAAGTGCCGATTTTACTTTCAGAAAATGAAAGAAGTAGTTTAACAAATGTTATTTCAATGATTAATGAAACTAATAACTATTCAATCGAAAAAACTAAAAGAAACATTAGATATGAAATTAAAAATTATTTGAATGACAGAGATAAAAGTAGAAATGATTTCACTCCAGCCGTAAACTTAAAAAGACAGTTGACTAAAAGTTCTGAACTAGATTTAAACATAGACATTTTCGTTTCTATTATTATTCCAGTTTTCAACAAACTGGAATTTACAAGGAAATGTATCGAAACACTTTATGAAGTAACGTCGATAGATAACAATTTTGAAGTTATTGTAGTTGATAATGGTTCTTCAGATGGGACAAAAGAGTTTTTGGATTTTGCTATAACAAAGTACCCTAACTTTAGGTTTATTGAAAACAAAAATAACTTAGGTTATGCAAAAGCAAACAATCAAGCTGCAGAAATTTCAAAAGGGGAGTTTTTAGTTTTTTTAAATAATGATACAGAACCACTAAATGGATGGCTTGAATCGGGAATTAATAAACTTAAAAGTGATGATAATATAGGTATAGTTGGAGCTAAACTTCTATATCCAGATAGAACAATCCAGCATTGTGGAATAACTTTTATCGGAACGAATAATAGTAAAATGCCAATATGGCCAGTTCATCGCTTAAGAGGTGTTGATGAAAAATACAAGGGAGTTCAAGAAGAAAAAGAACTATTGGCTGTGACGGGTGCTTGTTTATTCATAAAAAAAGAATTATTTGTTGAATTGAATGGATTTGACAAAGAATACGGGATGTACTTTGAAGATATTGACTTATGTTTTAAAGTAAAGAAATTATCGAAAAAGATCTTGTATGAACCAAATTGCGTATTAATTCATCATGAGGGAAAATCAGGGATTAGCCAAAATGAAATTGATAAACTAAATCTTAGAGCTGCAGAAATATTTTTTAGTAAATGGCATAATGAGATTAATATAGTTTTAGAAAATAATTTGCAAAAAGATATATTATGGTTAGCACCGTTTTTCAATCCAAGTGGATATGCTAGTGAGGCCATAAGTTTTGCATTGGGATTAGAAAAATTAGTTAATTTAACTATTCGTCATCACAACAATTTTCTATCACAAGATTTTATTAAAAATATACCTGTTAAGTGGAAAGACATACTTTTTAAATTACATAAAATTGCTCCGCAAGATTGGCGAACCCCAATTCCTATAACAAAAAATACAATTGTTGTTCACCATCGACCGGGTGAAAGTCTTATTAAATCGCAACATGTAGCATTCACTATTGGGAGAACTATGTTCGAAACAAATAGTGTTCCTACTAATTGGATCGATAAATGTAATGCTATGGATGAAATTTGGGTGCCAAGCAAATTTAATTATGAAACTTTCAAAAAAGCGGGGGTTGATGAAAGAAAACTGCATATAATCCATGAATCTATAGATGTGGAAATCTTTGATCCTAACAAAGTGAAGCCTTTAGTTCTTCCAAACAAAAAATCTTTTAATTTCCTCTCGATTTTTGAATGGACCAATCGTAAAGGTTGGGATGTTTTATTAAAAGCTTATTTTTCAGCATTCACAAGTGAAGATGATGTTTGCTTATATTTAAGAACATATCTTTTAGGGAATTATGATAGTGACACAAAATTGATAATTCAAAATAAGATTAATAAACTTATTCAGGAAAACAATTATCAAATAGAAAAACTTCCTAAATATGAAATCCTCTCTGAACAATTGCCGTTTGATCAAATGCTCTCATTATACAAAGCAGCTGATGCGTTTGTACTTCCTTCAAGGGGTGAAGGTTGGGGAAGACCGTATATGGAGGCTATGGCAATGCAACTTCCAGTGATCGGTACAAATTGGAGTGGCAATACGGAATTTATGAATGAAAATAATTCATATTTAATTTCTGTAGATAAATTAGTGGAGATTAAAGAGAATGAAATAACTTCGTATTTAGGACATAAATGGGCAGAGCCATCACTACAAAAATTAAAAGAATTGATGCTTTATGTATTTAACAATAAAGATGAAGCAGCTAAAAAAGGAATTGCTGCAAGAAAGGATATTGTTGAAAAATTTAATCTTTATTCAGTAGCTGAACAAGTTGTTAACAGACTTGAAGAAATTGAGCAAGATCTAAGTTATAAAAAGATTAAATCTAAAGGAATTGCTTGGGAAGGGGCTCAGTTTAGAAATGAATCATTGGCCTTAATTAACAGAGAATTTTCTGCAAGATTAATCGCAGAAAATTATAATCTTTCAATTTTACCAACATTAGATGATGAATATTCACCAGATAAAAAGAGCAAATTAAATAAAAACAAAAAGTACTATAATAAAAGAATTGATAATCCGGCATTAACAATTCGTCATCAATGGCCGCCAAATTTAGCTGCTCCCGAAAGTGGTCATTGGATTATGATTCAGCCTTGGGAGTTTGGAAGTATGCCCAAAGAATGGGCTGAAGTTTTTTCAAGCCAAGTTGATGAAATCTGGGTACCAAGTAATTATGTTCGTCAAATTTATATAGATGGTGGTGTTGAAAAGAACAGAATTCAGGTAATACCTAATGGAATTGACGAAACTATATTCAATCCAAAAGCTAAAAAATATAAACTAAAAACAAAGAAAAAATTTAAGTTCTTATTTGTAGGTGGAACAATTTACAGAAAAGGTATTGACATATTACTTGAGTCTTATTTGTCAACTTTCAAAAATACTGATGATGTTTGTCTTGTAATAAAAGATATGGGAGGAAATTCATTCTATAAGGGACAAACTTTTAAAGATCAGATTCAAAAAATTGTAAAAAACAAAGATTTGCCTGAAATAGAATACATAAATAAAACTTTAACTGAAAAAGAAATTGCAGGATTGTATAAAGTATGTGATGTATTAGTTCATCCATATCGCGGTGAGGGATTTGGGTTACCTATTTTAGAGTCCATGGCATGCGGAACTCCTGCTATAGTACCAAATGATGGAGCATGTTTAGATTTTTGTAGTGAACAAAATTCTATATTCATTAAGGCAGAAAAAAAATACTTTGATGCAAAAAAAGTGGATAATTTGGAGACAGTTAATTATCCGTGGTTATTGGAGCCTGACATTCAAGACATCAAAGAGAAATTATTATATGCTTACAATAACAAAGAAGAACTTGTAAAAAAAGGTGAAATAGCTTCTGAATTTGTAATTGCAAATTTCACTTGGGATAATGTTTTTGAGATATTACAAAAGAGAATTAATGCAATTTATGAAAAAACAATTTTAAGATTTAATAAAAAAACAGACAAAGAAGGAAATGATTTAAACAAATTACTTGAAATTGCTTTAGAAAATATAACTGAGAATAAACTAAATTACGCATACACAAACATAAAGCATGTGATTGATAATTATCATGTGGAAAATGTAAAAACAAACTTAGATGAGCTCAATAACCTTGCCGGTAAAATTTGCCTTTCACAAGATAATTTTGAAACAGCGAGAATACACTTTGAGCGAGCATTAACCATAAATCCAAATTCACCTCTAGCTTGTGAAGGACTTGCAGAAATTTTCTATCTAGAAGGTTTATATAAATCTAAAACAATGTATGAATGGGCGGTAAAGAATGATCCGCAAAATCAACAAGCAACTGAAAAATTGCAAAACGTAAATTCCCTTTTGGGAATTGATTTAAATCACAATTCATTATTCGAAAATGTTCAGCAAGAAGATAATTTCAGTGATGAAATTCAAAATATGCTTGCCCAACTTTTGAATTCAATTTACAAACTTTATGAGAATAAACAATTTGATGCCGCATTAACTGCGCTGAATCAAAATGAAAATCTTTTTTATTCTCAAAAGGAAAATGAGAACGCAATAGAAATTATTCCCGCCTTCGAAAACTTAAAAGGTTTTGTTTTGCTTGAATTAAATGAACTTGATTTTGCAAAAGAATCATTTGAAAAAGCTTTGCAATTAAATCCGGAATCATCGCAAGCTTGCGCGGGACTCGCAGAAATTTTTTATCAAAACGAAATGTTTGACGAATCAAAAACAATGTTTGAATGGGCTGTTAAAAATAATCCGGAAAATCAATTTGCAATAAACGGACTTTCAAAAGTTAATGCTGAATTAAATTTACAGACAGATCACAATAATTTAATTTCCCAAGATCCAAACTTGCAGAATGAATTTAACATCAGTGAAAATTTGAATTTGATCCTTCAATACTACAGTGAAAAAAAATACGAAGAAGTTGTAAATCGAATAAACGAAATTGAAGAAATTCTAAATGAAAATATTGATGCTGAAATTTTTTCATCAATTTATAATTTGAAAGGATTTAGTTTTATTGCACTTGAAGATCTGGAAAATGCGCAAAGTTCATTTGAAAAAGCGCTGGAGTTGGATCCTAATTCCGCGGAAGCATGTTCAGGATTGGGCGAAGTTTTTTATCTCGCCGATATGATAAATGAATCAAAAACAATGTTCGAGTGGTCATTAAAAAATGATCCGGAATATACATTCGGAGTTACCGGATTGAAAAAAGTAAATTCGGAATTAGGTCTGGAAGAATTTCATAGCAATTTGAACTAACAAACTTCCCTCCCCTGAGGTAGGAGAGGGTTAGGGTGAGGTTGTCTAATAATTAAGGAAAAATTAATGCCGCTTCTTTCGCTAAGCATGATCGTTAAAAATGAAGAAAAATATCTTCGCGGATGTTTGGAATCCGTCCAGGGAATTGCAGATGAAATTATTGTTGTTGATACAGGTTCAACGGATAACACAATTAAAATTGCGGAAGAATTCGGCGCAAAGATTTTTCATTTCGAATGGATAACCGATTTTTCAGCTGCACGGAATTATGCTCTTAGTAAATCAACCGGAAATTGGATCTTATATCTTGATGCCGATGAAAGAATTTCTGAAAATTCAAAGAATGAATTAAAAAAGATAATAAAACGGAATGAAAATTTTGCCGTTAACTGCACAGTTAAAAGCATTGATGAAATCGGCGGAACACCTAATCTGATGCTGTATCCGCGGTTATTCAAAAATCATTCTGAATTAAAATTTACCGGAAGAGTTCACGAACAAATATCAGGTTCAACTAGAAAATTAAATTACAAATTAGTTGATTCAAATATTGAAATTATTCATTTGGGTTATAACATTCCGAAAGATGAATTTCAGAAAAAGGCAGAAAGAAATTTAGAATTACTAAAAGCTGAATTTGAACAAAACCCTACCGGATACAATGCTTTTCAAATTGCGCAAACGCTAATTATTTTAAATAAAAAGGATGAATCAACTCCTTATTTGCAAAAAGCTGCATCTGATAAAAATCTAGAAAAAACTCATCGGGCACATTCTTACAGATTACTCTCGGCAATTTCACTTGAAAAAAATAATTTAGAGGAAGCCTTAAAAAATATAAATGAATCTATAAAAACACATGCCAATTTAACTTTAATAAATTTTATGGCATCGAAAATCTATTTGCGAAGCGGAAGGGTAAAAGAAGCAGATTCTTTCTGTCGAAAAGCTGTTGAAATAAATTCTAAGATAACTTATGGAAAGAGTAAGCCGAATTTTGATATTATCATTGATGAAAAAGTATTGTTATTTTACGCTTTGAATTTCTCTTTAGAAAATAATTTAACGGATTCTTTTAAATACTATTTTAACGAACTCGGAAGAATTTTATTAAAATCGGATAAAAGATTTTGGCAAATAATTAATTTAGTTACTTTACAAAAGGATATTTCATTAGATGAATGGGAAGTTCTAATTGAAAAAATTGATATAAATAATGTGGATTTTATTACCTCAATTATTTCACGAAGTAATGATGATTTGGAAAAAATTAAAATTTTAAAACGGATTAATGAAAAATTGCCAAATTATGTGAAATCTAAAAATGTTTTGGCAAATCTATACTTTAATCAAGGAAAGTTTAATGAAGCGATCTTTACATTTGAAGAAAGCTTAAAGATTGAAAGAAATCCCGCAACATATTTCTTTTTAATATCCGCTCTGGTTCAAAAACAAGATTTTGGAAAAATAAAATATTTGATTGATGAAGCAGAAAATGTTTCTCAAGATTTTCCTTTAATTTTGGAAAAAGTGAATTTATTAAAAACTAAATTACAAGCATATCTTTCGTGATGACAAAAAATCAAATTTGTTATTGCGCGGAGTCTTCCACAAAGCAATCTCTGAATTTTTGACAGAGATCGCCACGCCACTTCGTGCCTTGCCTCCGGCAGGCAGGCTCGCGATGACAAACCAATTTAAATCCAAATTTTTCATAGTATCACAATCAACACAATTAATCCACAATAAAAATACTTTCAATTAAAATTTTTTTTCAAAACCTCTAAACTTTATTTTAGTGCTGCCGATAATATAATTGAGGCTAATTAACTGACTAAGCAAGGATGCTTGGTTAAAAAACACAAAACAAAAATACATGGAGGTATTTTATGGGTTTCCAAATTAACACAAACGTTGACGCTTTGAATGCTTATAATGCGTTGGCAAAAGTAAATGCTCAAACAGCAAAAGCTCAATTGAGATTAGCAACCGGTAAGAGAATCAACTCTGTAGCTGATGATACATCAGGTTACAACGTTGGTAAATCTTTGCAAACAAAAGCCGAAGTAATGAAAGCTGCTCAATCAAATATCGGTTCAGCTCAAAACTTACTTTCAACTGCTGAAGCAGGTTTGCAACAAATCAATGATATAGCTACAAAAATTAAAGCTAAATTAGTTGATAATGCTGATCCTTCAAAAGATCATGTTGCCTTAGGTAATGACATTAATGCATTGGCTACTGAAATCAAATCTATTCTTGATAATACTAAATTTAATGATACAGCATTATTAAATACTTCAAGTAATAGTTTTGACTTCCAAACCGGTGTTGATGCAACTAATGAAAAAATTACCTTGAATTTTGCTTCTTCTTTGACTTCAGTTAGCAGCTTTACTTCATCATTTGTTACTGTTTCTGATGATGCAGCTACTAAAACACAAATTGCCGGAAAAGCAACTGATGTAGATAATCTAATTAAAAATGTTTCTTCAGCTTTAGGCAAAATCGGTAACTCAATGCAAAGACTTGAAGCAAAAAATGAGTATTTAACTTCAGCTATTGCAAACGCAACTGCAAGTGTTAGCAGATTGTTTGATGCTGATATGGCTATGGAACAATTGAACGCAACTAAAGGAAGCATTTTAAGTCAGGCTGCAACCGCAATGGTTTCTCAGCTTAACTCAGCTCCTCAAGGTGTTCTTCAATTATTCAGATAATAGTTAAAAGCTTCACTTTTACTAATGCCCCCGTAATTTTTGCGGGGGCTCTCTTTAAACTTCAAAAACTTGGATAATCAAAGTATGTACAATAACGGAATGGCTTATAGAAAACCGGGACAAACGGGAAATCCGTATCTTGTTAAAGAAATTATGGAAGCTACACCGGAAAAATTACTTATTAAAATTTATGATTTTGCAATTTTGCATTGCCAAAAACAAGATTTGAGCAAAACAAATAATGCGCTTCAGGAATTGATCAAATCTCTTAATTTTGAAGATGAAAAAGCAAAAGAAATTTCTATCGGTCTATTAAAATTATACCAGTTCGCCCAAGATCAAATGCGTAAAAGAAATTACGATATTGTACTTAAAATTTTAACCGATCTTCGCGAAACCTGGCTTCAGGTTTTTGAACAAACTAAAAATCAAAAAGTTGCGGGCTGATTTTTATAAAGGAATTATGCCATGTCATACGATCTTTTAACAACATCCGGAATTAATTCATTTATTAATTCCTATAAATATGCTGAACAAAGCAAGCTGATAAGTCCTTTAAATATTCGTAAATCGAAATATCAAAGCTTATCTTCTGCCTGGAAAGAAGTAAATACCAAATTATCTGCTTTAAAAACAATTCTTTCTGATTTTAAATCCACAGGAACAGATTCAATTTTCGGAATGAAAAGTGCCGCTTCTTCCAATACAAATTTTATTAATGCTACTGCAAATATGTCGGCAACTTCCGGCTCATTTGCAATGCGCGTTAGTCAACTGGCAAAAAGTGATGTTGTTGTTTCAAATGATCTTGATTCAGAAATCGTAAACGGAATTTCCGGAACACATAGTTTTGTTGTAAAGACCGGTGACGGTAAAGGCGGAGAATTTGTTAGTAATATCAGTGTTGATCTTTTGGCAACCGATACAAATAAATCCATTACCGAAAAAATTCAGAACGCTATTAATAAAGATAAAGCAATTGTAAATTCATCTTTGAAAAGTTCGACCGATACTTTTTCGGGAGTCGGAACTTTCAAAGTTAATTTAAATGGAACCGAAACTTCAATCGATTATGATTATTCTGCGGGAATGACTTACGATGAAGTTATGGATGATCTTGTCTCAAAATTGAATTCAAATGTAAAAGGAATTACTGCGGAAAAAGTTGTTGAAAACGGAAATGTTGGATTTAAAATTACCGTTAACGATTCCGCAAATTACATTTCAATTGATCAAACTTCAGATACCGGAACGCTTTTAAGCAATTCTGAAATGAATTTAAACGTTATAAAAGAAAAAGCCGCTTCAGGAATGATCACGGCTTCGTCTTTCTCTGCAATCAGCGGAAAATCGCAATTATCGTTAACTGCAAAATCTTCAGGGTTGGATAACAGAATTACGGAAATAAGCGATGCCGCAGGAAGTTCGGTTTTAACAGCATTGGGATTAAACCTCGGAACTTCGCGCACATCTTTTGATCAATCAACTTCGCCGAATACTGCAGGATTTTTATACGCTGATATTTCACAGGAAAACAATTTACTAAACGCAAAATTTGATTTTAACGGAATAAATATTCAAAGAAATTCAAATTCAGTTTCGGATCTTGTTAGCGGCGTTACTTTTGATCTTAAATCCGTAATGAAAGAAACAGATTCGGAAGTTAGCGTAACGGTAAATAATGATACTGCGGGAATTAAAAAGAAAATCGAAGAATTTGTAGATAAATTCAATCAAGTTTATACTTTTGTAAAAGGCAAAAGTACAACTGATAAAGTTGCAGGACGCGGAATTTTTGTAAGTGAAGCTTCTGCGGGCTCTTTATTAAGTTCGCTTTCGCAAAATATTTTCAAAGAAGTTGATGGTGTAACCGGCGATTATAAATCATTAAATCAGATCGGAATTTCCTTTGATCCTGTTAGCGGTTTGAAAATTTCAGACAGTTCAAAATTAGAAAAAGCACTTTCGGAAAATGTAAATAATGTTGCCGAAATTTTTAATTCCGAAAACGGAATTGCAAATCAACTTTATTCAAGTATGGAAAATTTTCTCGGCGCAAGCGGAGTAATTACAAAACTTCAATCATCTTATGATAGTTTTGTAAAAGATATTTCGGATAAAGTTACTTCAACTAATACAAGAATTGATAAGCGCGCTGATGTTTTACGCAAGCAATACGAACAAATGCAAATGCAGTTAGCATCTTTAATGTCTGCGCAAAGTTTATTCATGCCGATTGATCAAGGATATTTCTAAAATTATGTTAGAAGCAAAAATCCAAAATATCAAAAATGAATTTGTGAAAATTAATTCTCTGCTTGAAAATTATTCCGGTGAAAATTTTGATGAAGTTATTTCTGAAATTGAAAGCTCAGCGAAAAAAATGAATTCTATTAAAAATGAATTGACCGCTCAATATCCAAATTCAGAATTGAAAAAGTTTAATGTTGAATTTCAAACTTTAATTAAACAAATTAATAATAAGTTCGATAATATTATAGATGGCGTCAAGTTAAGTCAGGCAGAAATTTCAAAGGAGCTTGCTAATTTGAACAATCAAAAAAAAATAACAGCTTATAATAGGTGAAAAATTGAATAACAAAGGTATTTCAAATAACGGCTATATTCAAAATTCTTATGATTTGAATAAAGCTAAAAATGCACCTGCTGAAAAATCTGAAAAGAAAGATAAAATCGAAATCTCCGCCGAAGCAAAAGTTAAGCAATCAAGCGGAAAAGATCTTGCTGCAATTGCGCAAAAGATTAAAGACGGATTTTATAATTCTGATTTTGTAATAAACAAAACAGCAGATGCAATTCTTAAAGAAATTAATGCGGCATAGTTAAAGTTTAGGGCAATTTTACGCTTTTTGCCGCATTTTTTTAGTTTTCTTTTCCATTTTCCCAAATAAAATCATTTAAATAATATTTCAGATTTGCATATTATTGTTAATTTGGCTAAAATTATTATCATTATACTAATAGAATAATTTTTTCTTTTAAATTTTTGGCCAATCTTTAATAATGATTCATGATGATATTCAAAATAATAAACTGCAGATTTTAGGTAAACTTGCCGCCTCATTGGCACATGAAATTCGCAACCCGCTTTCGGCAATAAAATTGCATCTTGAGTTTATTAAAATGTCTGATATGCAGGATGAAGTTCAGGAATCCGTTGAAGCTTGTCTGCAGGCAACCGATAGAATTCAGGATCTTATTGAATCAACTCTTGATTTTTCACGCTCTTCTTTAAATGATTCATCTTTCCAATCTTTAAATGACGTTGCACTTTTGGCTTATGATATTATGAATCCAAAAGCAAAAGTTTTGAACGTCCGCTTAGAAAAAGAACTTCAGGAAAACATTCCGAATATTCAATTCAACAAAAATAAAATTCTTCAGGTAATTCTAAATCTTGTTACAAATGCTTTTGATGCCGTTAGCAAACACGGAACGGTTAAGATAAAAACTTACGATGAAAAAATTGATGATAAAGAATATTTGACTTTGGAAATTGAAGATAACGGTCATGGAATTTCCGAAGATGATAAGCATAAAATTTTTAATGATTTTTATACAAATAAATCTCACGGCACGGGGCTTGGTTTAAGCGTTTGTAAAATGATCTTGAACGATTACAATGCCGATATGAATTTTGAAACTGAACCGGGGAAAGGCACCAAATTTTTCGTAAGATTTAATCCAAAATAATTCCGGTGAAATTATGACAATGAACATTCTAATAGTTGATGATGATAATCTTATCTGCATGTCATTAAAAAAAGTGCTCACTAAAATGGGTTACAATGTTGAAACCTGCATGGAAGGCGAAAGAGTTATTAGCAAAGTGGTTGAATTTCAGCCGGATGTAATTCTTTTGGATATTTATCTTACAAGCCACAATGGTTTGGATATTTTAAAAGATCTCAGAAAAGAATTTTTCCACGTTCCCGTAATTATGATTACCGGATATTCCGATGTAAAAATTGCGGTTTCTGCAATGAAATCAGGCGCGTTCGATTTTCTGCTTAAACCGATTGATATGGAACAGCTTCAAGTGGTTTTGGAAAGAGTTCAGGAGCATTTAAAATTAAAAAATGAAGCTGAAAAATTTCACTCGATAATTGCCGAAGATGAAATTACGCGAGATTATTTCGGTAAAAGTAAAAATATTGTTCGCGTATTAAATCAAGTTGAAAAACTTGCGCAAACCGATACAACAATTTTACTTGAAGGTGAAAGCGGAGTAGGGAAAGAAGTTTTTGCGAAATTCATTCATCAAAACAGT
>CBDUBH010000011.1:0-55272 GCA_965365345.1 uncultured Melioribacteraceae bacterium
CTACCAAAGTATTAATTGCCGAAACTGCATCAGCGCCTTCTTTTTTTGCTGTTTGCGCAAATTCAGAAATGCTTGCCGTATTTGGCGAAAGTTTTATAATAAGCGGTTTTTTTGTTGCTGCACGAACTTTTTCGGTTATCGTTCCAACCGAAGCGCAATTATTTCCAAAGATCAATCCGCCTTCTTTTACATTTGGACATGAAACATTGATTTCAAAACCTTTTATAACTTCTTCGCCATCCAAAATTTTTACGCATTCAACATATTCTTCAACTGAACTTGCGGCAATGTTCGAAATTATTGTTGTTCCGACTTCTTTTAAAAAAGGAATTTTTTCTTTTACGAATTCTTCAACGCCAACATTAGCAAGTCCTATTGCGTTCAACATTCCTGCCGCAGTTTCCAAAATTCTCTGCGGAGGATTTCCTTTTCGCGGTTTCAAACTTAAAGATTTTGTAATTATGGCACCGAGTTTGCTTAAGTCTGTTAAATTTGAAATTTCATTTCCGTAGCCGACAGTTCCCGATGCCAAAATCACCGGATTTTTTAATTTCAAGGAACCTAATTCAACTGATAAATCAACATTGCTCATATTATAACCTCATCAATGTTGAATACGGGTCCATCTTTGCAGATCAAGAAATATTTGTCGGTTTCTTTTGCCGATTGAATCGGGCAACCTTGGCAAATTCCGAATCCGCAAGCCATTGCGCTTTCGGTTGAAACTTCACAATTCAAATTGTACTTTATGCAAAATTCTTTTAAAGCGCGAAGCATTGGTGTAGGTCCGCAGCCAAAAACTTTTACTTTTGAATCTTTAAAAAGATGCAAGTTATTTTCCATTAGTTGAATTACATTTCCATGAAATCCTTTGCTTCCGTCATCAGTTGCAACAAGCACGTTTTTCATTCCGTAAGTAATTACATCTTTAGCGGAACGCGCACCTATAAAAGAAAAAACTTTTTTATCCGGTGCAAATTCTTTTGTAACAAGAGCAAAAGGTGCAGCGCCTATTCCGCCGGCAACAATCACTGCAGTTTCGTAATCATCGCTTAAATTAAATCCGTTTCCAAGCGGACCCAAAACATCTAAAGTCTCGCCAATTTTTTTATGCGCGAGTAATTTTGTGCCTTCGCCGTAAACGGTAAACATAAATGAAACCGTATCGCCATCAACTTCACAAATGCTGAAAGGTCTTCGCAAAAGCGGATAAGTTGAATTTGAAACTTTGATGTTGCAAAATTGTCCCGGTTTTGTTTGACGTGCAATTTCGGGTGAATGAATTTTAATTATAAAAACCGAATTTTCAAGTTCGTAAGTTTGAATAACAGGAGCGTTTTCGATCAGCAATTTGGAATCTCTTTCTATTGTTTTTGAAAATTTTGCTTTACAAAAATTGTGTTTTTGAAGTTATATTTTGAACTGATTTTGAGGTTTGTAAAGCCTGATTAGTAAAGTTATAAAGATTATTTATTTTTTACAATAATAAATTAAGCGGAAAAGGAATTCTTTTCCGCTTAAAAAATATTTTTTTATAAAAAGTCGGTTTGTTTTTTCATTTTTAAATAATCAACAACTGATTTAACATCTTGAGATTTTTCCCTGTTGCAAATCAATAGCGCATCATCTGTGTTTATAACAATTACATTTTCAAGACCAACAACAGCAGTAAATTTACTTGGCGAAAAGATGTATGAATCGGTTGTATTAAAACAATAAGCATCGCCAACAATAGCATTTCTTTCATCATCTTTTTCGGTAAGTTGATAAACTTCTTCCCAACTTCCCACATCGCTCCAAACGAAAAATCCTCTGCGAAGATAAACATGTTTGGATTTTTCCATTACGCCGTAATCAATGGAAATACTTTTAAGCTGACCGTAAACATTGCTTACGGTTTTTTCAAATTCCGGTGTGTCAATTGATTTTTCAATTTCCAGTAATCCTTCGTAAAGCTCGGGCATATGAGTTTTAATTTCATTTAGTATTGTATCAATTTTCCAAATGAACATTCCGCTGTTCCAGTAAAAATCACCGCTTGAAATAAATCTTACGGCAGTTGCGTAATTTGGTTTTTCGGCAAAAGTAAGAACATTATAAATATTATCTTCAACCGGTTTATCATCAATCTGAATATATCCGTAACCTGTTTCAGGACGATTCGGGTTTATTCCGATTGTTAATAATCTGTTCCCTTTTGAAGCAAATTCAGCCGCAGATCTTAAAGTTTGTTGAAAATCTTCTTTATCTCTGATAATATGATCAGCAGGTAATACAATCGAAATTGAATCTTTATTCTTTTTTCCAACTACAATTGAAGCAAGTCCTATTGCCGCAGCGGTATTTTTTCCGAAAGGTTCATCAATTATATTTTCAACCGGGATTTGAGGAAGCTGTTCAATGATTTCCTGTTTTTGAATTTTATTTGTGATTATATAAATATTTTTAGAATCAACTAATCCATCTAATCTCGCAACGGTATCTTGAATTAAAGAATTTTCCCCGAATATTTTTAAAAGCTGTTTCGGCTTTTTTTCTCTGCTGCGTGGCCAAAATCTTGAACCGACTCCGCCCGCCATAATTATTGCGTTTAATTCCATCATTTCCCTTAGTTATTTGGTAACATTAAAATTATTATAAATAAAATCGCCGAAATTTTCCGCTTTGGCAAGATAATTTGTTATGTCAACTTCTTTACCCTTAATTACGGCAACAATCACGATCAAACAGGCGCGCATGCACTCTACAATTTCTTTGTTAAGTACAAGATCCCCTGTTTTAATATATTTTAGAGATTCTGCAAAAATCCTGTGCATATTTGAAATTATATCAAATCCAATTGCTTCAGATAGTTTTGCGTTGTAACTCATTAATTGATAATTTTTTTCCAAAAGATCTTCATTTATTTTCGATTCTGAAAGATCTTTTAATAAAAGATCAAGATCTTTTATAGGATTTAATATTTTACCTTCAAAATTTTGAAATACAAATTCGCCTTGTTTATCCTGAAATTCAAGAATGATCTCATCTTTTAATTTATTATTTTTTCTTTTAGTTTCAGTATAATTTAAATTGAACTCTTTAACTTTTATTTCGGATTCAGATTTTTCTTCGCATTTATCATTTTTACAAATTTCAATTTGCTGAATGTGTTCTTCTTTTAATTTCGTTTCGATCTGTTTGTATGAATCAGGATTTACCCTGTCAAGTAAAATTCCGAGATCCCGAACTAAACTGTGAGAGTGTTCTTTGAATTTATCTGAAATTTTCAAAAAATCAATTTTATTTTTTCCAACGAAATTATAAATATCACCGAGCTTAATTGCGAATTTAGAAAGTTCGGTGATCTTTTTCATTTCCCTGATTTCTTCTTCTAAATTTTCGGCTTCCGAAACAAATTCTTTTATATGAGTTACCACTTCAATCTTTTCGGAGTTAAGTCTTAAATTATTTGCCGCAGCATTAATGCACTGCGTTAAATACTGTTTTACAAAATCCATTTTTACCTTTATAAACCCTTTAAATATAAATCGCTTAAATATAAATTCTCGGTACTCTTTTACTGATGTTACAAGTAATTTCGTAAGGAATTGTGTTTAAGACTTTTGCCCAATCCCATGCAGTGATCTGCATTTTATTTTTGCTTCCGATCAAAATAATTTCATCACCGGCCTTTATGTTTTCATCAACTTCAAACATTGTCATATCCATGCAAACCTGCCCGACCTGCTTATATTTTTTTCTTTTAATAATTGCATTAACATTATCTGAAAGTTCGCGGACAAATCCATCGGCATAACCCAATGCGGCGACGGCAATTCTTGTTTCTTTTTTTGCAATAAATTTTCTGCCGTAACTTACCGATTCATCTTTTTTAACTTCTTTTACATTTGTTATTTTAGAAATTAAAGACATTACCGGTTTTAATTTTACTTTTGATTTAATATTTTCTGAAGGAAAATACCCGTAAATAGAAATTCCCGGGCGAACCATATCAAAATGAGATTCCGGAATATTAAATATTGCGCCGCTGTTTGCTGCATGAGCCAACCCGAAATTTATGTCCTCGCTTTTTAATTTTGCAAGTAGCCCGTTAAATCTTTTAAGTTGAACGTATGCAAAAGTTTTATCCTTTTCATCAGCTGTTGCAAAATGAGTATAAACTCCGTCAATTTCAATATTTTTATCTTTACTGATCTTTTTGATGAAATCGAATGCTTCTTCAAATCGAATGCCCAATCTTCCCATTCCAGTATCAACTTTTATATGGACTTTTATTTTTCCGTTTCTATTTTTCTTTTTTAAAAGTTTGATATGATCATTATTAAATACCGTTGAAATTATTTCGTTAGAAACAATTTCTTCAGCATTTTCTTTTAACACGGGCGAAAGTAAAAGTACCGGCTGTTTAATTCCGTTCTTTCTTAATTCAAGAGCTTCTTCAATAATGGCAACGCCAAAGTAATCCGGTTTTTTATCTTCAAGTTTATTTAATTCCTGCGCAACGCGAATCATGCCGTGGCCATAAGCATCGGCTTTAACGATAGCCATAATTTTAGCGTGCTTAACATATTTTCTGATGTTAAGAAAATTTTCCTTTAAATTTTTACAATTTATTACTGCAAATGTGGGACGCATCTTATTTTCAATTTTTACAAAACGAAATATAATTGTTAAGAAACTTTTATCAAACTAAACTAAAATGAAACTAAATTACAATCGAAAAAAAAATTTAAAAATCGAATTTAGAACTTTTATATTTTTTGATTAGTTATAAATTATATATAAGGGCACTATGAATTGAAACTCTGCTTTGGATTTTTAATAAATGAAAGATTATTATGTTAGGATTTAGATTTACCGATTTCGTTCCCGATGATTTTCAAAAAGCATCTTTTGAATCTCTCCTGAATATGTTCATTCAACTTGTTACAATGACCTCGGGCAATGTTTCCGAAGCGCTCAATATGTTAAGCCAACTCGATTCAAAATATAATTTAACTTCTGATGATTACGGCATCGGCGATTTTATTCAGGATCTTAAAGAAGGAAATTATATACGGGAAGATGAAACTGATTCAAGCATCTTTTCACTTACAGCAAAATCTGAACAAACCATAAGAAAAAAATCTTTAGAAGAAGTTTTCAGTAAACTTAAAAGATCATCGGCAGGAAATCACAGAACCCCTTTTAGAGGTTTAGGCGATGAAAAAACTTCCGATAGAAGAAATTTTCAGTTTGGCGATATGCTTGAACAAATCGATATGACAAGCTCAATAAAAAATTCGCAGATAAATCACGGAATTTTTGATTTCTTTTTGACCGAAGAAGATCTTGAAGTTGAAGAATTAGAATATAAAACTTCGACTTCCACAGTTTTAATGATTGATATTTCGCACTCAATGGTTTTGTACGGCGAAGATAGAATTACTCCTGCAAAAAAAGTTGCGCTCGCTTTTTCGGAATTAATTAAAACAAAATTCCCGAAAGATACTTTGGATATTATTGTTTTTGGTAATGATGCCTGGGCAATTGATATAAAAGATATTCCTTATCTTCAAGTTGGTCCATTTCATACAAATACTTGCGCCGGATTGGAACTTGCATCTGATATTTTGCGCAGAAGAAAAACAAATAATAAACAAATTTTTATGGTTACAGACGGAAAACCGACATGCCTTAAAGAAGGAGCGAAATATTATAAAAACAGTTTTGGAATGGATAGAAAAATTTTGAATAAAACTTTGGATCAAGCAGCTAAATGCAGGCATCAGGGAATTACCGTTACAACTTTTATGATCGCCAAAGATCCTTATCTGCAAAATTTTGTTAGAGAATTTACAAAAATTAATAACGGAAAAGCATTTTACAGCAATCCAACAGGATTAGGAGATTATATTTTTGAAGATTATGTACGAAACAGAAGAAAGAATCTTCATTAAAAAAATTGGAGTTTTTGCTTATGATAAACATCGGGAAAAAAGAAATTAAAACGCTCGGTCAATTAAAAAGTTCGGGTTATAAACCGCGTTCAATCAAAGATGAAATGCGCGAAAATCTAATCCGTCAACTTAAAGCAAACAGTAACAGTTTCAGCGGAATTATAGGTTATGAACAAACTGTTATTCCCGATATTGATACTTCGGTGCTTTCAAGACATAATATAATTTTACTTGGATTGCGCGGACAGGCAAAAACAAAGATCGCGAGAATGATGATCAATCTTTTAGATGAATATATTCCTGTTGTTGCCGGCTCTGAATTGAACGATGATCCTTTCAATCCGATCTCAAGGTTTTCAAAAGATCTTATTGAAGAAAATGGTGATGATACTCCGATTGATTGGATTCACAGATCTGAAAGATACACGGAAAAACTTGCAACTCCGGATGTTTCAATTGCAGATTTGATCGGTGATGTTGATCCTATTAAAGCAGCAAATTTAAAACTTCCCTATTCAGATGAAAGAGTAATTCACTTCGGATTGATTCCGAGATCGCATCGCGGAATTTTTGTGATTAACGAATTGCCTGACCTTCAAGCGAGAATTCAGGTTGCACTTTTTAATATTTTACAGGAAAAAGATATTCAGATTCGCGGATTCAAAGTTCGATTACCGCTTGATATACATTTTGTTTTTACTGCAAATCCTGAAGATTATACAAATCGCGGTTCAATTGTTACGCCGTTAAAGGATAGAATTGACAGTCAGATCTTAACTCATTATCCGAAATCCATACATGTTTCAAAACAAATTACAAAACAAGAAGCAAATATTGCAAATGAACAAAACGGTTCAGTTTGTGCTTCTGAATTGGTAAAACTTCTTGTTGAACAAGTTGCATTTGAAGCACGCGAAAGCGAATACATTGATGCAAAAAGCGGAGTTTCTGCAAGACTAACAATTTCAGCTTATGAAAATTTGGTTAGCACCGCTGAAAGAAGAATGTTAATAAACGGTGAAAGTAAAACAAACATCAGAATTTCTGATTTTGTTGGTGTGATTCCATCTGTTACAGGAAAAATAGAATTGGTTTACGAAGGCGAACAAGAAGGTCCTGCAAAAGTTGCGCAAATTCTAATTGGCAAAGCGATAAGAACACAATTTTCACTTTTATTTCCTAATCCGGATAAACTTAAGCGAAATCAAGAAGCAAATCCTTACCAGGCAATTTTAAATTGGTTCAGCAAAGGAAATTCGGTTGATATTTTAAATACACAATCCGATGCTGATTACAGAAAATTGCTGACTAAAATTCCCGGGTTAAAAGAACTGATAGAAAAATATCACCCGAATGAATCCGAAAATGATAAATTGATTCTGATGGAATTTGCTCTTCACGGATTAGCGGAATATTCCCTTTTAAGCAAATACAAATTGGAACGCGGCGCACAGTTCAAAGATATGCTAAGCAGCATGTTTTCAATGTCAAAAGAAGATGATGATGAAGATGAGTTTAATAGCCGCGATAATCTTTTTTAATTGAACTTCATTTTTATTTCCTCCATGTAAATTCCGGATGATCTTTGGTTATCCGGATTTTTTATTTTAATATTACAAAAAAATGTTTTGATTTTTTAATATTCATTTTTAACTTGATCAAACAAATATTTTAAGGAGGAAATAAAAATGATCGTAGTAACAACCCCAAACCTTGAAGGAAGAAAAGTAACAAAATATTTAGGAATTGTAAGCGGCGAAGCAATTTTAGGCGCTAATATCTTTAAAGATTTTTTTGCAGGGATTAGAGATATTGTCGGCGGAAGATCAGCCGCGTATGAAAAGGAATTAAAGCAGGCAAAAGAAATTGCACTACAGGAAATGATGGATCAGGCAAGAATGATGGGCGGAAACGCAATTCTTTCAGTCGATCTTGATTACGAAACATTAGGACAAAACAGCTCTATGTTAATGGTAAGCGCAAGCGGAACGGCAGTTGTTGTTGAATAATTTTTGATCTTTTTCAAAAATAAAAATAAAATTTATCCGGCTTCATTGGAATCTTCAATTTATTTTTAATATTTTCGCTATTAAATAAATTTAAATTTTATGACAAGTGCCCCGCTATTAAAAATTCTTATAATTGATGATTCCGAACTTATAACTGGCGTGATGAAGCGCTTTTTTGAAGATTACGATTTTTCTGTTATCGTTTGTGATAATGGATTAAGCGGAATAAAGCACGCGGTTGAAGATAAGCCGGATTTTATTTTTCTTGATCTTTCCATGCCCCGTATAGATGGTTTCGATACAATTAAAGTTTTAAAAACTTTACAGGAAACCAAAAACATCCCTGTTATTATAATTACGGCACATTCTGATAGTTTCAGTATAAATGAATCAATAAAACTCGGCGCAACAAAAGTAATTGTAAAACCGATACAAAAAAAAGTTATTGTTGCCGAACTTGAAAATCTTTTAGGTCAGCCACTTTTAACAAGAATAAAAACCCAGAAAATATTTTCGGCAAGCAATTCAGATTTTAAGAATAACGATTTTACCCCGACCGGATCATCTCAACTTTTAAGCAGCAAGATTAGGAATTTTATAAAATCAATTGACGAAAGAAAAAATTTAATTGAAGGTTATTTGGGAGCCGGTAATTTTGCACTTCTGAAAAGCGCGGTTTACGAACTTATTACTTTAGGAAACGAATTAGGATACCCAAGACTTTCGAATTTGAGCGAGTACATACACAGACAATTAATTAAAGACAGCAATAATTTAGATTTGGAAGAAATAAAATCACATACAGAAAAATTACTGAATTATTTAACCGAACTAAAAGTCTATTAAAAATAATGAAACTTGCCAGCGACATCGAAAAATACTTGACGGAAAATTTTTCTAATTCCGATCATGCAAAACAAATTTTAAATGATCTGGAAATTGAAATTGAAAAAGAAAGAATAATCCGCTCAATTTTATTCCTTTCAGAAAATGATTACGATGCTTTGGAATTTTGGGTTAAAAGATGTAATAAAGATCATAATGAGGTTATAAGATTTGCTGAAAATGATAATCATGAATTAAAGAAATTTGATTTTACGCTTCCGCTTGATGAACAAGTTTCTTATTCATACTGCAAATGGAATTGATGTTACTTTTTGAAGTTTTAGAAAATAAAAAAAGCATTTACAAATCTGTAAATGCTTTTTCGTTTTAAATGAAATTGAGCTTATTTTTATTCAGCTTTTAACTTAAATCCTTTTACCATCCAGTTTTTTGAAAGAAGCAAAGCAATTGGACTTATCATCGCAATAAATCCGTAGATCAGCCACATAGTTTCAGAATTGGTTTGCTGGGCAGGAACTCCATCCGGAACATATTTCATTAAGAACCAGCCGGAATAAAGACTTGTTATAATTTTAGTTAGGAACCATGGGAATTGTCCCAATCCCATATAAATTCCGGTCATTCCCTTCGGTGCAATTTCTGCAACCCATTGTAAAAATCTCGGCTGCCACATTGCTTCGCCGATCGTCATAATTATCAAATAAGCAAAAACAGTATAAATGCTTGGTCCCAAAGCCAAAATGAAAGTCGGCGCTGCCATTATAAATGTACCCCAGATCATCATTTTGTAAGTATCGCTTTTTATGGTCAACGCTGCAACAATTGGAGCCAAAATGAAAATCAAGATCGGATTGAAGTTTGTGAAAAACTCAAAATTGTTGCTTACAACTCCAGTAAATGCACGACTGAAATATACAGGAAGAGTTAACCAATTATGCGCAAACAAAGTTTGAACGGGAATCAAAATAAAAATGAAAAACATAAATCTTAGATCTTTTATCGGAAAGTTTTTTATATAAAATTTAATTCTTTCCTTTGCTGACATTTCATCTTCTGCTTTTTTATCGGCTTCAATTTTCTCTTTTGTTTCACTGCTTGATTCAGCAATTGCCTTTTCAACAGTTTTGCGTGTTAGAATAAAAAATACGACAAAAATTCCAACTACTGTTAATCCAACATAAACCCAAAATACTCCGGTTATTCCAAAACTTTTTCTTATGGGAGGAGAAATTAATCCTGGTAAAAATCCGCCGAGATTCATCAAAGCATATAGCATTGCGTAACCCATTGCGGCAGTTTTTTCATTTGTAAATTGTTTTACCGCAGCATAACAAGCAGGCTGATAAATTCCGTAGCCCAAAATAATTCCTACAATTCCGAGCATTGCAACAAGATGAGCAGTTGACCACATTCCGCTGCCGCCCATTCCGGGACTTAAAGTTAAAAATACTCTACCGATAAGCATTAAAACCAAAGCAGCAAGAAGCGCTTTTCTTACTCCAATCCAATCAACAGTTGCGCCCAAGAAAAGCATGCTTAAAGTAATTCCGCCGGTCAAAAATCCAACCATTCTTCCGGCATCAATATCATTAAGTCCGATATTTTCATTAAAGAAAATTGTTAAAAGTCCAACTACACCAAAATAAGTTAATCCTTCAAGAATGTAAGAAAGATTAATTCCCTGTAAAGCGCGCGAAGCGTGAAAAAGATCGATGAACGGCTGAGTAATTTCACCAAACGCTGTTGTTAAAACTCCTCGCTGTTCGGAAACTTCCTGAACTTTTTCTTCTTTTAATTCTTCCAAATCTGCCATACGAACTCCCAAAAGTTTTGAAGTTAAATTATGTTAACTTCCGTTTCAAGGTTAATATTGAATTTATCTTTAATTGATCTCTTAATTTCTTCTGAAAGATTTTTTATTTCTTCGCCCGTTGCATTTCCATAATTTACCAGAACCAAAGCTTGTTTTTCAAAACTTCCTGTGTTCCCTACTCTTTTTCCGCGCCAACCGGATTTTTGAATTAACCAGCCTGCGGGAACCTTGATTTTATTGGATGAAACTCCATATCCGATAATATCAGGAAATTCATTTTTCAGATTTTCAAAATGTTTTTTTTCAATTTCTGGATTTTTGAAGAAGCTTCCGGCGTTGCCATAGATTTCAGGATCCGGTAATTTACTTTGGCGGATTTTTATAACCGCATCACGAATATCTTTTATCGAAATTTCCTTTGTGTCAAAATTTTGAATTTCATTTTTAAGCGCAGCATATTCCAAATTTATTTTCGGATTTTTTTGAAGTTTAAAAGTGACCGAAATAATTACAAATTTTCCTTTCAGTTCACATTTGAAAACACTGTTCCGGTAACCGAAATTACAATCATCCAAATTAAATTTTTCTATGCTTTTATTTTGAACATTCAATGCTTCCAACTCATAAAAAACATCTTTAATTTCCGTTCCGTAAGCGCCGATATTTTGTATCGGTGATGCGCCGACAGTTCCCGGAATCAAAGATAAATTTTCTAATCCGCCGAAATTTTTGTTAACGCAAAATTCAACAAACTCATCCCAAACTTCACCGGAATTTGCTTTTACGAAAACGAAATCCTCATTCTGATCAATAATATCAATGCCTTTGATCGAATTTTTAATTACAAGTCCATCAAAATCTTTGGTAAAAAGAATATTGCTTCCGCCGCCCAAAATTAATTTTTCTTCATTTTTAAAATTCTGAAATTCCAAAATATTTGATAGTTCTTCAACTGATTTTGCTTCAACAAAAAACTTTGCTTTTGCATCAATCCCGAATGTATTATATCTTTTTAATGAATGATCTTTTATTATTTCCATTTGAACTAAAATCGAATGTTGTTTTGAATTTCAAAAATAAATAAATAAATCAGGTAAACCAAAGTTATTTGATCTCGCGCCAATTTACTTTTTGAATTTTGTTTCCGTCACTTTCCAAAATTACTGCACCTTCAAGATCCGTTCTGAAAATTTCACTGTTTGCAGAATTTAATCTTTCAATAATTTTAGGAGCCGGATGATTGTAACGGTTTTCCACACCTGCGCTAATCAAACTTAATTCGGGCGTAACTTTTTCAATGAATTTTTCAGATGTGCTTGTTAAACTTCCATGATGCCCGACTTTCAAAAAATCTGAATTTAAAAAATTTCCGTATCTTTCGATCAAATATTTTTCTGCAGGAATTTCTGCATCACCTGTAAAAAGAAAACTTGTTTTACCGTAAACAATTTTTATAATGCCGCTTGAATTATTTCCTTTTAATTCATTTATATTTTTATCATTTAGAAAATATAATTTCGCATTACCTATTTGAAAAGTTTTTGAAGTAAAATAGGAATAAGGGACACGTTTTTCGCGCAAATATTTTTCGAGTTTCAGATCTTTATTTTGACTTGTATCAATTTGAGGTTTGAAAATTCTTTTGATCTTGCCATTATGAATAAGTGAAACAAATCCCGCATAATGATCAGAATCAACATGCGAAATAAATGCATAATCAATTTTTTTTATATTCAAATAATCAAGTAAAGGAAGAATAATTCTTTCACCGCTATCAATAAATTCCGTAGCATTTCCGGCATCAATAAGTGCAGTTTGTCCGTTCGGAAATTTTAACAAAATTGCATCACCTTGTCCAACATCAATCGCGGCAACATAAAATAAATTTTCTTTCAGAATTTCTTCATCATCCAAAGTTACAAAATTTAAAATGTTTATTGTAATCAATAATATCAATGCTATTCTAAAAATTAAATTTTTGGATCTTTCAAAATAGAAAAAGAAAATAAAGACAAATAAGTAAAATATTGCGGCATCCAAAATTGAAAATTGCCTGATCGTTATATAAGAATATTTTAATCCGCTGAAAAATTTCGTAATTGAAAAAATTAGGGCAACTAAAGTTTCATTGAGTGAAATGTATGCTGAAGCGATAAATGGTAAAAACGGATTTAGAATTAATGATAAAATTCCAAGCGCAATAATAATGCCGATAACAGGAATGATCAAAACATTAGCCAAAATTGAAACAAGCGAAAGTTTTCCGAAATAATATAAAGTAAACGGAAGTGTTCCTATTTGTGCAGCTATTGAAACCGTTGCGTAAAGTAAAATTCCTTTTAAATATTTATTTTTTATTTCTAGTTCCTCAATCCTTGAATTTAAAAACGGAACTATTGCGGCAATTGAAATCACTGCAGCAAATGAAAGTTGAAATCCAGGATTAAAAAGATCGCGCGGATTTATCAGCAAAATTGTAAATCCAGCAATTGCAAGTGAGTTGAACACAAAATTTTTGCTGAATTTTCTGTTCAGCAAAAACGCTGTAATCAGCACGATAGCCATGATTGAAGCACGCGTAACCGAAGGTGCTCCGCCTGTTAGAAGATAAAATATTATAATTACAAAAATTGAAATTACGGAGCGAACAATAACATTAAATCTTCCGGTAAACATTGCAACAATCAATAAAATTATTGCAACGTGCGTTCCGGAAACCGCGAGAATATGAACAACGCCTGTATTTATAAAATCTGTTTTTGTTTCGTAATCAATTTCGCTTCTGTCTGCGAGTAAAAGTCCGCGCAAAAATCCCGCTGTTTTCGGCTCGTAAATTTCTTTAATCTTAAAATCAATTTTCTTTTTGATATTAAAAATAAAATTTGAAAAACCCGGACTTTCATCAGATAAAATTTGCAGATCTTCAGAATTATACGAAGTAAAAATTCCGGCAATTCCATTTTCATTCAGATAATTCTGATAATCAAATTCACCCGGATTCCTTTTTTCTTTTCCTTTTGCAAGAGTTCCTTTAAGACTAACAATATTTCCTATTTCGATTTTGTTATATAAAGAATCCAGTTTTGATCTGTTCTCATCACGAACTCTGCAAAGAAATTTTGTTGTAATTATTTTATTTTCATTTCCATATTTAATCGAATCAACTGAAACTTCAAAACGGATCTCATATTCGCGAATGAGACTGATATTGTTGATCTTACCGAATATTTCTGATTTTTTAATGATCGCTTTTTCGAAGGGGTATTTTGTTGCGGAGTGTACGGAAATTTGAAATAAAAATGCACCTGAATTTAAGAAGATCAATAATACAAAAATGCTTTTTGCAATTTCAGAGAAATTTAACTTCTGCGAAAAAATAAATAACAAAAATAAAACAGGAATTGCGATAAGAAAAAATATTTCATTTATCTGAAAAATCTTTTGGAAAATTATTCCGAGAACGAATACTGAAAATATTTTTATTACGGGAAATTTAAGCATCAAAATTGTTTTTGTAGGTTTCCAAAATCGCGTGTTTAATATCTTTTAAAGATTTTATTCTTCCGGAAAGAAATTCTGCATCTTTGCCGGATGTGATCGTCATAGCAGGATTTTTCGTGTGCATTTTTATCGAAGTATCTTCAAAATTTCCATGATCGGAGCAAATTACTAAATTGAATTTTTCTTTATTTAAACTTTTCAGAATGTAAAAAAGAAATTCATCTAAAACTTTAACATCGTGATCAAAATATTCCTGAATTCTTCCGTGTCCTAAATGATCAGTTAGAAAATATTCAAAAACTGTAAGATCATTATTTTCAGCGATGCGCAATAATCTTTTGGCAGCCGAAACGGGTGAAACTTTTTTAACTTTGTAATTCAATCTTTCTACCCAGCGGTGATTATCAATTTCCGCGCTCAATGCTTTTCCTGAATGCAAATCCGCAGCTTTTTTCAATTTCACTCCGCTTAACATACAACAAAGTGAAGTTGTACTCAATCTTTTTTTACCTGATTTTATATATTCAAAAAAAACTTTCGGATAGGCGTTCAAAAATACTGCGGATTTTTTCAGATCTAAAAATTCCTTGAAAATATTTTTTTCCCTTATCACCGGAATTAATTCAGAATGCGGAAACGGACCGAAATGCTGACCAATAATTTCCTGCGCATTCACTCCGCAAAAAATGCTTGTTTGTCCTGTTCCGCTTTGCGGCAAACCTTCAACTCCCATTACTGCATCAACCGGGAAAAGATAAGTTGAACCGGTTTGCAGATTTGGATTTTCCAAACTTGGCGGCGAATCAAAAAATTCCGAAAAAATTCTGAATTTATATTTGAAAAACGGATTGTAAATTTTATCCGCTTTCCCGATTCCCACTCCATCCAAAAATATTAAAATTGTTTTATGCAAATTTTTCTTTAATAGTTTATAGTTATCAGTTCTTAGTTTTCAGTTAAACCAAATAATAGAAATATATTTAAAGATAAAATTTATAATTATAAAAAGAATTTTTTGTAAAATATTTTGTCATTCAGGCAAAGTCCGGGATCCGACAAAATAATTATTCAATAAACAATATAATGATCAGGATTTCTTCTTGCGGGAACTTAATTATATTTTTCGCCGTATGATTCTCAAACTTCCCAATTTGATCTTAGTTTTCTAAAATGACTAATGATTTTAATAAACTTTGCGGGCTTTAAAACTTATGATCTTTTTCATCTTTTTAGAATAGATTTCTCATTACATTCGAAATGACAAAGCGAAGATTTCTCTCAGCGTAAAATGGATTCAAAATTTAAAAATCTTTTAATCTTTCTAATCTTTTAATCTTTCTCTTTTGATTCAACTAAAATTGTAACCGGACCGTCATTGATAATTTTCACTTTCATCATTGCGGCAAAAATTCCGGATTTAACTTTTTCGCTTCCCAAATTTTCTTTTGCCCGGTCAATAAATTTTTTGTATAGATCTTCGGCTTTTTCAGGACGCGCGGCATCCTGAAAATTCGGACGGTTTCCTTTTTTTGCATCGCCGTACAAAGTAAATTGCGAAATTACAAGCACTTCGCCATTAATATCTTTTAAAGATAAATTCATCTTTTCATTTTCATCTTCAAAGATCCGTAAATTACAGCACTTATCGGCAGCAAAATTTACATCATCAATTTCATCATCTAATTTAATTCCGAGTAAAATTACAATTCCCTTTGAAATTTCCGCTGAGTAATTTTCTTTTTCAATATAAACTCCACCTTCGGAAACTCTTTGTACTAGTGCTCTCAATTTTTCACTCCGTAAATTACTCTTTCAATATTCAGAAAATCTTTGGCTGTTTTTATTTCATTAAAGTTTTTTTCAATAATTTTTTGAACCGGTTCATGCTGATCTTTTCCGATCTCAAAAAAAATCATTCCGCCGCTTTTTAAAATTTGCGAAGATTTTTCAGCGATCAATTTGTAAAAAGTTAATCCGTCATTAAAATCAGTTACGGCATTTTGCGGTTCAAAATTTAAAATTTCTTTTTGCAAAGTTTTGTATTCATCTTCCGGAACGTAAGGCGGATTTGAAACGATCACATCAAAATCTTTTTGAAAATTCTGATTTGAAAAAATATCGTAATGCAAAAATTCAATTTGATTTTCGACTTCATTTAATTTTGCATTTTCTTTTGCAAGTTCGATCGCTTTTTCATTTATATCAATCGAAATAAATTTTGCTTTTGGAAGATTTTTTGCAAGCGAAACGGGAATATTTCCGGTGCCGGTCCCGATATCAAGAATTTTCAGATTATTTTCTTTATCAACATTTTTTAAAACAGTTTCAATTAAAATTTCGGTTTCCTGACGCGGAATCAAAGCGTTTTTGTTCACTTTAAATTCAAAACCGTAAAATTCAACCGTTCCCAAAATATGCTGAAGCGGTTCAAATTTTGATCTTCTTTTTAAAAATTCGCGGTATAAATCAACCTCATTTGGTTTAAGTGGTTTATCAAACATCAAATAAAGATCGAGTCTTTTACATTTTAAAATATGAGCGAGCATAATTTCGGCATTTGCGCGCGCTTCTGAAATTCCTTTTCCCTGTAAAAATTCCGTTGTTAATTTTAAAGATTCTAATACTGTCATTTTTCACTTTTTGTTAAATTCATCACAAAAATACTTAAACCTTAATATAATGTAAATTTTGAGATGATTTTTGGTATAAAGTTTTTTGATAATTAAAAATTTGAAATTGAAAAAACGGATAATCATTCTTGGTTTGCCATAAACCCTACTTTTACCTATTTTTGCGGAATGAAAATTGAAAAAGACAAAATAAAAAAGATTTTATGTATAAAACTTCGCGGAATCGGAGATGTAATTCTTTCTTCGGTAATTTTTGATAATTTGAAAAAAGAATTCCCTAACGCGAAAATTGATTATTTGACCGAAAAGCCAAGCAAAATCGCTTTGGAAAAATTACCTTTTTTAAATGAAGTGATAATTTTCGATAGAAATTCCTCTGCTTTAGAAAGCGCGAAATTTATATTTAATTTAAGAAGAAAAAAATATGATCTGGTTTTTGATTTTTTTTCAAATCCGCGGACCGCTGTTTTAACTTATCTTACCGGAGCCAAATACCGCGCGGGATATCCTTACCGCGGAAGAAAATTTGCATATAATTTGTTTGGTCCTGAAGAACGCGATAAATTTCACGCGGCTCAGCTTCATTTGGAGTTTTTGAAAAAATTAGATTTAAGTCACGATTTTACTAGAATGTATTTCGGATTAGGTGAGGATGATTCAAAATTTGCTGATGAATATTTTAATGAAAAATTTGATAAAAATGATTTTGTTATCGGATTGAGTCCAAGCGGCGGGTGGCAGTCAAAAAAATGTGATCCGCTAAAATTTGCTGAGATCGGCGATGCTTTGGTTGAAACATACGGAGCAAAACTTTTGCTTTTATGGGGCCCCGGAGATAAAGTTGAAGCGCTCGAAATTTCAAAAAAGATGAAGCATCAGGTTATACTTGCTCCGCTTACAGATATCAGGAAAATGGGAGCATTGATTTCAAAATGTAAAATGATTGTTGCAAATGACAGCGGACCAATGCATATTTCAACCGCTTTGGAAATTCCCACTTTAAGTTTGCACGGACCAACAAGTCCATTTTTGCAAGGACCTTTCGGAGAAAAGCACGAATGGGTAAGGTTGGATGAACTCGATTGCATCCAGTGTAATTTGCTTGATTGTCCAAAAAATCATGAATGTTTTGTAAATTTACCGCTTCAAAGAGTTTTGCTGAAAATTGATAGTTTGATAAAAAAGAATAATATTCGGTTACCGGTAAATGAAAAAAGTTGAGATCTTTTTAAAAAAGATATTTTTGAAGTTTTTTTTCGGTATCGGAAAATTTAATAAAAAGAAAATTACATCGGAATTTGGTCCGGAATCAAAAATTCTGCTCATAAGATTGAATAAGATCGGAGATGCGCTGGTTACTACTCCGTTCATAAAAATATTGAAAGAAAATACCGGAAGCAGAATTTTTGTACTGGCTGATAGAAAAAATCATTTTGTTTTTGAGAAAAATTCAAATATTGAAAAACTCATTATTTTCAAAAAGAATTTTCTGGAAATTTTCAAACTGATAAAAAGTTTGAATAAAGAAGATTTTGATGCCGTTGTTGATCTTCATGATGATGTTTCAACTACGGTCACTTTTTTGATTTCGCTTTTAAATTCAAAAAATAAATTTGCTCTCGGAAAATCCAATGATCCGGTTTACACAAAAACAGTAAAGAAATTGGAAACTTCAACTTCGCATGTAATTGATCGGAATTTGGAATTATTGAAATTATTTAAAATTGAACCGGCGCAATTTAATAAGTTTAATGTAGAATACAATTTTGGCAGTGAAGCAAAATCAAAAGCTGATGAATTTGTTTCTTCATTAAAATTGAATGATGAAGTTTTGATCGGGATAAATATTTCTGCGGGAAACGAAGCAAGATTTTGGGGAATTCAGAATTTCAAAAAATTTATTTCGGAAATTTCGGAGCATAACTTTAAACCTGTTTTGCTGTGCTCCCCGAGTGATCTACAAACAGCACAATTTATTTCAAAAGGAATTTATCCTGTTTTTGAATCAAATAATTTTGATGAAATTGCCGCAATAATTTCAAAACTTGATATACTGTTTACACCCGATACGGCAGTTATTCATCTTGCTTCATCTTATGAAATTCCGGTATTCGGATTGTATGTAAAATTTAACACGAACGATATGATCTGGTATCCGTACAGATCAAAATACGAAGCTGTAATAACGGAAGAATCAACATTACAGAATATGAATTATCTTATTGTATTTAATAGATTTATGGAGTTTGTTAAAAAGTATGAGTTTAATAGAAAAAATTCCTGATTGTAAAAGATTTACCGGATATAAACCTTGCTTTCCGGGTCACGATTGTTTAACCGAAGGATGTAAAGATCAAGTCCCTTTCGGTACTAAAATATTGATAATCAATTTGGATGCAATGGGCGATGTTTTGATGACTACCGCACAATTGCAAACTTTAAAAAAGAAATTTCCGGTATCTACAATATATTGGGTTACGCTTCCTATTGCTGCTCCCCTGCTTTTTAATAATCCTTTGGTTGATAAAGTTTTCCCATATAATTTTGAATCGCTGACAATATTACAAAGTCTTGAATTTGATTACGTTATGAATGTTGATAAATCCCAGCGATCCGGATCACTTGCAATGCAGGTAAATGCTCAAAAAAGAATGGGATTCGGAATTAATTCAAATGGTCAAATAATTCCTCTTAACGAAGGAGCAAATTATAATTATAAACTGGGAATGGATGATCATCTGAAATTCAGGGTTAATACCACAACCGGACAAGAATATTTATCAGAAACTTTTGAAATTCCCTACGAAAGAAACGATTATGTTTTCCAGTTTACTGATGAGGAACTTAAATTTATTGAAGATTATAAAAAAGAAGTGGGAATTACTCCTGAAAATAAAATAATCGGGTTTAATACCGGATGTTCAAATTTATATCCTAACAAAAAAATGACTGTAGCGCAGCATATTTATCTTATTGAGCGGTTTCTTAGTTACGGTGAATTTAAAATTATGCTTTTGGGCGGACCAGAAGATGAAATGAGAAATAAGGAAATCTATTCTCATTTTGAAGGAAAAATAATCAGCACTCCAACAAATAACGGAATCCGTAAAGGTGCCTGTTATGAAAGTATTCCGCAAGTAATTATTACAGGCGATTCATTCGGGATGCACTTGGCAATTGCCCTGAAAAAATATATTATTGCCTGGTTCGGATTAAGCTGCTGGCAGGAAATTGATCTTTACGATAGAGGCATAAAGCTTTTCCCGAAAGATTTGGAATGTGCGCCTTGCTGGAAAAAATCTTGTCCATACGATTTGGAATGTATCAAACAAATTGACCTGAAACAAATTGAAAATGCGGCGGTTAACTTTTTTGAATCCGTAAATGTGGTTAAATAATTTTAACATTTTTGAATTTGCAAAAAGAAAGAAACGCCCGTTGATCCTTGATGGAGCAATGGGCAGTTTGCTTCAACAAAACGGAGTTTTCGTAGATCCGTATCTTTGGACGTGCCACGCTAATTTTACTGCTCCCGGTTTAGTTAAATCTATCCATAAAGATTATATAAATTCTGGAGCAGATATTATTACTACCAACACCTTCAGAACAAATTATCTTGCATATAAAAATTCCGGTTTTAATTTTTCACACGAAGAATTCGTGCGTCAATCTGTCATACTTGCAAAAGAAGCAAAAGGAAATAGAAATATTTTAATTGCCGGTTCTAACGCTCCTGCTGAAGATTGCTATAAAGCAAAACGGGAAATTAGTTATTCTGACCTTTATGAAAATCACTCTAAACACATTATAAATTTAGCAAATAGCGGAGTTGATTTTATTCTTAACGAAACACAAAGTCATTTAGATGAGATCAAAATTATTTGTAAGATCTGTTCAGAAAACGGAATTCCCTTTGTGTTAAGTTTATATTATGATTCTAATTTCAGAATCCTTTCAGGAGAAAAATTAGAAATTGTATTTGATGAGATCCTTAAATACAAACCGCTTGCTATAGGTTTTAATTGTATAAAACCCGATTTATTTCCTAAAAACAAAAGTTTTCGGGAGCATAACTGGGGAGCATATTTTAATTGCGGAGCAGGAGCGCAAAACTCCGGCGAAATCATTTGCGGAATCTCTCCCGAGACTTACATCTTTCAAATTAAAAAAACATTAAGTTATTCACCGTCTTTTATAGGAGCATGTTGCGGTTCTACTCCGGAGCACATAAAATTATTAAAGGAATATTATGGTTAACTATATCGAAATGAAAGCTCCGGCAAAAATTAATTTAGGGCTTTTTGTAACTTCAAAAAGAGATGATAATTTTCACAACTTAGAAACAATTTTCTTGCCCTTAAATGATCTGTATGACGAAATTCAATTTTTAAGGTCAGACAAATTTTCATTTACAGCTGATATTAAAGAACTTGAAAGTGAAGATAATTTAATAATTAAAGCTAAGAATTTGCTTGAAATTCAATCAGGCAAAAAAATAAATGTTAAAGTAAAATTAAAAAAAATAATTCCTGTGGGCGGCGGATTAGGCGGCGGAAGCTCAGATGCAGCGGCAACTCTACTCGCGCTTAATGATATGTTTAGCCTTAATTATAACTTTGATACATTAAAAAATTTTGCTTTAAATTTGGGTTCCGATGTTCCCTTTTTTATCAAACCATTCCCCTCTTTTGCAAAATCCCGAGGTGAAGAATTATCTGTATTAGATTTGAATTTAAGATTACCTGTTTTAATAGTTAACCCGAATATTCATGTTTCAACCAAACTTGCTTATCAAAACATAGTGCCGCAAAAACCTGAATTTGATCTTTCAAAATTGACTCAATCAGAAATTGATAATCCTGAAACTTTGAGGGAAAAAGTTTTAAATGATTTTGAAAAATTCGTTTTTGAAAATTTTCCGGAAGTGAAAAATGTAAAAAACAAGCTTTACGAATATGGAGCAAAATTCGCGTTGATGTCCGGCAGCGGTTCAACCGTATTCGGTATTTTCAGTGATATTGAATCTGCTGAAAAAGCACGAAATAATTTTCCAAAGGAATATTTTACTTTTATAAGTTTTGATGCATAAAGGAATTTTCCAGTTTTTCCTTTAAACTTGTCAATCGGTTTATTGCGCGGTTTCTGTTTATTGCAATATTGATCGCGCGCTCGGTTCCTACCAAAAAAACCAAACTTTTTGCACGGGTAATTGCCGTATAAAGTAGATTTCTTTGAAGCAGCGCGTAGTGATCTTCCAAAAGCGGAATTATTACCGCAGGATATTCGCTTCCCTGAGATTTATGAATTGAAATTGCATAAGCTAAAATCAGATCGTCAATTTCAACATTTGCATATTTTACGATTCTTCCATCAAAGTTTACGAATATTTCATCCTTTTCCTTTTTAATTGCAGAAACTCTTCCAAGATCACCATTAAATACATCTTTTTCGTAATTATTCCGGTTTTGCATTACTTTATCGCCAATTTTAAATTCCCTGAAACCAATTTTTACAGGATGCTCCGTAAAATTTAATTTATTCTGCAAAACCGAATTTAAATTACTAACTCCCACTGTTCCCTTATGCATTGGAACCATCACCTGAACATCATTAACCGGATTTAATCCGAATTCCATCGGGATTGTTTGTTTACAAAGATCAATCACTTTATTTACAACCTGATCCGGATCAGAAATCTGATAAAAATGGAAATCCTTACGGAATCCGTTATCAGGATTTAACAAAGGTCTTTCTCCCCTGTTAATTCTGTGTGCGTTAATCGTTATCAAACTATCAGCCGATTGTCTGAAAATTTCAGTTAAAATCACTGTAGGAACAGTTTTCGATGCGATTATATCTTTTAAAATATTTCCCGGACCGATTGAAGGAAGCTGATCAACATCGCCAATCAAAATTAAAGTGGTTCCGTAATTTACTGCCCGCAGCAATTTTGAAAATAAAAGTGTATCGATCATTGATGCTTCATCAATTACCAAAAGATCCGCTTCCAAAGGATTAAGGTCGTCTTTTACAAAATATTCCTCAACGGGATTGTATTCCAAAAGCCGGTGAATTGTTTTAGCTTCATAGCCGGTTGATTCACTCATTCTTTTGGCTGCTCTTCCGGTTGGTGCGGCAAGTTGAATTTTCGCTTCATGCTTATTAAAAATTTTTAGAATTGATTTGATAATCGTGGTTTTGCCTGTTCCCGGACCGCCGGTAACCACTACAATTTTATGAGTCAAGGCTTCCTTAATTGCGAAAATTTGTTTTTCAGAAAATAAAATTTCATTTTCAAGCTGGATCTTTGAAATTTCTTTTTCGATATTTTTAATTTTTACTGAAGGCTCTGTCCCGAAAATTTCAAGCATATGTTCGGTAATTTCGGCCTCGGCATCGTAAATTTCACTTAAATAAATTTTCTTTTGTAATTCAGGATGATTTAGATCAAGCGGCAAAACACTGAAATCACAATCCTCAGCAACAATTTTTTCTTTCGCCTGCAAATCTGCCAATGAGTTAAAGATCGTTTCGGCATTTACGTTAAGCGAATTTGAAGCATCAATCAAAAGTTTGCCAAGCGTGCTGTAAGTATTGCCGTCATCAGCATATTTATTTAAAACGTAAATGATTCCCGCTTCAATTCTTAACGGGGTTTCAGGCATAAATCCTAAATTATACGCAATCTTATCCAAAACGGGAAATTGTAATTCAGGTAAAATTCTGGCCAATTTGTAAGGATCGTTTTTTATGATCTCAATTGCATCAGTTCCTAAAATGGAATAAATTCTTCCGGCAACAGAAGCATTAAATCCGAGATTTTGCAAAAAACTTCCTGTAAGTCTAAGATCTTTTTGCTCTTGCCACATCTCTTTTATATCGGCAACTTTTGCTTTGCTTAAACCGGGAATTTTAGCAAGTTCTTCAATTCTTTCATCAAGAATATTTAAAGTTTCCAAACCGAATTTATTAACTATTTTTTTTGCTGTTGCAGCTCCAATTCCTTTTATAACACCGGAAGCCAAATATTTTTCGATATCTTCTAAACTTTCCGGTTGAATTATTTCATAGACCGATACAACAAACTGCTCACCGAATTTAGGATGATTTTTCCACTCGCCTGAAAGTTTTAAATATTGATTTGTATTTATTGAATAGAAATTTCCGATAACAGTAATCAATTTATTATTTTTAAGCAGAAGTTTTGCAACCGTGTAATTATTTTGCGGATTAAAAAAAGTTATACGTTCAATTTTGCCTTCTAAAACAATGCCCATTTATTCTACCGGAAATTTTTTTGGTGACGAAAATCGTGATCAATTTTTTAATAATTTTGTTTTTATAAACCGGAAATTTTTCAAAAGATATTTCGATTTTTAAAAGATAATTTTGATTTATCTTCCGGAAATTTAACAATTATCGAAAGATTTTAGTTTCGGAAAAAACAAATATTACTTTAAGAAATTATTTGAAAAATACAAAATAAAAACGCAATCTTTTACCGTATTTCTTTTTGAAAAATCAGTAAAAAGATTGCGCTGAAATTTGGAAAATAAAAAATCTAAATTAATTGAATTTGTAAACTCCGGAATCTCCAATTTCTTTTGTAAATGTCATAGAAATTTCAATTCCCTCTTTAGCAAATCTATATTGAACTTTTAATCCGTTTGCCGAGGTCCAATAACCTTTTTTGTTGAATTGAAGCGCGTCAATCAAATTGTAAAGTTTGAACATAATATCTTCTTCGGCGGGAATTTTCTTTTCGCCGTTAATGTTCCATTCCCAATTTAATTGAGAGTAAATAGGAGTTACCTGCTCCATAAAAGTTTCAACTTTTCCGCGGAGAGTGTCTTTAATTCTTTCAAAAATTTGTTCGTCAGTCATAGTCAATAATTTTTTTCTTTATTTTCGAATTTTTTTTCAGAATTTTTAATGAAATTTTTTGCTCATTCAAATTAATTAAAATTAACAAAAAGTTAAACATATTTTTTGTGAAATATTTCACTTTTAACAAATTATTATGTAATTTTGCTAAAACTTTCTAAATTATTGAGGCTATTTTCATGGATCACAAAAGAACATTAGGCTTTAATGAAAATAAAAGCATTTCTTACCGCAGCAATGAAAAAATAATTCAATATATAAATTTGAAATTGGCTGCTTTGGGTTATCCTGTTTTTTTACAGGAAAATGATGATAATGATTTTATTGAAATTGCGCGCGACCTTATAAAAAATCATCAGGCAAAAAACATTCTTTTGGCTGATTATCACTGCTCTGCCGATAGAAGAATTCAAAAGTTTTTGGATAATTATTTAGATGACCTGGATTTAAAGGAAAGTATCAAACTTCCTACAAATACTTTTATTTTGGATCATCACGGAATTGCGCGTGTGCTTTCGCTTCCACCGGATAAAGATGAATTTGTTTCTGATATTATAAGTTCGTACAGAATTAAACAAGGAATTTTACATAATCCTAAAAATGACAGAAGAACAACAAAAGGCGTTTTTCATATAACCGAAGGCGGTTTGCCGGTTCCGGATGATAAAATTGCTGTTCCGAAAAATGTTTTTGCAAATATGCTTAAAATTGCACTTCATCCGCCAAAACATTTACTGCAACTGCCATATACTTCATCGCAGGAAAATAAGGCAGAACTTTTTGTTTCGCTTCTGCTAAGGCCAATGGTAAGTCCCGCAGTTCCTGAATTTTCTCCGCATAAATCGATGGAAATCAGATTTTTTGCTCCCGGTAATTTGGTAAGTAATCTTGATTTTGTTGAATCAATTTTCGGAAATGCCGGAGATCCATATCTTCCTGAAAATGATGCGGGAATGGATATTGAACATTGGACAGGTCACACCGGATGCGTAATTCTAGCTCCGCATTTATTAGGATTAAATAAAAAAGAATTGGGACTTCCGCATTTTGATAACGCAACCGAAAGACAAAAACGGGACGGTATGTGCTGGAAAAATGAAAATGAAATTTACAATGATGGAAACGCATTCAAACTTACTTGCAGAAATGAAGAAGGAGTTATTGTAACTTTAATAGCCGATAATTATTTCGGTTATTGTAAAAAAGAAGTTAAAACTCAAATAAGTTATGCTACTAATCTTTACGGAAATTGTGAAGAGGAACATGCCGGCGGCGCAATTGCATTTCCAAGTTATAATTTAGGTGATGAATTTCACGATGATAATCAAATCAAAAAGGAAAACCATACTTTTAAGGATGTTTGTGAATTGCTAAAAGATTCGGTGGAAATAAAAGAAGAAGGTTATGCAATTGATAAAAATTTTCCGGAAATTTTCTACGTTCCCGAAGATTCAAAAATAAATCTTCATGAACAAACAGTAGCTTGGAATAAAGAAGGCAAAGAAGTAAAAATAAAATTGCTTCCGAGTAATATTTATCTTTTGCCTGCAGGATACAAAGTAAGATTGGAAAAAAATCCGAATGTTCCCACTTGGCGTTTGGTTGGAACCGCTGCCGAAGGGACTTTCTGCCATAAACCAAGCACGGTATCTGGAGGCGGAAAATCCGAAATTTCAAAATCAATAAATGATGCAATTTTATACGGACCGTTTTTTATTGCCGATCTGGAAAAAGATTTCAATTTTGTTGATGAGATAATCAATAAAGATTACAGTACCCGCTACAAAAAACCGAGAAATAAAAAAGAACCAAGCAGGGCGATTTTAAGCAACCGCAGAACTTTAGGTTCGGTCATCAAATTGCTCACACCTTCTGTTACGGATTATACTGAAGAATATAACAATTGGCTCAACGGAATTCCGCAATACATTAAAGGTCTAGTATTTTTGATCAAAAGATTTCACAGACCTGAATGGGGTAATAATTGGCGCGAACATTTTACTGTTGATCTTGTAAATGGAATGTCAGGAAATGAATTGAAATATAACAACCGCAAACTTGTTGCAAATTATTTGCGCGTTGGTCTTCAAAAAGATAAATCATGGAGAACGTTCAAACTTCGCCAGGATTTTATTGCAGCAGATAAAATTCAACTTGAAGATGATATTTCCGTTTCGACTGTAATTCCGACTGAAAAATTAAATTACGTAAGCAAAGATTATAAAAATCCTTCGGTAAAACTTGTTGAAAATTGTGAGTTCAGATTTTTCCAAAGACCTGACGAAGCAATTAACAGAGGTTATGATAAACAAGCAGAATTGGATATTGCAACTTCCGGAGCGTTCATTTCAAATTTTGAACCTTTAACAAACGATGATGCAAAAAATTTAATTGAAGATGCAATCGGATTCGATAAATTTACCGAACCGATGAAACAATTTATTCAGGATACAGCGAAAAAGAATAACTGTAAATATTTTGTTTCTTCAGCGCATCCGAGAATGATTGACGAAAAACCTTCGGTAAATATGAGATATTTGCAAAACAGACCTGATCTTGTTAAACCGCGCGACAGATACGTTGCTGAAATCGGGACGAGATTATTCAGAAAAATTCCTGTTGAAAAAGCGTGCATTTGGCCTGTAAATGCAGTGCTTCCCGGTAGAAGAAATAATCCGCCTGATCTTGTTGCAAAAATTCGTCCGCTTGCGGTTTATAATCCAATTCATTATCAGGAATTACCTGAAATTTTCATGGATTTTATTTGCAGTTTAACCGGAAAATCTCCATCAACAACAGGAGCCGGCTCAGAAGGCGCCCTAACAAAAGGTCCGTTCAATGCTTTAAGCCCGATCTCCGATCTTAACAATGCATTGGTATCTTTTATTTTAACCGGCTATAATTGCTTTACAAGCGCAGCCGGAGTTATTGGACCAAATTACAAAGTGGATCATGATATCAGTCTTTTGATCCCCGAAATTTGGTGCAGATTAAATGTTAACGAACGTGATCCGAAATTTTTGATTGAAGAAGGTCATCTTGAAAAACTAAATGATTTTGAATACAACGGAAATAAAATTCTCGCAAGCAGATTAGGATACAGAATTACCGATAAATTTGTTCACACTTATTTCGGAAGGGTTTTTGAAAATCCTATTTCAGTTTTTAACGAAGAAATGTTAAAACCGGAATTACAAAGCATGGAAGTTTTTGCTGATGGCGTAAACAATATTGTAGAAGCCCAGCAACGCGTTGCGCTTTCCTATTTTAACGATGGCAGTATCGAAGGCGCTTGCCCACCGTTAAAAGCGCTGCTTCACATAATGGCAAACGGAAATTATGAAGGAAAAACTGTTGAAGATCCTGAAATAAGAAAAATGTTCACTTTGGATTATCTATTAAATAGTGAATGGTATTCAGAAAGATTGCTTAACAAACAATTAAAAGATATTGCATTGTGGCAAAATCACGTAAATTATCTTCGTGATCATTTACATAACGATCACAGTATTGTTACAGAAAAAATGCATCTGAAAGAAAAACTTGAACAGGCAGAAAAAGAATTGAGCAGAATAAAATCGCCCAATTATTTGAAAAGTCTGCACGGAACAATCGGTGCTGATCCGATCTTCAAAAAATAAGAATTTTGATATTAATTATTAATCAAAATTTCTAAACTCCGGTTTGAAATTACATTTTCTTTTGTCATAAATAAAAAATGCGGTCTTAATAAGACCGCATTTTTATTTTAAATTGATTTTGGAAATAAAATTAAATTGACTCTGTAGATCTAATTCCAAATTTATTTATCAATCTTTCCGCTTCCTTTTTGAATGGTTCAAAAACCGGCTTACCTGAATTTTCCAGATTTATAGCCATGTGATTTCCGGTTTCTAAAAACTCCTTCATTCCTGAATTATTCAACCAATAATAAATTCCCCAATTTTCAAAGTTCCATTCATCGGAATATTTATTAAATTCGTAATCAACATAATAAAACTCGCTGTTTTGCTTAACAAAGTTCATCGGAAAATAATCAATATTGATTTTATAAGAAAAAAGAATTTTCGAAATCTCAAAAATTTGTTTTATATCATTTTCGGAAATTTCATTTTCAGAAATAAGTTTTGCGGCGGATCTACCGTCAATATAATCTTTAACTAAATAATTTTCGTTTTTATCAAATCCGTAAAGTGCGGGAATTTTAATTCCGGTTTTTTTCAAAAATCCGTAAGCATTTATCTCACTTTCTAATTTATCATAATAAAAATTGTAATAAGAACACGGTTCATCATGAAGTATTTTAAGAACTAATTTCCGGCTTCCGTTCGAAATCAAAAATGAATATCCTGATTTTCCCTTTCCTAAAAATTCACTTACAAAATATCTTTCTGAGTTGAAAATAAATGAATCGCCGATTTGTATCATCTTTCAATTTGAATAAGTTTTAAATTTGCTTAACTTAAAATAATGCACATAAAAAAAGAAAACAACATGTTCGGCAAATTGCTTTTGGTTTTTACAATTGTTCCGCTTGTGGAATTATATATTTTGATTTTGATCGGTGAAAAGATCGGTGCGCTTACAACTATTTTGATAATTTTTGTAACTGCGCTTTTCGGCGCTTATCTTGTTAAGCGTGAAGGTTTATCGGTCTTTGCCGGAATTAAAAGAACAATCGGTGAAAAAAGAATTCCGGGAAATGAATTGTTACATGTTCTGCTTGTAATTTTGGGCGGATTCGCTTTAATAACGCCGGGCGTTATCACCGATATTTTAGGAATTACGATGTTATTGCCCGGCACACGTCAAATTTATGCACGTAAAATTTTACAGCTTATAAAAAAAAAGAATTAGTTTTGGAATTTGGAAATTTTAACGGTTTTAAGTCCTGTCATCTTTTCGCTCAACTCCCATAATTTTTTCTTCACATCTTCATCATCAGCAACTTTTGAATAAGTTGATATTTTCTTGTTATCAAAATATTTTCCCGAAACATTTTCAACTTCATCTGAAGTTGCTAAAAATATTGAAGTTTCTGCTCCTTCCATAATTGAAGCGCCGCCCATTCCGAATCCTTCTTTTAATAGTTTTGTTCCGATAACTCCGGGATGCAATGAATTTACGGTCACTTTTGTATTTTTTAATTTATCAGCAAGTTCGTTTGAAAAAATAATATTTGCCAATTTTGAAAGTGAATATGAGCCGTATCCATCAAAACATTTTTCGGCATTTAAATTTTCAAAATCAATTTTTCCTCTTTGATGCGCAACCGAACTAACATTTATAATTCGCGAAGGTGCATTCTTTAACAAAATATCAATTATTAAATTCGTCAGTAAAAAAGGCGCCAAGTGATTTATGGCAAAAGTCGCTTCAAAACCATCTTCCGTAATTTCCTTTTTCTTTTTGTAAACTCCGGCATTATTTATTAAAACATTCAAAGCATCAAATCTTTCTTTAATTTCATCAGCTAATCTTCTCACTTCTTTAAGCGATGAAAAATCTGCAACGGCAAATTCAATTTCCTTATTTCCTGTTCTGTCAATTATTTCATTCGCGGAAAGCTGAGCCTTTTCTTTCGTTCTACCGTGAACAATAATTTTATGTCCTGATTTTGCCAATTCCAATGCGGTCTGTTTCCCTATCCCATCAGTTGCGCCAGTTACAAGAATAATTTTTTTCATCTTATCTCCGGATTTTTCTAAATCATTGCATTTAAATAAATTACGACTGCTCTTCTGAATTCATTTCCGTTCGGCATCATTTTGAATTTTTTATCAAATAAATTTTCGATCTCAAATTTAAATGATAAATTTTCAAAGAAATAAAAATTGCTTAATTTTTGAATGTACGAAATATTGAATACCGAAGCCGGACTCAAATTCTGATTGTACTTTCTTTCAATATAAGAATTAGAAAATTCTCCCGCATCAAATTCGCTCCAGCGGCTTCTGCTTCTGAAAAAATATTCAGTTCTTATTGATGCGCTAATGGGTAAATTTACATTGGCGGCAAAAAATAAATTATGCTTTGGAAAAATTTCATCACGATCGGAAAATTTATAACTTCCGGTAAACTCAGCTGTTTCAAAAGATTTTTCCAAATTTAAATTGAATGTAAAAACTTTAATATCATTTTTATTTTCGTAAGCAGCATTTTTCAGAAAGTCCCCTGTTGATGCGGTCAAAACGTAACTTTCAACTTTTTGTGCAATAGGATTTTTAACTGATAAAATTCCGGTTTCGGCTTTAAATTTTATTCCTTTAGTAAATAGATAATTAATTCCGAAAAAATTGTTTCTTTCATTTTGAAGATCAGTATTTCCTTTTATGAAAATTGAATCCGTGATTTTCAGATCGGTCAAATTTCTCAGTGTTAAAAAGCTTGCATACTTTTCAAAAAGATTTGGATATTTTACAACACTGCTTGAAGAAATTCCCGCTGAATTATATTCATCTAATTTATAATTTGTTTTAAAATAAATAGAAGATTCATTTTTATTTGCAAAATTAAAATCATGATTGAAAGATAATTTCATATCGAATGAATTAATTTTTCCGGAAACTTCCGCGCCGGTAGAATATTTTGAAAGTTCGTTTTTATTTCCGAAAAAATTTTGCTCTGATTTTTGTGATTCATAATCTGAATTCACTGCATTAAGAAAATCATAATTAGTGAATAATTTTACCGAATATTCATTCTTATCAATTAAATTTATTTTTGAATTAATTCTGTAATTATTCAAATTAAATTTTGCTCCGGGAATAAGATCAATTTCGGTTAATTTGAAATTTGTTCCGTCTTTAATTAATTCAAATTCAAATGCATCAATTAAATTTACAGCAGAAAATTTTATCGAATGAATATAATATTCAGAGTGAGTAAAGCTCGAAGTAAAAGGTGAAAGATCAAACCCATAATAACTAACGGCAGAGGCATCCAATCCAATCATTTTTTTATCAGTAATTTTGTAAACAGTATTAAGCTCGGAAATTCCCTGCTTGTTTTGTTTGCCGCCGTAATGTGCATTTAATCCCCAAATAATTCCATCGTTTACAGATCCTGTCGGGTAGTAGCCGAAATATCCGCCTTTAAATCTATATGAAAATTTATTTAAAGAATTTTCAAATGAAACAACTCCTGAAGGAACAAATTTATTAATATTTCCAATTTCCAAATTATCCCGGGTGAGATAATAAATAAGCGGATCTCCGGTTTCACTTCCGGTAAATAATCTTAACCGGATTTTAAATTCATCAGAAACCGGTTTCTTTTTTATATCAATTTTGCCTTTTGGAAAAAGATAATTTTCCGAAATGGTTGGATTTGATTCGATAATTATCGAATCAATTTCAATTTCATCTATAGAAAAAAGATCGGGTGAATTATAATTGAATGGAAGAACGTAATTTTGTTTTCCGTTATAAAAAATAATATTACCCGGCGAACTTGGGAATTCAGATGATGTTAAAAAATGAGCAGATAGAAATCTGCTCAATCCGAAATTATACACTGCATGTTCTCTTAAAATATCTCCTGTTCTTTTGTATAAATTTCTTTCGTTTTCATTTGCAAAAATTTGTGATGCAGATAAAATTATGAGAATTACAAATCCTATAAATAATATTTTTTTTATTTTCATTTGATTATAAAATACTTTAGTCCGATTGAATAAATTTTCAGATTTTCAGGTGCACTGAAAAGCGATTCGTATTTAGAATAAACTTCAAGTTGATTAATCCCAAAAAAACGCGTTCCCATTGAAATAAAATATCCGAATTCGGATTCTTCCTTATTATTTTGAAATCTTTCTTCTACACGTGCACCTGAAAAATGCATTGTTGCATTTAATATTCCGCTCCAAATATTTATTCCGAAATATTTTGATTGAAAGATTTCATATTTAAATCCTAAAGGAATTTCAAACATATAGATTTTTGGAAATTCGCTTTTATTTTTTGGATCAAATATCGAAAAATTAAGTTCACCTTCAGCAAAAAATCTATCTGTAATTTTATAGCGTCCAGTTCCTCCTAAAGAAAATGAATTCCCCCAATGCTCGTTAAAATCGCTTGTATTTATTAGATAATTTGAATTTATGCCGACATTTACTTTCTGCCAATCAATATTCTGAGAAAATAAATCTGAGCAAAAAATAATAGTAACAATTAAAATCTTAAAAAATATTTTCATTCTAAAAATACCGGAAAATTAATTTTTAAATTATACTCAATTTAAAAAACAAAATCCCCTTGTTTTAAGGGGATTTTGAATTTTTATTTTACAGATTTATTATGCCCAGTAAATCACACCAAGATCAAAAGGACTTACCAAAAGTGAATGTTTCGGCAGAATTCTAATCGTGTAACCAAAGTTTCCGCTTGTTTTACAAACCACAGAACCTTTGTAATTGTAATTACCTTTTGAAGACTTTGAAGACTTTTCAGGCTCCATTGTAACAGCAGAATTTGCGTGTGCCATTTCCTGTTTATCCATTGAACCGAAATATATTTGTACTTCTACATCTTCGGGAGCAAGATTTCCTAAATGGATATTGGCTTTAATACTGAATTCCGTACCAACCTTTACATCTTTGTTACCTGTCAAGTATTCAATTTCAGAAACTTTAATTGATGACCAGTTATCAGTAACTTTTTTCTTCCATGCGGTCAGTTCTTTAGCCAATTCCCATTTATTTTCTAAAAGCTGTTTTCTGTTATTATAAGCTTTATGGTAAAACTTACGGAAATATTCTTCTACCATTCTGTGTGTGTTAAAGAACGGTGTTAATTTTTTCATGGATGCTTTTATGGTTCCGATCCAGGCGCGTGGAAGTTTATCTTCGCCTCTGTTGTAAAACAGCGGAGCAATTTCCTTTTCCAAAGTATTGTAAAGTTGGCTTGCTTCAACTTCATTTTGATAATCCAGATCAATATATTCTTCGCCGTTTCCAATTTTCCAGCCTAATTCCGCATCGTAACCTTCATCCCACCATCCGTCAAGTACGCTGAAATTCAATCCGCCGTTTGCAATAACTTTCATTCCGGATGTACCGCTTGCTTCTAAAGGTCTGCGTGGATTGTTCAACCAAACATCAACTCCTTCAACCATATAACGCGCAACATTCATATCATAATTTTCCAGGAAGACAATTCTTTTTCTGAATCTTTCTTCTTTTGCAAACTGAACAATTTTCTGAATGAATTTTTTACCTTCTTCATCTTTTGGATGAGCTTTTCCGGCAACAATTAATTGAACCGGTCTTTCAGGATTATTTAAAATTCTTTCTAATCTGTCAAGATCTGAAAAAAATAAAGTTGCTCTTTTGTAAGTTGCAAATCTTCTTGCAAACCCGATTGTTAAAGCAGAAGGATCCAAAGCTTCGCCGGCTGAGGCAATTTCAAGATGCGATCCGCCACGGCTCATTACTTGTTTTCTTAATCTGTTTCTTGCAAATGCAACCAATCTTTCGCGTCTTCTTTCGTGCGTGCGCCACAATTCAACATCAGGAATTTTATCAATTCGCTGCCAGATATTCTGATCTTCCGGATTATTGATAAATTTTTCACCCAAATATCTAATCAAAAGTTCTTCCATATCTTTTGAAAGATGACTTCTTGTATGAATTCCATTTGTAACATAATCAATTGGAATTTCTTCAAAAGGAACGCCTTTAAATCCGGAGACCCACATTTTTTTAGAAACTTCACCATGCAATTTACTTACACCGTTAACAAATCCTGATGTGTTCATTGCAAGATGAGCCATGTTGAAATTTATTGTTCCTAAACTCGGATCAATTGTTCCGAGTCTGTAAAATTCTTTATCGTCAATTCCTAATTCATTTCTGTAATAATTTCCGAAATATTTTTCAACCATATCATTTCCGAATACATCAATTCCTGCCGGAACCGGAGTATGAGTTGTAAATATATTTGAATAATATCCAACTTCTTTGGCTTGTTCAAAAGTTAAACCATGCTCATTAATCAGATAGCGGATTCTTTCCAAAGAAAGAAATGCTGAGTGTCCTTCGTTCATGTGACAAACAAGTGGTTTTATGCCCATTGAATGAAGCGCGCGCAACCCGCCGATTCCAAGCAAAATTTCTTGTTGAATTCTTGTTTCCGTATTTCCGCCGTAAAGCGTGCGTGTTATTTTTCTATCTTCTTCATTATTTTCAGGAATGTCTGTATCCATTAGATAAAGCGGAATTCTTCCAACCGCAATTTTCCAAACCTGAAAATGAACATTTCTTCCCGGGAAGTTAAGAGCAATTTTCATGGGCTCTTTTTTATCATTTGTTATCAACGTCATCGGAAGATTGAAAAAATCATTAATATCGTAACGCTCCTGCTGCCATCCGTCAGATGTCAAATATTGCTGGAAATATCCTTCTTTATATAACAAACCAATTCCGATCAAAGGTAATCCCAAATCGCTTGCAGATTTTAAATGATCTCCGGCTAAAATACCGAGTCCGCCTGAATAAATTTGCAAACATTCAGTTAATCCGAATTCAGCTGAAAAATATGCGATATGCGGTTCATCATGAGGTTTGAAATTTTTGCTGTACCAGTTCGGTTGATTTAAATAAGATTCAAGCTGATTGTAAGTACGATTTAAGTGAGCTATAAATCCATCATCATTCGATACTTCTTGTAATCTTTCTTGACTGATTTTTCCGAGAACCATAACCGGATTGTGATTTGTCACTTCCCAAAGGTCTCTATCCAATCTTCTGAAAAGCTCGAAAGTATCCTGATTCCACGTCCAATACAAGTTATATGCAAGTTCACGTAATCTTTCAAGGTTTTCCGGTAATGAAGGTATTACATTGAAAGTACCTATAAAATTTGCCATTTACCCTACTCCGTTAGTTACTAAATAAAGCATTCTTTATAAATTTCTTTATAAAGATCACTAATATAAATACTTTTTTTTAATTAATAAAATAATAAGAACAATTTTAACTAAATTTTTTAAAACAAAAAAGCCGGAAACAAAGTCCGGCTTTTTTGAAAGTTAAACTGAAATTACTTTAATAAAATCAATTTTTTTGTATCTGAGAATTCTCTGCCTTCATTATCAACTGCATTTATTCTGTAGAAATAAATTCCACTTGATACTTTTCCGCCATCTTTGCTTGTAGCATTCCAGGTTACCTTATGAACGCCTGCATTAAAATCTGAATTAGCAAGTACTTTAATTTCTTCGCCAATCAAATTGTAAATTGCCAATTTAACATTTGCAGCTTTAGGTAAAGCAAATTCAATGCTTGTAGAAGGATTGAACGGATTAGGATAATTTTGTTTCAATTGATATTCGTTTGGTTTTGTCACCATTTGGTTTTCAACAGAAACAACTCCCTGAGGCATATAAGCCAAACCTCGAATTCCTTTTATATCAGCCGCACCTAATAAGGTTGCAGCTCCTGTATTTGCTTCAATTGAGTACAAATTATTTGTAGCAAATAAGGATCCGGTAGCACCATATAATTTATTATCTTCTCCGAAAACAATAGCATTAAAAGTAGTGGTTATACCTGCATTGCCAACAAAAACAGTATCAACTGTAACTTTATCAATTCTGTAAATAGCGTCTTTACCTCTAGCCGCATTGGCACCTGCTGTTACGTACATTTCATCTGTATTATAGTTGATTGTCATGGAACTAACAGGTAATCCTATAGAATCAACAAATGTAAAGGTTCCGTTACTAAAATCAATTGTGTACAGTAAGCCGGCTGAAGTAGTTCCGTAAAGCTGTCCTTGTTTATCAAAAGCAATTGAATTTAAAGGAATATCAAACTGGGTTTTATAATGTGCATCGCCTTTTTCGGAATTGATCTTAGCAATACCTGAAGCAGAAGCAATACTATGCAAACCATACATAAGTCCTGATTTTGGATCAATGGTTAATCCAAGGAAAGGGGATAATCCTACAACTCCAAGAGCAGTAGATTTAAGCTCTGAAGGATTAAGTATATTTAATTCTGCAGAAGTTTTAGCAACTGCATAAAGATTATTTTCCTGAACACGTTTTAACTCAAATCCTTTTGCTTCAAAAGAAACAAGTATTTTAGAATCATCAGGGTCGTTAGTTGAAACTTCCATAACATCATAAATATCACCTGCTTCAACAGGAGTAAAAGCAACATTAATTTCAACAGAACCATATGTAGGAACAGATACAGGGAAATTAATATCGCTAACAATTTTAAAGTTTTGAGTTCCGAATTTGGCTTCGGAAATCACTAACTCTTCATCACCAAAGTTTTCAATCACTACTGTTTTTGTATCAGAAGTTAATCCTACTTCTAATTCGGTATATTTAAAAGCAGTATCAATAATGTTTGCATAAACTCCGTTAAAAGGAATTAAACGCAATGCACCAACTTTTACACCCCAAGTATTAACACCTGCAGCATATTCAGTGAACATCCAGAAATTATTTTCATCAACAGGATCTAACCAAATACCGTTATAATCACCCCAGCGATTTCTTCCTGAGCTGAAATCTTTAACATAATTTCCTTTACCGGCTTCTAAAAGTTGACTTCCGGAAAAAGTATCAGAACCTGCTTTTTTTGTAATATAGTATGCACCTGCATATTCTGTATCAGCTGAACGGCTATAAGTAATTACAACACTTCCATCTTTATCCACAGCTATGGCAGGATAAAAATAATAATATCCATCAACCGAACCTATGACTTCATCTGAAACAACTTCACCGGTTGCAGGTTTTATAGCAAGATATCTTAAGCTTGAATAAGGTCTTCTGTTTGTTGAACCGCTGGCTACGGAATGGACAAAATGTAAAACTCCATCACGGTAAACCGGCTCATTTCTGATATGACCACTACCGCTTTCAAGATCAATTGCACCGCCACCTAATTGCTTTGCTAAACCCGGGTTGTAATATTGACCAACAGTTATTTTAGAAACTGTTAATTCAGGTGCACCGAAAGGATCTTTTAATTTATAAATTAACATATGATCCCCTGTAGTATAAGGAGATCTTTGAACAAAATAATACTCTCCCGGATCACCATAAATTCTTGAAGGTCTTATTCCGAAAATTGTATTTCCACCGGTTTGCTGATCTTTTAAGTTCCAAAAATCAGCCCATTCAACTTCACCGGGATTACTCGCATACAATTCCGATTTTTTTAGAACTCTGATCTTTGCATAATTATAAGATCCACCAAACGAAAAATTATTTGAAGTTAAATAGATATAATCTTTATCGTAGCCAACGCCTTGATAATCGCCCCAGTTATCAACTTCATCTAACCCGTTTTGGTCAGAAGGCAAAAGCCAATTATACCATACTCCTGTCGGATCATCATCATCCGATACTGAAACCAAATAATAACCAACCTTTTGAGCATCGTTTTGATGCAACCAAACCATAACCCATCTTTCATTGAAATGATCATAGATTACTTTAGGATCAAAAGCTGAAACATCACTTAAAGTGGAACTGTAAAAACGATCTGCGCTCATTGTCAAAATCGTTTTACCTTTTTTATCCGAAATTCTAAACGATGTGTTTACAGTAGTTATTATATGATTTTTCCCAACAGCAATATAAGGATCCGGAGGAATGGAATTAGTTTGTGCAATTCCTTGAAAATTCTTAAATAACAATGCATTTTCTTCATTGCCCGGTTTATTCATCTCTTTTAATAAGGAACGGTCAACTGTTACGTCTGATTGCACTGATCCCGAAAAATCAGACTGCAAATACACCGGCAGAAAGTCATAACCGAATTTATTTCTTACCGGTTTCTCACCCGGCTCATTCAACGGCATTTCTTTCATCAAAGCGTTTGTGTTTACCATTACAGCGCTTTCAACATAACCGTAAGCTGGACCGCTGTATAACTGAGCGAACAAATTTGAGGTTAAAAATAAGAACAGAAATAGTAGAGGAATTTTTTTCATGGCATGTCTCCCTTTATGTTGTGCCAATAATAATTATAAAAATCTATTTTGTCAAATATTTCGACAATTTTTAAGGTAGTTTTAATTATCGTAATATTTTTGAATTTGTTGAACGGATTATTCAAAATCAGAATTTCAATAAATAAGTTCCTTTTTTTCCTTTGAATTTTTTAAATATTTTTCCCTAAATGCCGAATATAAATTACGGATAAAATAATTAGATGAAAGTGTTTTCCCTTGGATTCTTTTAATCCAATTTTTATCGTGAAAAATATTTTTATTAAAAATTTCAGTTAGATATTTTTCATCTAAAATTAGTTTTATTTAGGCACGAATTTAATTTTATCACAGATTTTTATTATGAAATTTGCAGCCTGATCATTTTGCTTGTGAAATGTGATATTCTTTAATTTTTTATATATTTGTAAATTAAATATTTAACTAACTACTAAGGTTCCTTTAAATGCAAAGCGATAAAATCAATTTTGTTGAAAAACTGAACAAACTTTCAAAATCATTATCCTCAAATGATTCGGGAATTTACGATTTGATCTGCAATTTTGTTTGTGAAGAATTCGATCTTTATGCATCGGTTCTCTTTTCAATTAGCAATTCCGAATTGAAAGTTTTAGGCAAATCGCTTTCTGCTAAAAAAAGTTTTGTAAAAGGAACAACCTTTCAATGTGATGAATGTAAAGCAGCAAAAGAAAATTTTACTGAACCCGGATTTTTTACCGATACCGAATGTGGATTTAACATCTCCGAATTTGTTGTATTTGAAGGATGCTGCAATTTTAAAAGCGATGATCAAAAATATCTTTTAAAAGTTGCTCAGAAAAATCCATTCACAAAAGTTGATATTGATAATTTAAAATCGATAACTGAATTTGTTTCTTTTCAAATGTCAAATCAGACAAACGGAAAATCAGTAAATTCAACTGCCGAAACCATAAATCAAATTTCGCAGGAATTGCGCTCACCCGTAAACGGAATAATTGGATTCTCATCAATTTTAAGTGAGGAATCCTTAACTTCATCTCAAACTGAATATGTTAAAACAATTAAGAATAATGCGCAAAACATTCTTCTTCTGATAAATGATATAATTGAAGTTTCTAAAGTTGATTCAGGAAAATCAGTTGTAAATAAAACCGAAATTGAACTGAAAAGTTTTATTGAAGAAATTGTAAAGATTTATTCTGATAAAATTGATACTTCAAAATTAAATATCGCTTCTGAAATTGAGAACATTCCGGTAAAAATTATTTCCGACAGACAAAAACTAAAATTCATTCTTTTAAATTTGATTTCGCAAGCGATAAGATTGACTGAAACCGGAACAATAAAATTAAGTGCAAGAACGATCGAAGGAAGTTCCGTTGAATTTAAAATTCAGGATTCAGGCAAAAATATTCCGCAAGATTTACAATCAAAAATATTTGAACCGTTCGCACTTTCAAAAATTGAAACAGGAAAAACCCAAGGCTCAACCGGATTAGGATTAACTTTAACGAAAAAATATTCTGATCTTTTGGGCGCAAGTATTTCTGTTGATAGCATTGCAGGAAAAGGAAATGTTTTTACTTTAAAATTGAATGAAGAAAAATCTTCAACTAAAATTTCTGAGATCGAAAAGAAATTAAGCTCGCTTCCACCGGTTGATAAAAATTCATCTAATAATAAAATTCTTGTTATTGAAGATGATTATGCCACTGCAAAATTGTTGAGCAATTATCTTACAAAATGGGGTTACGATCCTTCAATTGTAAATACAGCAGAACAAACTTTATCAATTATCGAAAAAGAAAAATTCCTTGCCGTTATTATGGATATTGCGCTTCCAAACGCAAACGGATTGGAATTATTAAAAACAATAAATGAACATCCGCAAACAAAAAATACTCCGGTAATTGTATGTTCGGTTGAAAGTGAACAGCAAAAAGCCTTTATGATGGGCGCTGTTGAATATTTTGTGAAGCCGATAAAATATAATTTTTTAGTTGAAGTTCTTCAAAGTTACAAATTAAAAAAAGAAGCAAATGTACTTTGTGTTGATGATGATCTTCCGACTTTGAATTTAGTGAAACAAGCAATTGAAACGGCAGGATTTAATCCCGTTGCTGAAAATGTTTCGGCAAATGTTTTGGATAGAATTAAAGATATGGATATTGATCTTGCAATAGTTGATCTTGACATGCCTGATCCAAACGGATTTGAACTTATCAAATTAATAAAATCGGAAAAGAAATTTGCAAAACTTCCTATTGTAATTTATACGGGAAAAGAAAATTTCAAAGAAGACCTGCAAAAAATTGACGGACTTTTTGAAGATCTCTTAAGTAAACGCAGCACAAATATTGAAGATCTTGCAGATACGATCAAGCAAATGATCAACCGCTATGAAACTCCTTCTAAACCTGAAGAAGTTGAAAATAAAGGCGACGGTACAAAAATTCTTTTGGCTGAAGATTATAAACACTCACAAATAATTGTAACAAGGTTATTAAAGAAAAACGGATTTGAAGATGTAGTTGTTGTAGAAAACGGTCAAGATGCTTTGGAACTTGCAAAAAAACAAAAATTCAATTTGATTTTGATGGATATGCAAATGCCGATCATGAACGGATTTGAAGCAACTGAAAAAATTCGTTCGGTACCCGGATATAAAGATACTCCAATTGTTGCTCTTACTGCTTTTGCAATGAAAGGCGATCGTGAAAAATGTTTGGATGCCGGTGCAACCGATTACATTCCAAAACCAATTGACAGCAAAGAGTTTATCGAAAAAGTAAAATATTACACCGGAGTTAAAGAAGGAGCTTAATTAATTTAGAATTTATAATTTTTGAATTAATAAAAGCAATAATTGCTAAATAAAATTTTTATAAAGCCGGAACTTACTTATTATGTAATCCGGCTTTTTTATTTCAATTGAGAATATTTTTATTAAGAAATATTTATAAAATTTAATTCAACTGTAATTCCAGATATTTAAAAGCCATTCAAATAAATTTTTTCCGCAGCTATAAAAAAGATAAGCCAAAAGCAAAGCAACTAAATATTCCCATCCGCCATTGATAAACCAGAAAAACGAATGAAAAAATTTATGAATAATCAGAAAAGATCCACCGACCAAAATTGAACCGCCCAATTTGAAAATTAACTCTCCCATTATCCCACCGGATTTATTTTGAAGAAAATTTGTTTTACTTTTACTTCAACTTTCAAAACAATCAAAAAGTTTTTGTATTAAGAATTTTTAAAAATTTCAAATATTCTATTCTAAATTCCTGCATTCTTACATTCTAAATTCTCACATTCTCAATATTTGCTTTTCAAATAATACTCAATTTTTGTAAGTTTATAAATATTATTTTAAAATTCTGAAAGTTTTGAGGAAAAATGATAAACGAACATCCGAGAGTTAGATTTGCGCCAAGTCCCACAGGATATTTGCATGTTGGCGGTTTACGTACAGCATTGTATAATTATCTTTTCGCAAAAAACACCGGCGGCAAATTTATTTTAAGAATTGAAGATACAGACAGAAACCGCTACGTTGAAGGCGCGGTTGAAAATCTGATAAATGTTTTAAATTGGATCGGACTTGATTACGACGAAGGTCCGGTTAAAGGCGGTGATTACGGTCCATACATGCAATCCGAAAGATTGGATATTTATAAAAAATATGCTGATGAACTTGTTCAAAAAGGAAAAGCTTATCATTGTTTTTGTTCCCCTGAAAGATTATCTGAACTTCGCGAAAAACAAACTGCCGAAAAACAGCAGGCTAAATACGATAAACATTGTTTGAATTTATCCAAAGAAGAAGTTCAAGAAAAATTAAATTTAAACACCTCGCATGTAATCAGAATGAACATTGAGGAAAATCAAACAATTTCTTTTGATGATATTGTTCGCGGAAATGTTGAATTTAACAGCTCAACTTTGGATGATCAGGTTTTGATTAAAAGTGACGGCTATCCGACTTATCACATGGCAAATGTTGTTGATGATCATTTGATGAAAATCACTCACGTTATTCGCGGCGAAGAATGGCTTTCATCAACTCCAAAACATGTTTTACTTTATAACTTTTTCGAATGGGAAATTCCTGTGTTTGCACATCTTCCGCTATTGCTAAATCCTGATCGTTCAAAATTAAGCAAACGACAAGGTGATGTTGCAGTTGAAGATTACAGAGCAAAAGGATATTTAAGAGAAGCGCTTTTGAATTTCGTTGCCCTGCTTGGCTGGAACGCGGGTGATGATCAGGAATTTTATTATTTAAATGAAATGATTGAAAAATTTTCTCTTGAAAGAGTAAATAAATCAGGTGCAGTATTTAATTTAGAAAAATTAAATTGGCTTAATGCAGAACATCTCCGTAAAAAATCTAACGAAGAAATTTTGCAGATGTTAAAAACGGAATTATCACAAAGCAAATTTGCAGATAAAAATTTAAGTGATGAATATTTGATTTTAGTAATTGAATCAATGCGCGAAAGAATTTCGTTCGTAAAAGAAATAATTGAAAATGCACCGTACTTTTTTGAAGCACCCGTTGAATACGATCATGATGTTGTAAAGAAAAGATGGAAGGAAGATTCTTCTGATCTTTTACAAAAATTGACCGATGAATTTTCTAAGTTGGAAGATCCGCAGAAAGAAGATTACGAGCACGCACTTAAAACTTTATCAGAAAAGTTAAATGCCGGAGCCGGCAAATTTATTCATGCTACAAGATTGGCAATTTCGGGAGTCGGCGGCGGACCCGGATTGTACGATATTCTTTTCATTTTGGGAAAAGAAGAAAGCATAGAAAGAATGAAACGTGCAATTGAAAGAATTAAGTAAAAGATTAATTTTGTCATTACGATTGAAGTGAAGTAATTTTTGTATTTTTTAAATATGAGATTGCCACGTCGCGTAACTCCTCGCAATGACAATTTTCAATAATCGTCATTCCGGCTTGCCTGCGCCAATGGGTGTCCGGAATCAGACGATATTCAAATTTTGAAATAAATTAATTATGTAGAGACGAGAAATATCTCGTCTCTCCGATTTGAGTAAAGCGAAATTTCTTTATAAAAAAATTACTGAAGGAAAAACCCAACCCCTTACCCCCTTTTTAAGGGGGAATTTCTAAAAAGAAATTTCAAAATTTGAATTTTATATTAAATAAAAATTTTGTCTGATTCCGGGCAAGCCGGAAGTACAAAAGTTTTAAAACTAATAAATATTAAACAAAATAAAATTTTATATGGAAAATTCAGAGAATAAAAATTTAGAATTAAACGGAGCGAATAATGAAAATGCCGCACCGAAAAATTTCATCCATGAAATTATTGATGAAGATTTAAAATCCGGAAAAAGAAAAACTGTTCATACAAGATTTCCACCCGAACCGAACGGATATTTGCATATCGGTCACGCAAAATCAATTGTATTAAATTTTGGAACAGCGCAAAAATACGGCGGCAAATGTAACTTAAGATTTGATGATACAAATCCTACAAAAGAAGATGTTGAATATGTTGATTCTATTATGGAAGATGTACATTGGTTAGGATTTGATTGGGAAGATCGTTTGTATTACGCATCTGATTATTTTAATATGCTTCACGAGTATGCAATTCAATTGATTAAAGACGGCAAAGCATTTGTGTGCGATCTTACAGCGGAAGAGATGCGTAAATACCGCGGGACATTGACCGAACCGGGAAAAGAAAGTCCATACAGAAACAGAAGCGTTGAAGAAAATCTTGATCTTTTTGAAAGAATGAAAAACGGTGAGTTTGAGGAAGGCACAAAAACTTTGCGTGCAAAAATTAATATGAATTCGCCGAATATAAATATGCGCGATCCGGTGATTTACAGAATTATGAAAACTCCGCATCACCGCACCGGAGATAAATGGAACATTTATCCGATGTACGATTACGCGCACGGACTTTCGGACATGGCAGAAGAGATCACACATTCGCTTTGTACTTTGGAATTTGAAAATCACAGACCGCTGTACGATTGGTTTTTGGATGAGCTGAATACTCCGAATCATCCGCAACAAATTGAATTTGCAAGATTGAATTTAAATTATACAGTAATGAGCAAACGCAAATTGCTTCAACTTGTAAATGAAAATTATGTTAACGGTTGGGATGATCCTCGAATGCCAACCATTGCAGGTTTGCGCAGACGCGGCTATACTCCTGAATCAATTAGAAATTTTGCTGAAAAAGTCGGCGTTGCGAAAAGAGAAAACACTATTGATATTTCCCTTTTGGAATTCAGTATTCGCGAAGATCTGAATAAAAAGGCAAACCGTGTGATGGCAGTATTACGTCCGTTAAAAGTTGTAATTACAAATTATCCTGAAAATAAAATTGAAGAATTAGAAGCGGTAAATAATCCCGAAGATCAAAATGCAGGAACGAGAAAAATTCCTTTTGAAAGAGAAATTTTTATTGAGCAGGATGATTTTATGGAAGATCCGCCAAAGAAATACTTCAGACTTTCACCCGGTCAGGAAGTCCGTTTACGTTATGCATACATAATTAAATGCGAAGAACTTATAAAAGATAATGACGGAAATATTGTTGAAATTCATTGTACTTACGATCCGGAAACAAAGAGCGGCAGCGGTACAAGCACAAAAAAAGTTAAAGGTACAATTCATTGGGTTTCTGCAAATCAAGCGGCAAATGCTGAAGTAAGATTATACGATAGATTATTTAACGTTGAAGATCCGGGTGATGTTGAAGAAGGACAAGACTGGAAAACGCACATTAATCCTGATTCACTTGAAGCTTTGAAAAATTGTAAAGTTGAACCAAATTTAAAATCAGCAAAACCGGGCGATAAATTCCAGTTTGAAAGATTAGGATATTTCTGCGTTGATACAGACTCAACAGAAGAAAACTTAATTTTCAACAGAACCGTAACTTTGAAAGATTCCTGGGCAAAAATTTCAAAAGGATAATAGAAGAATTGCAATTACAATTTTCTCGAAGTAAGGATGTAAACTTTCTCTTTTATTTGAAAGAGAAAAACCCTCACTCTCCGCCCTCTCCCGAAACAAGCGAGGGAATTTGAAATAAAATTTGGATAGAAAAGAATAGAAATATTACCATGTAAGGACGTAGCATGCTACGTCTCTACTATTGAAAAATGGGACTTTCTTTTTAGAAATTTTATTCATTAAACGAAATTTTTTCTTGCAAAAGAAAATTTTTTGATATAAATTTAGAGTCTTGAAATGCCGAAATGGCGGAATTGGTAGACGCGCTGGACTCAAAATCCAGTCTGGCTTACACCAGGTGCCGGTTCGAGTCCGGCTTTCGGTACTTAAAAAGCTCAAGCATCCGCTTGAGCTTTTCTTTTTTCATGTTCATCTCCATCATTATCGTTTTGCCAAACGTATTTTTTAAAATCCTTTGCAGCTCCTGCGTCAAATTTCATTAAGATCAATCCGATCAAAATCCAGAAGAATTCCCTTATTCTATTTACCAAAGCTATGTATATTGCTTGTCCTGAACTTATTGAAAGCAATCTCATCACAACATACATGCTGCCTTCTCTGGTGCCTAATTGAAGCGGCATAAAAAACAAAATATTTAACATCAACGTAAGTACCGCATTAATTAATAATGCATCAATTAAAGTTACTTTATTACCAATTGCATGCAAAGCGAAATAAAATTCTAAAGATGAAATAATTCGTGCAGCAAATTCAAGAAAAAGCGAACCGTAAAAATCCTTTTTTCTATTGTAATAAAATTCTGAGATCTTTTTGTCAATTTCCAGAATAGATTCACTCACACTTCGCAATTTTGCCTTTAACTTTTTACCAATTGGAAGTTTTAATAATAATTTTGAAATTGGAGTGAAAATTCCCGTTTTGCTTCCCTTAAAGAGCAAATATAAAACGCCGCCCAAAAAGATCAGAACGACTAAAATCATCCCGCCGATATTTGAAAGTCTTATAAAATAAATCGATAAGAATATTGGAAAAGCAACAATCCAAAGTAGCAAATGCGAAAGCATATGCATCAAGGTAAAAGAAGTTACCGAAGCCACAGCATCTTTTGTATCAATATATTTTTTTAAAATGTAAACCCTGTAAGGTTCACCGCCCAAAGTTACAAAAGGTGTTATATAATTTATTGCAAATCCGCTTATTGTAATACTTAAAATTCTTTTAAACCCGATCTTTTTTGCATTTTTTCCGAGTATAACAAAAAATGCGGAAGCGTTTAGAAGATAAACTATCAGCCAAATTCCGATGACCGGAATGAACCACCATCCAGTTTTTTTTATGTTTACCGCAATATTTTCAATACCGAAATTAAAGATCAAAAAGATCAGAATTGCAAAACCAAAAAGATACAGTAATACCAAATATTTTTTTTTCATCGGGGGTAACTTTCAATATCAATTTCCGCTTTTAAAGAATATAAGATCTTGCAGGATATTTTAACTAAAGAATCATTCAATTCCGTTTTCCTTTCTGCCTTTTATAATAATTTAAATATTTCTTGAAAACGAAAAAGATTTTTTTGAAGGAATTTTTGAAATGCCGATTTTGATAGAATGATTTTCTGTATAAATCAATCTCTTTAAAAAGAAATTATCATTTATGTTTATCAACTCCGATTTGCCGGCACATATCCAAAACAGAACAAACAGAACATTTCGGAAGGATTCCGCGGCAGATATGTTTGCCGAAAGGGACAAGCAGATAATTTATTTCGATCCAGTGTTTGCGCGGAAGTTTTTCAATTAATTTTGCCATAGATTTTTCGGGAGTTGAAGCAGCGATATAGCCCCAGCGATTTGTGATCCTGTGAACGTGAACATCAACACTTACGCTTGGAATATTACACGCAATTCCAAGCACTAAATTTGCGCATTTCGGTCCAACTCCTTTTAATGATGTCAATATTTCAAAATCACATGGCAGCGTGCCGGAAAATTTTTCCAAAGCAACTTTTGCTATTTCAAGAATCTGAGCAGCTTTTCCATAATGAAATGTTGAAGGAGAAATTATTTCATCAATTTCTTCAACACTAAGTTTTAGCATTTCAGCCGGAGTTTTTGCTTTTTCAAAAAGTGAAAGTGAAGTTGGAACTGTTACTTCATCTTTTGTTCTTATCGAAATGATACAAGCCGAAAGTATTTGAAAAGTGGAATTAAATCCTTTTTCTGCCAATTCAAATAATGCAGCTTTTGGAAAAGGCAAAACCTGCTGCTTTATTTTGCTTAAAGCTTCATCTATGTTGAAAGGTCTTTTGGATTCGCTGTTACTTAAATTCAAACTTCCAGACCGAAAAGTTCTTCAACGGTAACATCAGACCAGCCACCATGTACCGGAACGTATGGTTCTCCGCTTTCTCCGGGCTCATTTGGCGCAAAATCATTATCATCAACAGTCGAACTTCCGTAAAGATCAGTTCCCGAAGGAATATATCCTTTTGCTGCTTCGGTAAATGCTACAGGTCTGCTATCCGTATCATACAAAACTCCGGATGAATAAGAGCCAATTAATTCTCCTGATATAGCATAAACATCTTTCCCGTCCAATGTTCCGATTTGCCTGTCATCTTTGTAAATTATTTTATCTTCTTCAAGATATAATTGGGCATCGCCGTTTTTGTCATAAAGCCATTCGCTTATCATCTTTACTCCTTAAAATATTTCTTATTTCATTCTAAGCCGAAAAAACATTTTTTTAAAGTGAAAAATTAATGGCTTTAAAATAAAAAAACCGGAAATTGAAGTTTCCGGTCTTAAATTAAATACTTTTTCTTATTTCTTCTTGAAGAATTTACCAAATAATTTTTTCTTGCCGTTTGATTTTTCTTCATCAGTAGAAACATTTCCTGCACTTTCTTCTTCATTTTTTCCGTGGATCATAAAATCGTAAAATGATTTTGAAGCTTTATGTCTGAATGAAAATTCATCATATTTTTCTTTGTCATCATTTCTGTATTCTTTTCTGAAATCTAAAACCCTGCACAAAGCAAGATCATTTTCAGAAAGATATTTTTCAAGAATGTCTTTTCTTAAATAGAAAAGTTTTGATGAATTCAAAATATTTTCGCCCCAGGATATATTAACTGCTGCAAGTTTTCCTGAGCTGTCAAAAAGATCATATGCACCCGGTTCAGAATGAAGTCCGGCTTTTTGTGAAATTTCTTTTGCAAGCACAAATTTATTTTGCGCAGGATTTACACCGCTTCTCTGTTCATCCCAATTAAATTTTACTGTTGGAATGAAGATCTCAAAATCTTTCCATACGGGATTTTCAATTTCTATTTCGTGATCAACAATTTCTGTTTTAATATTCAAAGCATCCAATACTGCGCTGCGTGATCTTCTTCCTTCATTATTTTTTTCGTATTCAAAGATCAATTTGTTGGCTTCATCTTCAGTAATTTCAACATCATTTTTGAAATATTTCAAACGTGAGCTTTTGATCTTTTCATTTCTGAATTCCGAGATAAGATTCAAATAAGATTTACCTGAATACGGAAAAGTTTCACACCAGGGAATTTCGCCTGCAAAAACCGTGTAAATATTTTGTGATTCAGGTAAAAAGAAATTTTCGAATCCTGTTCTTTCAATAATTTTTGAAACTTCTCCGGCATCTTTTTTATTCATTAAAAATCCGCGCGGTGAAATTAATATTCCGCGTTCGGAATTTAGATCTTCTCTAAAAAGATAACCTTCCAAAAGCACCCATGGACCTTCAGCATCTTTAATTTTTTCAGTTTCGAAAATTTCTGAAAGATCCGGCAGTTCTTCGCTTTCTATCCAATCTTCAACAGATAAATTTTGTTCGCCTAAAAGATCAATTTTGAAAGGATCGAAATTTTCAGCGACTTCAGGGAAACTCGGATCAATATCAATATCAGAAGATCTTATCAAGAAATTTCTTGTTTCATCTTCAATTGGGAAAACATCGGCATAATAACCGGCAAGTTCAAAAAGTGCAATGTAAGAATATTTTTTTGAGTAAGTTTCAAATTTGAATTCGGAGTTTTCACCGGTAACCGTATTTTCATTTTGATTTTTTATATTTTTTTCTATCTCCGTAAAATCATTTGAATTATATCCGAGATCTTTTATTCTTTTAACAAGTTTAGCTACAGTTTCTTTCAAACTTGGTAAAGCGCTTCTGAAATTTCTTTCTGAAGAAATGCTGCCTGCCATATTGCGCGCAAAATCAGCATCAACAGGACCAAAACCAAGAACCGCTTTTCCATCACCTGTCAATATTTTCTCAGCAGCTTTATCTCCCTGCCAATTTCTAACTCCGCCGGTTTTGTAGGGTGGAATAATTTTTTCTTTTTGTATTGAAGTAAAAATTTGCGGATCTTTTGTTATCATCAATAGCAAATAATGTTTTGCATAATCTCTTATCAATAAATGCGTGGTGGCATTCGGCGCATTATCAGCAAAAAAGTTTTCGTATATCTTTAGCGAAAATTCCTTTACTTCTTTTTTACCGGGCTCAGCCATTGCAACACCGTAAGCAGAAGCAATTATTCTTTCAACAACATACGGATCGTTGACAGGAATCATTTCCCCGCAAAGTGCAGTAAATTTTCCGGTAAATTTGCGTCCGTATAAAGTCAGTGATTTAGTTGCCAGATCACGCAAATACTTATTTGTTGAAGTTAAAAACCATGCGATCAATTTTGCTGAAAGTTCAATTCGGCTTTCTTTTTCTTCATCAATTTCGATTTGATCAAGAAGTCCGTTAAATTCATTTAAGATTGAATAAGCCGTTTCGTATTCTTTTCTTATCCATTCGCTCCAGACAATATCACGCGCATCTTTTGATAAGCCTTTCAATAGCGAATGAGTAAAATCCGCATTCAAAGGATGATCTTTAAGATGGGCAGTATTTACAAGTCTTTTCAAAATTCTTTGTTTATCGGTTCTGTCTGCGGAACTAAATCTTTTTGAAAGCCAGTTTACAGCGCCGGAATTTATTTGTCCCGGATTCAATTCAAATAGAGCGCCTTCAGAAATTACATTAACCGTCTGGCTTTCAGGCAAAATTTCAAAAAGATGTTTATTTATTTTTTCGGGCAGCATAATTGCAAGGCAACGAAGAATTCCGTTTCTGCGCGGTCTATTCTTATTTTCCAAAAGATCTTTGAACTCTTTGGATTTTTTGAAATAAGAAATAATTTCCTGTTCAGATCTTTCATCCAAAATATTTTGAGCAAGAAGAAAATCACCTAAAAGATCAAAAGTAAAATCAACAATTTCCTCACCGGCAATTGCGTTTCTTGTAAGCAGAAGATCCTCTTCCAATATTGCTTTGAATAAATTATTTTCCCATTGAGTATTAGGATCAATTATTAAACGGGCTCTATCCTTAGGCAAATATCTTTTTCCTGAAAGCCAAATTTCTGTGCCGAGTTTTTTAAGTGCACGCCGTAAAATTGCCGGATCACTGCTTTCCGGCACCTTATTGTTTTCAATTATATTTTTGCTGCACTTATTTACATATTCATCAAAAACTTTGTAAAGATTATAACCGCTGATATCAACAATTTTAGTTTCATTCTGACCGGGATCACCGAAAGTATTACAGAAAATTCTGACGTACAGCGGATGGCTGAATGCTTCGTAAGCAGCAGCCGAAAGCCGAGGATTAATTTTGAAATATTCAAAATATCTTTTAAGAGCTTCATCCTGTTTATTACTGAAACCCAAAACATATTCTTTGTTTTCTATCTCGGAATCGCCCCAGATCAAATTCCTGTAACTTTCACGGCAAGTAATAACGGGAATTATCAAAGAAGATTTGGTCAATGATTTCAAAAGTTCATCAAGACCGTTTTTCCAAATTCTGATATCATCAGATTCATTTATAGCATCAATTATAAAAAGGATTCTGGTCTTAAATCTTTTTGCGGCATCTTCAATTGCATCAATAAAATCGTTCCAGCTTGCTTCTTCAGGAATTTCAAACTGTCTTTTTATCTGCGTAAAAAGATCTTCGCGCGCGTTAAAATTGATCCCGAGCAATAAGAGAGCGGGTTTGCTCTGCTCCAATCTTTGATGGATAAAATTACAGATCAAATGGGTCTTTCCCATTCCGGCTTCACCGAGTATAACCAAGTGGCTTCGCTTGTAACTTGCAATTTTACTTAATACAATTTTTCTGCTGAAATCAACTTTATTCAGTTTTGTAATGATCTCGTTAACATGTTCGTACAAATTCATTGTGCGGGAATCCGTTTTACGCGGATCTTCAACTGCTTTTGTTAATGAGGCGTGAACCGGATTCAAAATTTTTATGATCGAGTCCACTTCATCGGAAAATGAGGTCATCACATTAAAATTTAGCGATTGCGAAAAGTGATTGTTCTTAATCAGCGAGATAAAAATATTTATTTCTTTTTCAAAAAGTTTTACTTTTTTAGAAAGCGAGGTAAAATGTTTTTGCAGATTCCGGATCTCATCGGTGTAATTTTCAACAACTTCTCTTAAAGCATATATTTTTTGAAAAAGTTCTTCTATTCTTTTTGCTTTGCCCGAAAAATCGGTAAGATCAAGCATAAGATTATCAATCAAAATCTGATGACCAAGCATGTAATGAATTTCAAGATCGGCATATCCTTCAACATGCAATCCGGGAATGTATTTTTTGCCGATAAGCTCAAGTTGTTTTTTCATGTGATCATTGAACCGGGCAAGCGGCAGGTGCAATTTTCCGTTTTCGTCAATACCGAAAAATTCTTTTTCGTCAATTTTTGCTGGCTGATCTATGGTACCGGGAGATTCTTGATTTACAGTTTCATTTGGCACTTGGTCTGAGCCGTTACTTTTAGAAGAAGAAACATCCATTCTTTAATTCCCTGATTTTTTAATAGGATCTTTTCGATTACGGCACGGAGAAAATTCACGCAGCAGAAATGATCCGGTTTCCGGTATAATAATTTCGATGAATAGAAAAGGAAATCACAAGTACGAAATTAACCGGATCTCCGAAAAACTTTAAAATTCAAAACAGATCAAAATTCCGGGCCTTAAAAATTTAATGTCCAAATTTACGATAATTTTTATTAATTACCATAAATGCTAAGAATTGGATAAGCATTAGAATTGCTTATTTTAATTTGTCAGATTCAAATCCTGAATTGCAAGTAATTATTGACAAAAACATTTTCAGAATAACTTAATTTTGTAGATTTGTGATCCGGCAATTTTCATTTAATTATTCTTTTTGGGAAAACAAATTATAATAATATAATTCAAACTATTTGACACTTTAAGTTTAAATGATTAAATTTAACGCAAAAGGTAAATACCTTTATATTCTTCTTGAAAGATATCTTTGATCATTAGCATGAGGGGGCTATGAGCTACGGTAACTTTTTTCAAAGCGTAAGTGATACCAAAATATTTCTTTCCGAATACCAGAAATTTATATTTAAACATATCTGCGAATATTCTATAAACAAATCAAAATCCCAGATCTTTATCGAAGAGATAATCCTCTATTTTGAAAATCTTAATATTGATGAGAATACTGTTCTTGATAACATCAATTATTTCAATGAGCTCGGGTTTATAAACAAAAATCATTTTTTCGATAACGGAAAATTTGTTTATTTCTTTTTTGTAACTTCTGCCGGATTTGAATCTTACGCAAAGAATAATTACCCGGATTTTAAAGATCATTACAAAAATATTTATAGCTATTTAAAAGAATTGAATGCAGCGAAAGAATTGCAAAAATTGAAATCACAGGCAATTTCAATGGAGATGAACCTGCCTTTAATGATCGTGAATTTTGTACTTGAAAAGCTTTACGATGAAAGAAAGATCTTGATAAATCAGGGGAAAGATGAAAATTGGCATGTTACAAAAGTCTTTAGCAAAGAAGATGATTACATAAACCGCAGCTTTTTCAACTGATAGTTTACTTTATAGTTTAACGCTAATAAATTAAGCAAAAAATAAAGGGAGATATATTTCACTATATCTCCCTTTATTTTTAAGTTTTATATAAAATCGGTTTTTAATTCTATCAGAACTAATGGATTCTTTTCCGGGAATTAAATCTTTACTTCCATTTTGAATTCAGATGTAAAATGGAAATTTATCTTCGGGTTATTTTCAATCGCTTTATTTAACAACCATTGAGATTCTGCCATAAAGACCAGATTACCATCTTTATCATAAGAAATATTTTCGGGTTTGTATCTTGTAAATTCATCTATTTTCTTTTTATCATCAGCAGTAATCCAGCAGGCTTTGTAATAATTAAGAGGTCTGAATATACACGATGCACCGTATTCATTCAGCAATCTATATTGAATAACATCAAACTGGAGATTACCAACAGTACCAACAATTTTTCTGTTACCAAGCGGCTGCACGAAAAGCTGGGCAACACCTTCATCGGTCAACTGCTCAATTCCCTTTTCAAGCTGTTTGGATTTCATTGGATCAGTATTTACAAGCTCTTTGAAAATTTCGGGAGAAAAGCTTGGAATACCTTTGAACATAAATTTTTCACCTTCGGTAAGTGTATCACCGATCTTGAAATTTCCTGTATCATAAAGTCCGATAACATCACCGGGATAAGCTTCATCAATAATACTTTTTTCCTGTGCCATAAAAGTTGCAGGTGAAGAAAATCTGAACTCCTTCCCTAATCTTACATGATGAAAGAATTTATTTCTTTCGAACTTTCCGCTGCAAATTCTTAAAAATGCTATACGGTCACGGTGACGCGGATCAATATTAGCGTGTATCTTAAAAACAAATCCGCTAAACTGTTCATCTTCCGGAAAAACATCGCGGTTATCGGTTTCCCTGCCCATTGGGAGCGGTGAAATCTTAACGAAAGTATCAAGCAATTCCTTAACACCGAAATTATTGATTGCACTTCCAAAGAAAACCGGAGCAAGATTGCCGGAACGGTATGAAATCACATCGAAATCATCATAAACACCTTCGATAAGTTCAACATCATTTTTAAGATGCTCAACTGCTGAATTTCCAATATGTGAATTAAGAATATCATCATCAAGACTTTCAATTACAAGAAGATCATCATCAAGTTTACTTTTGCCGGGATCAAACAAATTAAAGGTTTTATCGTACAAACTGTAAACACCTTTAAAGCTGATGCCTTTGCCAACAGGCCACGTTAAAGGACGAACTTTTATATCTAATTTATCTTCAAGTTCATCTAGCAATTCAAAAGGATCCCTCCCCTCGCGGTCAAGTTTATTTATGAAAATTATAACGGGAGTTTTGCGCATACGGCAGACTTCCATCAATTTTTCAGTCTGCGGTTCAACACCTTTAACTGAATCAACTACAAGCACAACACTATCAACTGCGGTCAAAGTGCGGTAAGTATCTTCAGCAAAATCTTTATGACCGGGTGTATCAAGCAGATTTATCTTCGTATCTTTATATTCAAAAGTCATTACAGAAGTAGCAACCGAAATACCTCTTTGTCTTTCAATTTCCATAAAATCGGAAGCTGCGCTTTTCTTTATCTTATTTGATTTTACTGCACCTGCAACCTGAATGGCTCCACCGAACAGAAGAAATTTTTCGGTCAATGAAGTTTTACCAGCATCGGGGTGACTGATAATAGCAAATGTTCTTCTTTTATTTATTTCTTTTTTCAAACTCATAATCTCGTGA
>CBDUBH010000012.1:0-51691 GCA_965365345.1 uncultured Melioribacteraceae bacterium
ACGATCATGTCTGCCAGCCAAATCTTTCTAGTAATCATGAGTGGACTGGGATTAAGCCATATTTTTATGGATATACCGCAAGGGCCTTATTTATGTTAACCATGAAATGCCCTTAAAACCCCATTAAAACCCCTGAAAGCTGGAGAGACAACACAAATGTTTGCGCATCTGTGTTAGTTGCAAATACACTTTGGTTTACTCATAATCGCACCTTTACAATGATAAGAAAAAAGTTTCTGCCGATCTACCGGAAAATTATATAGATAAAGATGAAGAAGCAAAATTGCCGGACCAGTGGGAAGAAATTATAAACTACAAAAAGCCGCCTTTAAATTTGCTTGATCCGGCTCCTGAGGAAAGTATAAAAATTCCGGAAGGCGAATTAAAAAGAAATGCGGAATTATTAAAAGAAAAACTTGCGCTTTTCGATATCAAAATTGAAGATATTACAGTTACGCCGGGTCCCGTTGTAACTTTATATGAAATTGTCCCCGCACCGGGAGTAAAAATCAGCAGAATTGTAAGTCTGGAAAATGATATTGCTTTAGCTTTGGCTGCACGCGGAATAAGAATTATTGCGCCGATTCCGGGAAAAAGCGCGATCGGTGTTGAAATTCCAAATGCTGATGCGGCTTTGGTAAATGCAAGATCTGTTTTGGCAAAATTGAACGAAACAAAAGCCGAACTTCCGCTTGCGTTAGGGAAAACAATTTCAGGCGATATTTACATTACCGATTTAGCAAAAATGCCGCATATGTTAATTGCCGGCTCAACAGGATCAGGAAAAAGCGTTGGAATTAATATGATAATTACAAGTTTACTTTACGCAAAAGATCCGAGCGAAGTAAAATTTGTAATTGTTGATCCTAAAAAGATCGAACTTTCATTCTATCAAAAGTTGAATAAACATTTTCTTGCAGTTTCACCAGATTTAGATGAAGAAATTATTACAATTCCGCAAAATGCTGTTTTGGCGTTAAAAGCCGCCGAATTTGAAATGGAAAAACGTTATAATAAACTTGCAAAAGCCGGCGTAAGAAATATTGTTGATTATAATGAAAAAGTTTCTGATCCGAAAAGAAAGCCGCGCGATACCGAAGAAATGAAACACCATAAATTGCCGTACATGGTTGTAATTATTGATGAGTTGGCAGACTTGATGATAACCGCGAGTAAAGAAGTTGAAGAACCGATTGCAAGATTGGCGCAACTTGCGCGCGCGGTGGGAATTCATTTGGTGGTTGCAACACAAAGACCTTCGGTAAATGTAATTACGGGCGTTATTAAAGCAAATTTCAGCGCGCGGACTGCTTATCAAGTAGCAACTAAAATTGATTCAAGAACAATTTTGGATATGAATGGAGCAGAGCAACTTTTAGGACGCGGCGATATGTTATTTTTGCCGGGCGGACAGCCGAAACCAATAAGAATTCAAAATGCTTTTATTTCTACTGATGAAGTTGAGAAAATTACAAATTACATTTTTACACAGCCCGGATATTCAAAAAGATATTTTCTGCCATCCTTATTTGAAAAGAAAAAAGCTTCCGAAGGCGGATTTTTAACCGATCTCGATCCAATGTTTGAAGATGCAGCGCGCGTAATCGTGCGGCATCAGCAAGGCTCGGTTTCGCTGCTTCAACGTAAATTAAAATTGGGTTACTCGCGCGCAGCAAGAATTGTTGATCAATTAGAAGAAGCCGGAATTGTTGGTCCCGCAGAAGGCAGCAAAGTGCGCGCGGTTCATGTTGAAGATGAGCAGCAATTAGAAACAATTTTGCGCGCTTTGTAGTATAATATTTCAGATTGCAGTTTCAGAAAAAATTCTTAATATTCAGGAAATTTTCTTAAATTAAAAGATGTTGTGATTTTTCCGGAATTAATGATTATTGAAATTTCAAGAAAAAATTTCAAAATCAAAAAATTTCAAAATGATTTCTGAAAAAGCGGCGATTGATTTATTAAGAAAAATTTGGAGATACAATGAAAAATTTTCTGATGTTTGCTTTTGTAATGATTTTATCGGCAAATATTTTTGCACAAAGTGAAAGTGAAGTTCTAACAAAACTTCAAAATAAATTCAAAGAAATAAATAATTTCAGCGCATCTTTTGCGCAAAACAGCGATTACGGAAATAAACCTTCGGCAATGAAAGGAAATTTCTTTTACAAAAAAGACAATAAATTCAGAATTGAATTAAAAAATTCAATTTTAGTTTCCGATGGTGAAAGTTTCTGGAATTTCAACAAAAGAAATAATCAGGTTTACGTGAATAATCTTGAAAATGAATATTCACTTTTTTCCTTAAAAAATATAATTCTTGATATGCCGAATAAAAGTAAAGTAACTTCTATGGGCAAAGAAAAGATCGGCGAAACTGAATTTAACGTCGTACAAATTACTCCGAATGAAAGTGTTCAATTTGAAACTATGAAAATCTGGTTTAATGATAATGATTTTATCCGCAAAGTTGAAGTTATTGATAACAACGGCTCAAAACATAATTTTGAACTTTCTAATTTAAAACTGAATCAAAATATTGCAGAAAGCAAATTCAAACTCGAAATTCCTCAAGGTGTTGAAGTAATTGACCTCAGATAAAATAAATAGTTCTAGTAATTTAAAAAGAACCGCGGGAATTTTATTCTCATTTATATTGACCGCGGTTCTTTTATTTTTTGCATTCAACAATGTAGATATTTCAAGCGTAACTGAAATAATTTCCAACGCATCGTTACTGTGGATTTTTATCTTCATTCTTGTAAATCTCATTTCACATTACATTCGTGCTGTTAGGTGGAAAATAATTTTATCTTCTGTTAAAAAGGATACTTCCGTTAAAAATCTTTTCGGCGCGCTTATGGTCGGTTACGGAGTAAATTGCGTAATTCCGAGATTGGGCGAAGTTGCGCGCGCGGTAGTTTTAGGAAGATGGGAAAATCTTTCGCGCACATCAATGTTCGGAACTGTTATAATTGAAAGAGTTATAGATTTAATTTCGCTTGCTATTGCAGTTTTTATAAGCGTTTTAATTTATGGCGCAAATCTTTACGAAAATTTTCCGTGGCTTGAAACCGCGCTTTTTATTTTATCCGGAATTATGTTAGCGGCAATTTTATTCTTTATTATTTTGATCAGATATAAAGCCAAATTTTTGAATCTGATCGTTTTTCTGATCGAAAAAATCTCCAAAAAACTTGCCGGGAAAGTTGCTCATGTTTTTCAATTGCTTGTTGATGGATTTGCAAGTTTAAAAGGAACTAAAAATTATATTTATACTTTTCTGCTTTCCGTAATAATAATGATTGTGTACGCAGGAAATGCTTATGTTGGATTTTACATTTTAGGAATGGAAAATTCAGGTGAAACTTCATTTTCTGTTGCTTGGATTTTAATGAGCATAAGCGCAATAGGCGTTGTAATTCCAACTCCCGGCGCAACAGGTTCTTATCATCTTTTAACAACAAAAGTTTTAGTTCTGCTTTTCGGATTTTCTCAGGAAATCAGCGCTGCCTACGCAGTTATAACTCACGCAATTTCTTACGTTATTTTTATTTCAACTTCCGTAATTTCATTTTTTGTTTTGAACTCAAATCATAAAAAATCCTTGAAAGAACAGGAAAAAGAATTTATAGATCTTTTTAAAACAAATCCGGATAAGCCGTGAAAAAAATAATCTTATTTTTATTTGTTTTGATTGCAATGCCGGTTTTTGCTCAAACAAGTTTAACCGGCGGAATGGGAATTAATTTTTCCTTGAATCCGAATTTAAGAAATTACCTTAATAAACATTGGTCAGCGCCATACGAGCAAGTTCCGGTTTTTAATTCAAATGTTGAATTTTACGCTGAACCGGCTTTTATGATAACTGAAAATTTGCAGTTAGGAATTGATTACGGATATTCAATTTATTCATATAGCAGCGCTTATGAATTGCCTTATGAAGTTTCGTATGAAATGCACTCGCCGACTTTAATGATTTACCGCATAAAAAAAGGCGAAGGTTATCTTTTAAGATTGGGCGGCGGATTAGGCTACAGAAATTTACAAGTTGAAGAAAAAATTTACTTTGCACAGAATTATACTAAAAACGGATTTGGTATTGAACTAAAAGCCGATGGAAATACTTCGCTCGGCGGAAATCTTTATGCAAATATCGGCGCAATTTTAAAATTTGATTTCATAAGTTCATCGGAATCAGAAAATAATTCCGCGGAACAGCCTCATGCAATTTTGGAAAGTGTAGAAAATGTTGATTTTAATATTTATACAATTGGATTAAGATTAGGAATAACTTACATATTTTAGGAGAAAGTTTTGAGCATTTTGGAAGCGATCCTTCTTGGAATTATACAAGGATTAACTGAATTTTTACCGATTAGCAGCACAGGACATTTAACACTTGCCGGCAAACTGATGAATTTAATTTCGGAGCAAAATCCCGAAAGATGGACTGCATTTATTGCCGTAATACAACTTGGAACTTTATTTGCCGTTATAGTTTATTTTTGGACCGATCTTTGGAACACCCTTAAAAATTTTCTGGAAGAAAATTTTAAGAATAGAAAAAGTTATAAAGAACAATCGCAAAGTTCAAAAATGGGATGGTTTATAATTATAGGAACTTTACCTATTGTAATTATTGGTCTTGCCGTTAAAGATTTTATTGAAGGCGCTTTTACAAAAGATTTAACAGTTATTGCAATAAGTCTTATAATTTTAGGTATAATACTTTTCATTGCAGAAAAAACCGGAAAATTCAAAAGGGGAATTGATGATCTTACCTGGAAAGATGCTTTAATTGTAGGACTTGCCCAGGCAGTCGCTTTAATTCCCGGTTCATCAAGATCAGGAACGACAATTACAGCCGCTTTATTCTTAGGAATTAATAGAGAAACTGCCGCAAGATTTTCATTTTTATTAAGCATTCCTGCAATTTTTGCTGCCGGAATGTTACAATTTTATGAAGCACTTGAATTTATTGACCGGGAATTGATAATTACACTTTCACTTGCAACAATATTTTCAGCGGTTAGCGGGTATTTGGCAATCGATTTTCTTTTGAAATTTTTGAAAAAAAATACAACTTTTGTTTTTGTGGTGTACAGAATTATATTGGGAATTTTGCTTTTAACTTTGATAAGTTTAAATTTTATAAAACCTTAAGCACATCAGGAGGCAACGAATGAAAAAAACAGCAATATTCATTATCCTTTTTACAATAATGAATTACGCCTTTGTAAATGCACAAACGAAAGGAAATAATATGGAAGAAAAAAAAGAAAGCACACAAGATTCACTGCAAGTTGCATTGATAAGTACTGATCACGGTGATATTGAAATTCAACTTTACACTCAAGATGCACCAAAGACCACAAAGAATTTTATTGAACTTGCAAAGAAAAATTATTTTGACGGAGTTTTATTTCACAGAATTGCTAAAGATTTTGTGATTCAAGGCGGAGATCCCACAGGAACAGGAAGCGGCGGAACAAGTATTTACGGTGAAACTTTTGAAGATGAACTTAATCCAAATACCGAAAGTTATAAAGAAGGTTACACTCGCGGAACAGTTGCTATGGCAAATCGCGGACCGAACACAAATTCATCACAGTTTTTTATCTGTTTAAATGATGTTCATAGATTGCCAAAAAATTATACAATTTTCGGAAAAGTTATTAAAGGAATGGAAGTTGTTGATGAAATTGCCGCTCAGCCGATCCGTCCGCAAATGGGATCAAGCGATGGCAGACCGGTTAACGATATCAAAATGAAAACAGTAAAAATTGAAACTCGTCCGGGAAATTTTAATTCAGTTTTTGATGTAAAATAAAATCTGATCTCAAAAGTAATTTGTCTGATTTCCATATAATAAGAATGACAAATTTATTTATAAAAATTTAAAGCCGTCATTTTGCGACGGCTTTTTTATTTTAAATGAATTGACTATGAATTGATTTTCGTTTTGCATAATTTTGTTCAGTAAAATTTTTTTTGAATCGAATGGATAACACCGTTAAAAAAATCGGATTTATACTTTTTCTTATTGTATTTTTTCCCGCAATATTTTTCTTCTATTTTGAACTTACTTCGTTAAGCACAAACGAGCAAATTGTTCAGCAAACTTACGAAAATCAGCTTGATGCAATTCTTTTTTCGGTAAATCAGTATTCCGAAGATCTTGCAAATAACTGGGCAGGCAGAGTAGAAAAATTATTTTCTGAAAATGATGAGAAAGGAATTTTGAATTTCATAAATGAAAATGCTTCTGTAAGAGCAATTTTCTTTGCAGGAAAAAACAGCGTGCAAAATGTTTTCAATCAAAATAAAAACGGAATTCGAAAAAGTTCTGCGGAAAGTGTAATTGAAGCAAATCCTGAAATAATTCAAAAAATGATTTCGTACACAAAAAGCGGATATAAAAGAATTGAAACTTTAAAACTTCCGCTAAGTGAAAATTCATCGGTAATTTTGTTTGCGCTAAATTCCAATCAAAATGAAATTTGCGGAATTGTTATTGATGAATCAAAATTTATAATTTCAATTTTATCGCCAAGACTTCAGCAAATTTCGCAAAATAAATTCAATATTCTGATAAGCGAAAATTCAAAAAGTGAAATTATTTTTGCAACAAATCCGAATGGAAAAAAAGAAATTCAGCAGCGGAAAGCACTGTGGATATTGCCTTTCTATTCAATCGGAATTTCTTTGGAAGGAAAAACAATTGCTGATATTTTCACCGAACGCAATAAAATCAATGTTATTCTAATTACCGCAATGATGTTCATTATAATTTTTGCCGCTTATTTTGTTTTCAGTTCAATTAAAAAAGAAATTAAACTTGCGCAGATTAAAACCGATTTTGTTTCAAACGTTTCACATGAATTGCGAACGCCGCTGGCTTTAATAAATATGTTTGCCGAAACTTTGGAATTGGGAAGAGTTCGCACTGAAGAAAAAAAACAGGAATATTATTCGATCATAAGTCAAGAAGCGAATCGTTTAAGCCGCATCGTAAATAAAATTTTGAACTTTTCAAAAATGGAAGCCGGAAAGATCACTTATAATTTTTCCGAAACTGATCTGAATCATTTAGCAGAAAATGTTTTCAATACGTATAAGTTTCATCTTTTAAACAGCGGTTTTAAATTTGAAATGGAACTCGATGAAAATTTACCTTTGATAAAAATTGATAAAGAAGTTGTATCCGAAGCATTAATTAATCTAATTGATAACGCCGCAAAATACAGTAAAGATAAAAAAGAAATTAAAGTAAAAACTTTATCAAACGGGAAAAATGTTTCGGTTGAAATTTCAGATTGCGGAATTGGAATTTCGCAGGAAGATCAAAAAAGAATTTTTGAAAAGTTTTTCAGAGTTTCCACCGGCTCGGTTCATAATACAAAAGGCACGGGATTGGGATTGCCAATTGTAAAACATATTATGGATGCTCACAAAGGCAGCGTTTCAATTTCAAGCGAACTTGGAAAAGGAACCACATTTAAATTGAATTTTCCCGTTTCAAATAATGAATTGAATTAAAATTTCATAATGAAATGAATTTTATTTTGAGTTAATTTTTCAAAGTTTATTTAATTTGATGGGAATGAATTTTCAGTTATAAATTTCGAATCAAACACCGGAGCAAATAAAATGACTAAAATATTAATTGTTGAAGATGAACCGAATATGCGTCTCGGTTTGAAAGATAACCTTGAATTTGAAGGTTATGAAGTTGATTTTGCCGAAGATGGCGAAAAAGGATTGAACAAGATTCTTCAAAATAATTACGATCTTGTTTTGCTTGACGTAATGCTTCCGAATATTTCGGGATTTGAAGTTTGTAAACAGGTGCGAAAAAATGCCATTTCTACACCGATAATTTTGCTTACTGCAAAGGGCGAAGAGATCGACAAAGTTTTGGGATTGGAATTAGGCGCTGATGATTATGTTACAAAACCTTTCAGTTTGCGCGAACTTTTGGCAAGAATAAAAGCAATTTTGCGCCGCAGCGAAAAACCGGAATCCAATAAATCCGAAACTATTGTAAATATTGGTCAACTTGAAGTTAATTTCACATCATACGTTGCAAACATCAATGGTGAAGCGGTTCAAATGTCACATAAGGAATTTGAAATTTTAAACTACCTTTGGCACAACAAAAATAAAACCGTAAGCCGCGATGATCTTCTTCATAATATCTGGGGTTATAACGAAGCGCCAACAACACGCACGGTTGATAATTTTATTTTGAAATTAAGACAGAAAGTTGAAATTGATCCGAATCATCCGCAAAAGATCTTAACCGTTCACGGAATCGGTTATAAATTACTTGAATGATCAAAGTATAAATTCAAAAAAGATAAAGTTTCATCAATAAAAACGTAGTGACAAATTTTTACAACTGCTTACACCAATATGACAACTTCCTTTGAAACGCAAGCGTCTTAATTTACAGAGATCAGAAATTATTTCTTAAAAAATTGCTTAGTAAAAGGAGGACAAAATGAAACGCTTATCAAATTTAAAATCAGTTTTGGCAGCCGGAGCATTATTTTCATTAGTTCTAGTTAACGGCGCAAATGCCCAATCAGAAAACAAAAATGTTTCAGTAAAAGAAAAAAATCATATTCAAAATTTGGTTAACGGAATAAATTCCGGAAACGAAGGATTGAAAAGAAGCGCAACTTATTTGGCAGGAAAATACAAAATTAAAAATGTTGCAGCCGATCTTAAATCAGCATTGGAAAAAGAAGAAAACTTTAACACAAAAATGTTAATGCTTCACAGTCTTTACAGAATAGATGAAAAAAAAGCAGCCGAAGCCGCAGTTTACATAGTGAACAATGATGAAGATAAAAGAATGAGAGAAATTGCCGCTTTGTTATATCTTGATTTTACAAACAAAAGTTCAGAAAGATTTGTGAGATCGTACTAAACCGGCAAAATTTGAATGACATTTTTTTACTTAATTTTACTTAAATAAAACAAAACTGTTTAAAGTTATTCATAAATTTGCTAAAGTCACAAAATTCAGTCAAAGATAATGCAAATAAATTTTAAGTATTCAATAATTGTTTTAACCGTGATCTTTGCCGCATTAATTTACGGCTGCGAAGTTGATTACCCGGATAATTCAGATGAAAATACAGCATTATCTTTGACCGATTTTGGCGATAACTGGGAAAGAATTGTAAACTTAAAAGGAATTTGGAAATTTTCGATTTCAGATAGTATAGAGTTTTCACAGCCCACTTTTGATGATGAAAACTGGGATAATATAAAAACCCCGAACTCATGGGAAAATGTTGGATTTCACGGATACGATGGTTATGCTTGGTACAGAAAAACATTTTTCATTCCTGAAAATCTAAAAGGAAAAAGTGCTTACATAAAGCTCGGGTATATTGATGATGTTGATCAGGTTTTCATTAACGGAAATTTGATAGGAAGTTCCGGTAATTTTCCACCAAATTATAAAACCGCATATAACGGTGAAAGATTTTATTTCATTCCACCGAAAGCATTAAATTACAACGGTGAAAATTCAGTTGCGGTCCGGGTTTATGATGCCGAACTTGAAGGCGGAATAAGTCATGGCGATCTCGGAATTTACATTCAGGATATAATTCTTCCTGATCTTAATCTTGAAGGCGAATGGAAATTTATTAAAGGAAATTCGCGTAAATTAAAAGCTGAAATTATAAACGAAAAAGAAATAAAAAATTATCAGTTTGAAACAATTTTGGTCCCGGGTTATTGGGAAACACAAGGCTATTTTGATTTTGACGGATTTGCCTGGTGCAGAAAAGAATTCATGATCTCGGAAAATTTCAAAGATAAAGATCTAATCTTGTTGCTCGGAAAAATTGATGATTTTGATGAAGCTTATCTTAACGGAAAATTGATCGGTTCAACGGGAGATATGAGTAAAGCCGAGGAAGAATTGGTTCCGTTAAAACAAGAATGGCTTGAATACAGAATTTACGATATTCCGAAAGATTTTGTGAAATTTGAAAGTGAAAATATTTTAGCAGTAAAAGTTTACGATGGTTACATAAACGGCGGAATTTACAGCGGTCCGGTAGGAATAATTGAAAAAGAGAAATTTGAAAAAGTTGAAAAATCTTTAGCAGCAAAAAGAAAAAGAGACAGAAATTTATTTGATAAAGTTTTCAATCATTAAAAAGCCGCAATATTTAATGCGGCTTTTTTGTTTTAAAGAAATTCCAAAATCTTTTTATTGAATTTTCATAACCCTATTTTTGAAAAATCATTTCGTATTCTTCAAAAGGTAAAATTATAAGCGGCTCGCCCAAATGTTCAAATCTGAATTTCAGATCTTCAATTTTGTTTTCTTCTTTTGATTTAATTCCGGTTAAACTTGGTTTGAACAAATTTAAATTAAAAAGCGGCGGCTCAGGGAATTCAACGATCTTTATCTTTTCATCGTTTTTTATTCCAGATTTTAATTTTGCAATTTCAATTGCCGTATGTAATCCGCCGAGCAGATCAATTAATTTATTTTCAAGAGCATCGCTACCGATCCAAATTCTGCCTTGAGCAATGTTTTCAACATGATTTATATTTAAATTTCTGCCTTCAGAAACTTTACGCACAAACATATTGTACATTGATAAGATTGAGTATTTCATTCTTGTAAATTCTTCTTGAGTAAGATTTCTATCAGGCAACGAAATTCCAATTAAAGGCAGCGACATTCCGAATCCTAAATCGGCATGTTTTCCTTTTTGTATTTGATCGGTAGAAAATCCGATCTTTTCTTTGAATCCATTATTATAAGCCCAGCCGCCAATTACACCAATTGAGCCGGTAATTGTGTTTGGCGCAGCGATAATTGTATCGGCATCCATTGAGATCCAATAACCGCCAGAAGCAGCAACAGCGCCTTGTGAAACAATTACTGGCTTAACTTTTTTACATTCTTTTATCGCTTCGGCAACATAATCCGAAGCAAGCGCATCGCCGCCGGGAGAATCAACACGAAGTATCAACGCTTTGAAATTATCATCATCTTTAATTGAGCGAATAGTTTCCGAAAGAGAACGCGCGGAAATTCCGGCATCAAGATCGCAAACTCCCAAAGCGTAAACAACAGCAATTTTATCGGGTTCGCCCCAAAAATTATCGTCCGGAAGTTTGTATTCTTCAATTCTTCTTTTACCTGTAAATTTAAGATCATCATCTTCAAACTTTTTTATAATATCTTTCATTGAATTCCATCTTGCCAGCGTATCAACAAGATCAAATTTCAAAGCATCATCCGCTAAAAAAATTGCTTGATTATTTACCAATGAATCAAATTCTAAAGGTGAAATTTTTCTTGATCGCGTAATTCCTTCTTTTACTTGTGCAAAATAAACATCAATAAATCTTTGTCGCTGCTCTTTATCACCTTCTGACATTTCCGGTTGAGATAGATTTTCAATAGCAGATTTGAATTTCAAAAATCTCCATTCTTCAAAAGCGATTCCTAATTTTTCAAGTGCGCCTTTGTAAAAAGTTCTTCCCGAAACAAATCCTTGAAGCATTATCATTCCAAGAGGATCCATCACAATTTTATCGGCAACCGAAGCAAAATAATAATAATTCATATCAGGACGATCAACAAATATGTAAACTTTCTTGTCTGATCTTTTAAATTCTGTTAATTTATCGCGCAATTCCCAAAGCATTTCTGAATTAATTTCCATTCCGGAAGTATTAATTGAAATTCCTTTAACCGATTTATCATTTTTTGCTTTTTCAATTTGATTAAGAATATCAATTAAATTATTGGATTTATCGAACCATTTATATGACTGATATTTTAATTCGCCTTTCAAATTTATTTCAATAAATTTTTTCTTTGGAAATAAAAGCGCAATTGGATTTCTGTCATACGCACCGATTCTAATTCCGTAAGTATTAAATTGATGATCGGAATTTTTATCGAATCCGGCACTGCTTGAAAATCCGATATTCCCCAAACTTAACTGCGCGCCTGCGGTAAAAAAATTATTTTTAAAATATCTGCCTGTAAATCTAATTCCCGGAATTAATTCCAAAGCAATTCCGGCGCTCCAGTTTTGTTTCCCGTAATTTTGATAACTTTTATTTCTGAAATTATAATCGGCAAACAAAGTTAAAATTTCGTTTGAGAATGGTCTGAAAGCCGCTTCAATATTGGCTCTTCTGTAGTTTTTATCGGTTGCAAAATTTCCTGTGATACCGATTGAAATAAAATTTGCAGGACGAGATAGAATTCCCAAAGTGAAATTATTGGAATAATTAAAAAGATATTTTTCACCTGAAACCCAGCCGTATGAAATTCCGGTGCTGAAATTTCTATTACCGGCGGCCAATGAAACTTTATAATTTGCAACTGATTTTTCTGCAAATGATTCTTTTATGATTCCGAATCCGAAATTACGCGATGCAGAAAAAATTCCCCATTTATTGAAATCTTCCGGGGAATTGTAATTATCAAGCCAATTAAATTGAATATCAAAATTATTGACGTAACTTAAAATTGCGGGATTTTCAAATCCGTATAAACCGAATTTCAATGAGCCGGTAGTAGCAAGTAAAAATTCACTTTGTTCAATATTTGCAGGCACATCATCCTGCGCGTATATATTGGCAAAAGTGAAAATCAAAAAAACAAAAAGAAAATATTTCTTCATTTTATTCTCGGAGAATTATGAAAAATTATAATCTAAAATGTTCAATTAAAATCAAAAATAAAAATCAAAATTTTTAGTTTATGTTTATAGAATTTCATTGAATCTATTTTATAGAAATTGAATAATAAACAAATTTCACTTTTTGGAAAATTTATTTTATTTGGTAAATTAAATAATAATTGATTAACAAAAAATCAAATCACCTTAAAATCTACAAATAATATTAAATGGAAAATTCAAATAATAAAATTATTGACGTAATAGGATTTCCGATGGATCTCGGTGCCGATAGAAGAGGCGTTGATATGGGTCCAAGTGCACTTAGAATTGCGGGGATCGAGGAAAAATTACGCGCGCTGGGTTATGAAGTTAATGATCTGGGTGATGTTAAAATTCAGATTCAGGAAGCACAAAAGATCGTTAATAAAAAGTTAAAATATTTTGATGAGATCTATAAGACTTCGTGTGAGCTTAGCGAAATTGTTGAAAGAACTTTGGATGAAGGAAGATTTCCTTTGTGTTTAGGCGGCGATCATTCAATGGCAATCGGAACAATTGCGGGAATTGCTTCACACTGCAAAAAAGAAAATAAAGAAATGGGTGTGATCTGGATTGATGCTCACGCTGATATTAACACCGAAGAAACAACGCCATCGGGAAATATTCACGGAATGCCTGTCGCCGTTTCGCTCGGATTAGGGAATAATGAATTGGTAAACATTGGGGGATTTGCACCAAAAGTAAAACCCGAAAATTTCTTTCTTATAGGAATAAGAAGCATTGATCATCTTGAAAAATTAAATATTAAGAAAGCCGGAGTTCCGGTTTTTACAATGACTGATATTGATAAAACGGGGATTCATAGAATTATAAACCGCGTTTTAAAAGAATTGAAAGAAAGAGTTGATCACATTCACGTAAGTTTTGACCTTGATAGTATTGATCCTAATGTTGTTCCCGGAGTTGGAACGCCTGTACAAGGCGGATTGAATTACCGCGAAGCACATCTGCTTATGGAAACAATTGCCGAGTGCGGTTGCATGTCATCGCTTGAAATTGCTGAAGCAAATCCTATTCTTGATTACAAAAACAGAAGCGCGGAAGTTGCAGCAGAAATTATTGCTTCAAGTATGGGAATGAGGATTTTATAAATCATGAATTCAGAAGAATATCCCGGTAAAAATCCGGAAGAAAAAAAATCAGAAGATAAAAACGAGAAAAAATTTTCTGATGAAAATACTTCTGAAGGAAAATCCGAAGATAAAAATGTTTCAGATGAAAATAAAATGGAATTTCACGAAACCCCTGAGAACATTGATCATAATGAAGTAAACAAAAAAATAATAAATTCGGAAGACAATTTTCAAAATGATAAAAATTTAAATGAAGATGAAATTACCGGAATTCAAAATGAAAAAATAATTTCCGGTGAAACTTCAGATCAGGAAAATATTAATAATGAAAATCCTGATCGGGAAATATCAGATCAAGAAGAAATAGTTGCAATACCAAGACCGAAAAGAAAACTCCGGCGATCGAATATCAATAAAATTATAAGCGGAGTTTGCGGCGGCATTGGAGAGTATTTTCATCTTGATCCTGCTTTACTGCGCTTATTTTTTTTGCTCACATTATTAGTCGGATTTTACGGAATTATTCTTTACGGAATTTTAGCGCTTGCAATAAAAAAAGCTCCGCGTACGGAATTTGATTTTGATATTCAAAAGATTCGCAAAATTCAAAAGGAAAATCGTAAGGCGCTTTTCGGATCAGTATTGATTTTATTTGGGATGTACAAACTTTTTGAAAAATTCGGGATCTATAATACAGCCTTAAATACAGGCGGGGAAGAGTATTTGATCACTGCAGTAATTTCATTTTTGTTTTTCATTCTGATATTTGAGTACAACAACCGCGCAAAATTTTTTCGAGATGAAAGAAAATTATCTCTTGCTCCCAAAAACAGAATTTCCGGAGTTTGTTCAGGGCTTGCAATTTACTTCAATATTGATGCGGCTTTCGTGAGAATTTTGTTTGTGATATTTACATTTTTTTCTATGGGAATAGGAGCACTTGTTTATTTGATCTTTGCAATGATCCTACCTGACACAAAGCAAAACGGATTTGCAGATGCAGAGTAATAAATTATTAAATTTCATAATATTGATTTTTATAATAGCTGCATTATCGGGCTTACTCGGATTTGTAAATCTCAATCTTGAAAAATCACTTTCATACGGAATGATGATCTACGGAATTATTTCCGCTTACATTGCTTTCGGCACTAATAAAAAAGGACAAATATTTTCCGGCGCAATTCTTTTTCTTTCAGGCATTTTAATTTATGTAATAAATAATTATGAATTTGCTGATTATAATCTTTTATTTTTACCTTCGCTTATATTCATTTTCGGCGCTGCATTTTTGATCTTATTTCTTGATGATATTTCGAACAAAGCTTTTCTTGCTGTCGGAATTGTTCTGCCGGTAATTTCCGGAGGATTAATTTATACCATGCGGAATTTCAAAATTGCAGAATTCATTGGAACACTTTCCGGAGTTTTATTCGTTTATTATCCGGTATTTTTAATCTTGATCGGTATGAATTTAATTCTGAATAGAGGTGATTAATTCATTTGAAATTTTTCACAAGATAAATTTCACCGGAAGGCGAAGCTGCTTCAAAATCCTCTTCAACTGTAACAATAAACGAATCAAAATTTTGCTGATCTACCGGCGGAAGATCTTCTATATAAATAAACTCGGCTTTTTTTGTTACTTCAAAATTTGCGAGCGCAAAAGGTTGACCTTTACTTACAAGCCAGAAGAAATAAATTTTTTCATCATTAAGCAGCGGCATATTATAAAGTTGAAGAACGCCATCTCTGCCGTTTGCCGATAAAATAACTCTTCCGAATCCGCTCGGATTTTCAACGGTTCCATCGAGATTATGCGAACGCGAATCATTTGAATTAAGCACAGTAAATATTTTTTGATTTTGTGTAAGCTTGGAAATTTCTTCTGAAAGATCAGAAATTTTACTGTTCAAATTTTGGATATGATCTTTATCTTTTTCAATTTCTTTTTGAAGGAAATAATAAACTGCTCCTCCGATTATTGCAGAAATTATTAAAACAAGAAAAAGATCGAGCAATAATATTTTTTTGAATTGGGAATTTTCTTCGAGCGGCTTGTATTTTTCAATAGCGTATGTTCCGGGAGCAGCAACAGGTTTATCGTTTCCAATTTCGTTTTGTAAATTATCATTTGATATTTGCGATCTTTTTTGATCAAGAAATCTTGAGCCGAAATTTGATTTTGATTCGATATTTATCAAATCAATTTTTGCCGGCTCTCTTTTATTGAATGAAAATTCAGAATTGATTTTTCGCAAACGCAAAGCAACTTTATTTTTTGTTTGCTGCAAAGGAGAAATTATTTCAGTAAGAACAGGAAGCAGTGAAAACAAGTTTTGAAAAACTCCGAGTATATCCTTTTCGCGATCACTTAAATTTTCAATATCATTTTTGAATTTTAGTGCATCGTTATTTTCAAGTCCACCTAATGTATAGGCAATAATTTCAATTCCGGGGTTGGTTTTAAATTGAAGTCCCAAAAATTTTTTTGAAAGTTCAACTCCTGCAGCAACAATTTTTGAATCAATATTTTCAATGGGAATCTTTAATTTTTCTGAAATTCTTTCGCGCGTTGAGCCTTCATAATAAACTAACCGGATTATATATTTTTGAATATCATCTAATTCACCAACGGCTTTTTCGAGTTCATTCCTTAATTTAAATGCCGATTGCAAATTCATCGGATCAATAACAGGTGAAAGTTTGGGAATGATAAAAGAATTTTCAAATTCGTTTGTGTAAATTTCTTTATGATCTTCAGAACCGGAATTTCTATGCAAATGATCAACAGCTTTATTTCGTGTAAGTTGAACAATCCATGTGAAAAAATTTTCCGATTCAAAATTGAAATAATAAATTTTTCGCCACACAATTTCGAAAACATCGGTAATTATTTCTTCGCTTAAATTTTTGTCATTAACAATTTCGTTAATAAGCGAAAATAAAAACCGTGAATATCTGTCATACAAAGTTTCAAAAGCTTTGGCATCAAATTGATAAACTTTGTAAGCTAATTCCAAATCGGATAAAATTGCGTAGCTGTTCAAATTTCTTTTTATTTATTTAGTAAAAAACAAATTTATGAATAGAAAATGAATTTTTAAACATAAAAAAGGCTGAAATAAATTTCAGCCTTTTAAAATTACTGTTTTACCTTAAATAAATTTTATAAATCCTGACTTTTGCCGATCATAAAAATTTATTTATCCGCTTCCATTTCAAAATCAAAAGTAAAAATTCCTTCAACAACAATTGGCTGATTTCCTGATTTTACATCACTTACAATTATTTTTGTATCAATTGTTTTGTTGTTAAGTTTTGCAAGATATTTGCTTACTTTGTTAATTTCGTCAGGTTTTAATTCAAAATTCAAAGTTTTGGTTTTGTAATCATCAATATTAAGATCGTTAAATTGTCTTTTGAACATTAGATCTTTACTGCCTTTAACTTCAAAATAAACATCCGCCTGAAGATTTTCAGGGGTTGCTGATTTTGTTTTGTAAGTAAGCGAAATTATTTTGATCTCTTTAATTTTGTTTTTGTATTGATTCAGATGCGAAACATTATCTAAACTGAATTGACTTTCTTTTTCAAATGGATTTAAACCATCAGATTCGATTTTATACTCAACCGTGTAAGGAAAAGTCTGTTTTACTGATTCTACTTCAAGCGAATCTAAAATACATCCGTGAAGCGAAAAAATGATTGCCGGCAAAAGTAAAAACATAAAAATCTTCTTGATATTCATAATAACATCTCCTAAATTTTTTAAAAACTTTCCCTTTTTTGTAAAGAGAAGAAAATTAAAACTGCATAATAAAAATTGATTTGTCTTTCTATTATTCAATAAAAGATGATCAGTACTTTTATCAAGGGCATAATTTTGGTACCTTAAAAATTTAAATTCAAACTTGATTAAAATGAAGAAAAAATTAATCCGGAATAAGAATCCGGTTTGATTTTAGAATATCAAAATCAGCATATTTTTAATATATTTAACTTTTAAAAATGAAAAATTACGTAGGGAATATGACATCAGCAGAAATAAGACAGCAGTTTTTAGATTTTTTTAAAAGTAAACAGCATCAAATTGTACCGAGCGCGCCGGTTGTTCCTTTTGATGACCCAACCTTATTATTTACAAATGCGGGAATGAATCAATTTAAAGATGTTTTTTTAGGATTTGGAAACCGCGATTATAAACGCGCAGCAGATACGCAAAAATGTATTCGCGTTAGTGGAAAACATAACGATTTGGAAGAAGTGGGGCATGATACTTATCATCACACTTTTTTTGAAATGCTCGGAAATTGGAGCTTCGGCGATTATTATAAAGAAGAAGCGATCACCTGGGCTTGGGAAATTTTAACTGAAGTCTGGAAATTGCCGAAAGAAAGATTGTGGGCAACGGTTTACAAAACCGATGACGAAGCAATGGAAATTTGGAAAACCAAGACCGATATAAATCCAAATCACATTTTGAAATTTGCTGAGAAAGATAATTTTTGGGAAATGGGCGAAACCGGACCCTGCGGACCTTGCTCTGAAATTCATGTAAATCTTTCTGATGATTTAGAAGATGCGAGTCTTGTAAATGCCGGCTCACCGGAATGTATCGAAATTTGGAACTTGGTTTTCATTCAATATAATAGAGATGCCGAAGGAAAATTGCACGAACTTCCCGCAAAACATATTGATACGGGAATGGGCTTTGAAAGAATTTGCGCAGTTCTGCAAAAGAAAAAATCAAATTACGATACTGATGTTTTTTCTCCGATAATTTCAAAGATTTCCGAACTTGCAAAAATTCCTTACGATACCGAAGAAAATCAAATTCCGATGCGCGTAATTGCGGACCACATACGAACCTTATCTTTTGCGATTGCCGATGGCGCTGTTCCCGGAAATGAAGGTCGCGGTTATGTTTTGCGCAGAATTTTACGCCGCGCCGCTCGCTACGGAAGAAAATTAAATCTTCACAAACCTTTTATGTATAAACTTGTTCAGGTTTTGGTGGATACAATGGGAAGCGTTTTCCCTGAAATTAAAGAACGCCAAAATCATATTGAAAAAATCATAAAAGCCGAAGAAGAAAGTTTCAATAATACTTTGGATAGGGGAATTGAACTCTTTGAAAAATTCGCGGCGAAAGCAGAAAAATCAAAAGAAAAAATTATTCAGGGCGAAGATGTTTTTCTTCTTTACGATACTTACGGATTTCCCGTTGATCTTACAAATGTTATGGCGCGAGAAAGAAATCTTTCGATAGATGAAAATAAATTTAATGAATTAATGAGCGGACAAAAATCAAAAGCTCGCGAAGCATCAAAAGAAAAATTTGCATCGGTGGAAGTTTCAAATATCAATTTAGATGATTTTAATTTGGCATCAGATGAAAAAACCGAATTTTTGGGTTACGAAATTTTTTCAACCGAAGCTAAAATTGTCGGACTTAAAAAAGTTGATGAAAATGATTTTGTAATTTTGGATAAAACTCCTTTTTATGTTGAAGCCGGCGGACAAATTGATGATTTCGGAACGATTGAAATTGACGGCAAAAAGCTAAATGTAATTGATGTTTTGAAAATAAGCGATAAAATAATTCACGTTGTTGAAAATCCGGAGAACATAAATTTAGAATCGGGCAAATCCGTAAAAGTTGAAGTTGATGAAAAACGCCGCTGGGATATTATGCGAAATCACTCGGCAACGCATTTGCTTCACGCGGCATTAAGAAAAATTTTAGGAACACATGTTCATCAAAGCGGCTCGTATGTTGGTCCGGATAGATTACGTTTTGATTTTTCGCATTACGCAAAATTAAGCGAAAATGAAATTGAGCAAATCGAAAATATTGTGAACGAACAAATTCGCGCAAGCGTTGAACTTTTTCATCATCGCGAAATTCATTTTGAAAAAGCAAAAAATATGGGCGCACTGATGTTCTTCGGCGATAAATACGGCGATAAAGTTAATGTGGTTCAATTCGGAACTTTAAGCATGGAATTTTGCGGCGGAACTCATGTTAAAAACACAGCACAAATCGGCTTGTTCAAAATCATTAATGAATCATCAATCGCAAGCGGCGTGCGCAGAATTGAAGCCGTAACCGGAAAAGGCGTTGAAATATTTTTAAAAGATCAGGAAGAACAAATTAAAAAAGAGAAGGAAAAAATTCTTCAACTTCAAGATGAAAAAAGAAAACTGGAAAAGGAAATTGCCGAATTAAAATTAAAAGAAAAACTTGGCGGAATTGATTCTGTTTTAAAATCTTATACCGAAATTAACGGAATTAAAATTTACAAAGGCAAAGTTCAAGTCGAAAATATGGATGAGTTAAAATCATTAGGCGATGAACTTCGCAACAAAATGAAAGAAGCCGTTGGAATTTTAATTTCCGAAATTGAAGAGAAAGTCGGAATTGTTTGCGTTGTTTCCGATGGATTAATGAAAGAGAAAAAATTACAAGCAGGAAAAATCGTTGGTGAAATTGCAAAAATAGTTGGTGGTGGCGGTGGCGGAAGACCGCATCTTGCAACTGCAGGCGGAAAAGATGTTTCTAAAATTGATGAAGCTCTAAATAAAGTTGAAGAAATTGTTGAAAAATTAATTTCTTAGAAAATAATTTAATTTGAGTAAAAAGGGAGCAAAATTTTGCTCCCTTTTTTGTTTTAATTACTAACCGAGAATTGCAAAGCTGCAATTTCACCGCAAAGGCGCAAAGAAAATTTTTCAATATAAAAATGAAAAGATTCAAAGATTTGAAAGATTTTATTCGTAATTCCGGTCTGCCTGCCGGTAGGCAAGTTTGTAGAGCCTTTCATGATTTAATTGAGAGAATCTTTTTATTCAGCAAAATTTTCCGGAAATTTTACCGGTGCAATTAGTGGTTTGCGGAAATGACATAATTGATCAATCAAATTTAAAAACAAAAAGGAACGAAATTAATCGTTCCTTTTAGTAGTTCAACTTCTAAAGTCTTAAAGTCTAAAATTCTCCTCAGGATGCCTTCGGCATTATTTTATCAGCATCATCTTATTTGTTTTAACAAAACTTCCGGCTTTAATAATGTAAAAATAAATTCCGCTGGAAACTTGCGCACCGGCGTTGTTATTCCCGTTCCAGGTAACTTCGTAAGTTCCTGCATTTTGTTCGCTGTTTATCAGTTCAGCAATTTGTCTGCCGGTAACATCATAAACCGTTATTTGCACTTTTTCCGAATAAGGCAATGCATATTTTATTGTTGTACTTGGATTAAACGGATTAGGATAATTTTGTGCAAGCTCAAATTTTTCCGGAACTTTTGTATCAATTTCCACATCAGTTGTAATGCCTTTAATTTTAGCGCGCATAAAAATTTGATAATCATCCGGGGATTTTAACTGCGCCCAGCTGTTTCCGTCATATTCATAACCGGCTTTGCTACCTGCAAATTGATCTGCGCCTAATCTTGGTTTATTGGTACCATTGTAATAAACCGCAACGTAAAAATCACCGCTTATTGCTGGACCGGTAATTTCCCAGTAATTCCAATCAAAAATTACAGGATAAGTTGCCGAAGGATTCAAAAAGAATGAGCCGGGCATTCCGTTACTACCGTCAGCTTTTAAGATTGCCAAGTTAAAATTTCCGTTTCCGCCTGTTTGATCGCCGCTAATGTAAATTGAAACTTCCGAAATATTATAACTTTGTAAAGATGGAGTAAATTTAACTGCCAATGCGGTGTTTCCGGTTTCTTCCCAAATTGAATAATCAGGGAAATTATCATCATAGATCATATCCAAAGTTTCACCGGGAATGTTTCCTTCGATAATTCCAACATCATCAAAACCTTTTTCAACGGCGTTATATTCAGTTGAATTTTCTCCGAAAAGATCTTTTGCTGAATTCAAACATGCAATTCTTGCGTCAATAAATTTTGCGTTGTTGGTCAAATAATTTGTTAAACTTCTGTACCATATTTTTCCTGCTTTTTCCCGCCCGATTACATTTGCAACATTATAAAATGCTTTATTTGGAATTCCTGAATTTACGTGAACGCCGCCGTTATCATCATCGGGAGTATTTGGCAATTCAACAAATTCATCCATGTGCGCAGGCTGCCATATACCGTCAGTCCAATGATATCCACCATTATGAGGATCTTTCAAACTGCGCAAACCATCTCCCTGAATATGCGGAGTATAAATATCTTCGCCGATTAGCCAATCATCCGGATCAACTAAAACTCCGAAAACATCGGCATAAGATTCATTAAGTGCGCCGGATTGATTTTCATAAATAAGATCCGCAGTGTATTGAATAACTCCGTGAGTCATTTCGTGTGAAGCAACATCAAAAGAATTTGTAAGATCAGAAAAATGAAATCCATCACCATTGCCGTAAGTCATAAATACGCCGTTCCAAAAAGCATTATTAAAATCTTCTTGAAAATGAACTACGCTCATAACGGTTAACGCATTATCATCAATACTGTTTCTGTTAAAGTTTGTTCTGTAAAAATCATAAACTTTTTGTGAATAATAATGGGCTGTTACGGCTGCTTTTAATCTTTCATTATCATCAAATTTATTATCGTTATTTGGATCGGAAACCAAAACCGCACTTGCATAAGGATTTTCTGAAGTAGTATCATTATTTGCATCGTAAGTTAAAACAACACCGCTATCTGTCGGTGGATTCCACATCGGCTGAGTTTCATCATACAAGTAGTAAATACCGTTTTCTAGAAATGTATTTAATGAAACTGTTGAACCGTCAATCATTTTACCGGTGCCTTGTGTCGGTCCGTCATATCTGATTCCGTCATCAACTTTAATTATTTCACCGGTGTTTGCATCAACAAAAACAGTCATATTCGGTTTGTAAAAAGTAGGAAGTTTAACAGCGTAAGTTAAAATTAATTTACCTTCTTTTTCATAAAAAATTGTTTCTGCTTTTTGATTTTCTGATCTATGATTTTTCAAATGATCTTTTGCAATTCTTATCGCATCATCAGATTTTAATGAAGGCACCGCGTTCAAATTTTGCGAAGGAAAATATCTTCCGTTTACTGATTCTATTGAACCATCAGCATTAAAATGAACGTAAAGCTGTCCCTGAAAAATTTTAATTCCATTGATTTGCTGATTGTATTTTATGTGCGTCATTGAAAGTTCATCATCAGTTTTTGAAATTTCTTTCAACTCTTCTTCAGGATTTTGAATTCCGAAAATTTCAAAATTTTCGGCAAGAAATAATTTTGCCGCTTTAGATTTATCAGATGCTTTTGCAAATCCGGTTTCTGTTAATTTACCGCCTACAAAAACAGGAACTGAATTTGTTTTATCAATTTGAATTTTTAATTTGCGGTTTAATTTTTCTTCAAGAACTTTCAATCCTTTTTCAGGATTATTTTTTGCAACGTTTGTTTGTGCTTTTGAAACTTTAATCCCTTCGCCGTTTGAAGCGAGAATTCCGAAAAACGGGATTAAGAAAATTACCAGCAGTTTTGAAAATGTGCCCTTCATCAAATTGATCCTCTCCTTTAATTTTGTTTATTATTTATTTTTAGTGATCGAAATTATTTGTTGATGTAAATCTTTTATTTTATCGTTTATTTCAGCGGGAAATTCAGTGCCGCTCCAGGTTATCGTGTTTTCTTTTTCGCCTGATCTAATTTTTATATAAGAAGTTAAATTTCCGGGTGAACTGAATTTTTCTTCAAAAAAGTTGGCGGAATTAATTAATGAATCAATTTTTTCTAATTCTTTTTGATCCAGATTTTTAATGAATTCTTTTTGGGAAGATTGAAAAATTCTGCCTTGCCATTTATAAACCGCTCCGGTTGAATCAATAAAATTTCCTTCGTAATTTCCCGTAACGCCGCCGCCAGTTCCTAATATTATATTATACCCGAAATTTGGCTGTTCATTTTTTTCATTTACTGATTTTGAGTTTGAACATCCGTAAAATATGATCAAAAGAAAAACCGGGAAAATTAATTTCATAATTATAATCCTTTTGTGAATGCATTAAGATAAAATGTCTTATTTGTGAATAAAAAAACGAAACGAGTAAACAAAAATTAAATCTATCAAATGAAAAATTGTTGATCGGGGGAATGGCGCGGAATTAATCGAAATCCCTAATGAAAAACATTTGACAAAGAAGTTGGAATTCTTTTGTTTGAAGTTTTTCAAAAACTAATTCTGCTATACGGAAATTTAAAATATTTTTTTTGTTTGTCAATAAATATTTTTTGTAAATTCCGTTCCCGATCTTAAAATAAAAAATCAACTGAATTTAAGACGGATGAAAATAAAAAAGGTTTCCGGGAGTTGGAAACCTTTTTTTATTTTTTTTGGTGTTTAATTTTCTCTTTTTACTGTGGGGGTAAAATCTTCCGGTCTGCCTAATTTCGGTAATCCTAAAATTTCTCTTGCTCTATCCAAGGCATCATCAATATTTCCGAAAATATTTCCTTCGCCAATATTTTTCAAAAATCCGGATTGTTCGAGCGCAATAAAAGGCTGAGTGTGAACTCCGGAAAGTATAAGATGCGAATTATCATGTTTGGCTTTTTTCAGAACTTCTTCCAAAGTATGAATTCCGGTTGAATCAATTGCCGGAACATTTCGCATTCTTATGATCGTGATCTTTGGGGGAGTTTCAATTTGATTCATTGCCTCTTTGAATTTGTAAGCCGCACCGAAAAAGAAAGGTCCGTTTATCTCGAAAACTTCTACACCTTCCGGAACTGATTTTTTATCAATTGAATTTGGATCGGGAGTTTCTTCTTCATCAAATTCTTTTGTTATAATTCCTACGTTGGATACATTGATCATTCTGCGCATAAATAAAAGCACAGAAAGTAAAATTCCGATTTGTATCGCTAAAGTAAGATCAAATATTACCGTTAAGAAAAATGTTGTTAAAAGTACGGCGACATCGCTGCGCGGATTTTTAAGCAATGCTTTAAATGAACGCCACTCACTCATATTATATGAAACAATAATTAAAATGGCAGCCAAAGTTGCCATCGGAATCAGTTTTGCGTAATTACCGAAGAAAAGCATAATCAAAAGTAGAAAGATTGCATGAACAATTCCCGCTACGGGAGTTCTTCCGCCATTTTTAATATTTGTCGCCGTACGGGCAATTGCTCCGGTTGCGGGTATTCCGCCGAAAAGAGGAGATGCAATATTTGCAACTCCCTGCGCAATCAATTCCATATTGGAACGATGTTTTCCGCCGATCATTCCATCAGCAACAACCGCGGAAAGTAAAGATTCAATTGCGGCTAAAAGTGCGATCGTAGTAGCCGGCGCAATCAAATTTCGAATGATCTCAAGATTGATAGCAGGAAAAACCGGTGCGGGCAAAGTTGAAGGAATTTCTCCAAATCTGCTACCGATTGTTTCAACGGGCAGATTGAAAATTTGAACTGCTACTGTTGAAAGAATTAAAGCAACTAAAGAACCCGGAATTTTGTGTGAAACTTTCCCCCAGAATATCATTATTAAAAGGGAAACTCCGGCAACACCAAATGAATAATAATTTATTGATGAAAAATTTTGAAAATAAATTATCCACTTTTCAATAAATTCTGCAGGCACATTTTGAATCTGTAATCCGAAGAAATCTTTTATCTGCGAAGAAAAAATTATGAGAGCAATTCCGCTTGTAAATCCAACAATTACCGGATGCGGAATAAATTTAATAACAGAACCGAGTTTGGCAAATCCCATTATTACTAAAATAATTCCTGCCATCATTGTTGCAATAATTAATCCATCAACGCCGTATTGCTGAATAATTCCGTAGACAATTACAACGAATGCGCCGGTCGGTCCGCCGATTTGAACGCGGCTTCCACCTAAAGCCGAAATTAAAAATCCCGCAATGATCGCAGTGATTAATCCTTTATCCGGTGAAACTCCTGAAGCAATTGCAAAAGCAATAGCTAAAGGAATTGCTACAATTCCGACTATCGTGCCTGCGGTTAAATCCTGAATAAATTGAGTAGTGTTATAATTTTTAAGTGTTGTTAATAATTTTGGTTTTAACATAAAATCTATCCTGAACAAAAAATCGTTTAAAATAAGAAAAGAGGGATTATCCCTCAAAAATTGCTTTCCAAAATTATGAGTAATTAATTTGATTTCAAAAGAAAAGTTAATGAGATTTTTTTCACAAAAAGGGAGGATGAAAATGAAAAAATTTCAGAGATGAAATTTTTTCATCTCTGAAATTTAGAAGTAGTAATCTAACAAAAAAAAATTATCCAAAAATTTTAATCTTTATAAATCTCAACTTTTATTTCACCGTTATCTAAAATGTAACCGCGAAACATTCCTTCAGTGTTAAAAGGCATTGCGATCTTTCCGTTTTTATCAACAGCAATAACTCCGCCGTAACCACCAAGATTTTTAAGCTTTTCGTTTATAACTTTTTCAGCTGATTCTTTTATACTTAAATTCTTATATTCCATCATCGCGGAAATATCGTGAGCAACATTTAATCTTATAAAATATTCGCCGTAACCTGTAGCTGAAATCGCGCACGTTTTATTATTTGCATAAGTTCCAGCGCCAATTATCGGACTATCGCCGACTCTTCCGAATTTTTTGTTCATCATTCCACCGGTTGAAGTTGCCGCAGCCAAATTTCCGTTTTTATCCAATGCAACCGCGCCGACTGTTCCAAATTTTTCGCCGGATTTCAATTCAATTCTTCCATGCATATTTTTTAAGGAATCATCTTTTCTTTTGATCTTTTGAAAATCATTCCATCTTTTTTCATCTTTGAAATATTCATTTTCCACAAATTCAAGATCATTCTGTTTTGCAAATTCTTCAGCGCCTTCGCCGATCATCATTACATGCGGTGAATTTTCCATTACTAATCTTGCAAGAGAAATTGGATTTTTAATATGTTTAATTCCCGCAACAGCTCCGGCTTTTAAATTCCTTCCATCCATTATTGAAGCGTCCAATTCATTTTCACCTTTTGCATTAAAAACTGCGCCTTTACCCGCATTAAATAAAGGTGAATCTTCTAAAATGTTAACAGCTTTTTCGATTGCATCAAGACTTGTTCCGCCGCTTGCAAGAATTTCCGAACCGGCTTTTAACGATTCCGTTAATTTTTCACGATAAGCTTTTTCAGATTCATCAGTCATACTTGCTTTAGTTATAGTTCCAGCCCCGCCGTGAATTACCAGAACATATTTTTGCGAAAATATTTGAGATGAAAGAACTAGAAATGTTAAGATCATATAGAAAAATTTCATTTGGACTCCCGAAGTTTTATAATTTTCGTGCAATAACCACAACAGTTTTTAAAGTTTCTGTTTTAAATGAATTTGTTTCAACTGCTTCTAAAAGTACAATATAAATTCCCATTCGCAAAGGATTTCCTTCATCATTTCTGCCGTCAAAAACAATTGAACCGGTATTTGCGCTGGCTCTGTTTTCTTCAATTGTTCTTACCAATCTTCCTTTACTGTCGAAGATCCGTAATCTTATTTGTGAAATTTGATTTGACAAATTATAGTTAATAATTGTAAAATCTTCAAATCCGTCATCATCAGGTGAAAATGGATTCGGTGAAATTGAAACATTTTTTTGCAAATTATCATTTGAAGAATTTATACTGTTTACTTTTCCAGGAGTTGCACCTTGCGGATTTACCGAAGTGCTCCAATTGAATTTATTGTTTGTATCGAGCAAAGGAGAAATTTTTTCCAATGAATTTTGTGAATAATTGGCAATGTTTTTATTATACCAATCTTCATTATAAGTAATAGAATCAATGGTTTTGTTAAAAAAATCTTTTAACATTATTGATCCGGAAGAATTTCTTAGATCAAAATTTTCATCAGGAATGAATACTAAATCATTCTGAATTTCATAGTTTTTGAAAATTGAAGAATCATCAGCAATCACGAAAAATGATCCGGGAGGTAAAATGAAATTCAAAGAACTTACAGTTAAATAGTTTTCCTGGTCTGTAAATATTTTTAGTCCCGCAAGATTTACTGAATCATCTGTAATGTTATAAAGTTCAATAAATTCAGCATTTCCTGCAGCAGGCGCAATCATAATTTCATTTATAACAAGTGAGTTTTGATCAATATTTTCAGCATAAAAATTCGAGTTTATTTTCCCGGGAGTGCCGTTTTGAATAAATGAAATGTTCCAATTTTCTGAAATGGTTGGTTTGCTAAAATCATTAATTCTTTCGAGTGAAAATCCTCTTTTGAATTTCCAATTAGCATTATAGGAAATGCTGTCGATTATTTTTCCGTTTGCCTCACGCAATATAATTCCATCTTCGGAATTCCCGAGTGCACCAAATTTAGCGTTAACAATATTTATTGAGTCTGTAAAGGAAATTTGTCCGGGAGCGTTTGCAATTATCAAATATTCACCCGGATAAATTATCAGATCGTCACTGCTAATTATTGCTCCGGTTTCATTAGGAAGTAGATCAGAGATACTCCAATTCTTTAAATTAATTTCAGAATTTCCAGCATTAAATATTTCAATCCATTCCGGAAATCCGGCATTTGGTATATTCATAAATTCATTTATTATAATCGAGTTATAATTATAAGACGGATCAATAATTATACTTTGCGAATTATCGGAAGAATCTTCATCATTTTCAAAAATTAAAACTATTTTAATTTCGAAAGTATCATTTAACAAAAGTGAATTTCGTGTAATAATATCAACAGTTTCATTGGGTAGTAACCTTTGTATCATTGTTTCATCAAAAAATAAAAATTCATCGTCATTTAAATTTTTATGAAAAAAATGCAATAGAATATTTTCAGCAGTGGAAATTCCTTTGTTAGAAATTCTTACACCGATTTGAAATTCTTCATCTTTTTCAGGAAACTGCGGAATTGTGAAAATATCATTGATCGAAACATTGAAATTCTTTGGTGCCAAACTATTTTTTCGCGCCGGCGTACTTTGTTCAATATCTTTGGAAGTGCCCCAATTACCGGCATCATTTGAACTTTCTTCAAACAAAATCCTTTCGAGAGAAAATCCATTTCTACCACCCATTTGTGAATTGTAATAAACAGAATCAATCAAATTTCCATAAGCATCTTTTATGATTACGGCATCCCTGTCGTTGTTTAAAACGGGTAAAATAATTTTATGAAAATCTATATCTTCAATATTATGATGCAAAATAATTGTCGTGTCTTTTGCAAAAACAAAATAAGATTGCGGTAATATTAATAATTTTTCTTTTACGGAAACTTTAGTCGGAGTTGTAAATAAATCGTTTATACTCCAGTTAAATACATCAATTGTATCATTTGAATTATTGTAAATTTCTATCCACTCTGGTTCACCGTTTTGCGGTTGATACATAATTTCATTTATAACAACATCATTATAATTGTAAAATGGTTGAATAATCTTATAGATAAAATTATTTGTGGTATCCTCATCTTCTTCAAAATTTAATTGAATTAAAATTCCTTTTGAACTTTTAAAATTTTGAATTGTGAATTCAGATTGGATCTGTAAAGAATCATTTGAAGAAATAAAATAATACCCGGAAGTATAAAGATGATTCTCTGAAAGTGAATCCAGATTTTCATCTTCATAAATTGAATATGAAAAATTTGCATTATCACTTGCAGGATTTATCATCTTGATTAAAAAGGAAATTGAATTTCCGGTAATAGAAAATTGCGGAGTAAAATCAATTAAAGAAATATCAAATTGTTTGGGAGATACTGAATTTATTGCTCCGGGAGTTCCATCTTGAATTTTCGAATTGCTCCAATTCTCATTAGAATTATTTCCGGATAAGTCAATTTTCTCATCTGAAATTCTAGATATATTATTTGCGGAGTAAGTATAAACATCAGAAGTATCATTGTTGTGCAGTAAAATCAGGGTTCTGTCAGATGTGTTTGCCATTCCGCTGCTGCCAAAAGAGTTATCGGAAATTTTGAGGATCAATGCATCTTGCACAATTTTGTCTGAATAAATTCCGTTTTGAAAATCATAATCTCCTTCAAAAATGACTGCAAAAGTTTTCGGTTTGAGAATTGTGCCTGAGCCCGCGCTAACAATTCTGTCAGTGTAACTTAAATATTGAATTGTAAATTGCGAAAGGTCGATTTCATTTTCAGATAAATTATAAAGTTCAATAAATTCGGAATTATCTGCCGAGCTGAACATTATTTCAGAAAATATTATTGATTTGGAATTTTGTCCCGTAATTTTCAATGAAATAAAAATCAAAAATATAAAAATTAATTTTCGCATCTCCCATCAGGTATTTTAAAAAATATAACAAACTACTAAAAAAGATTAAAGAAAAATTTGTGTGCGTAAATAAAATACTAAAATAAATAGTTGACAAATAAATTATCGATTATTATATTTCGTCAGATAACGAAATGAGAATTAAATAAAATAATCAGAAATATGACATGGAAGAAAAAGTAAAAATATTTAAGGCTTTATCTGATTCTAACAGATTAAGAATATTGAAAATGCTACAAGAAAAAAAGTTATGTGTCTGTGAAATCCGTGAAGTTCTTAAACTTGCTAACTCAACGGTTTCACAACATCTAAATATATTGAAAAGTTCAGGATTTATACTTGAAGAAAAAGATGGAAAGTGGGTTAATTATTTTATAAATCCGAAACCGGGCGATCCGATTGTTATTTCGGTTTTAGCAATGCTGCCATTGTGGTTTGCAAATGATGAAACAATTGATTCCGATAAAGAAAAAGTGGACGGGGTTAACAGAATATTAATATGCTGTAAATAATTCGGTAATTAACGAAATAAAGAAAGGTAATTATGAAAAAAAGAATTTTAATTCTTTGCACCGGAAATTCTTGCAGAAGCCAAATGGCCGAAGGATTTTTAAAATCATTTGATAATGAATTGGAAGTTTTTTCGGCAGGAACAAATCCGGCAAGTAAAGTCAGCTCAAAAGCAATTCAAGTTATGAGCGAGTTGGGAATTGATATTAGTATGGGTGTACCAGAAAATGTGGAGAAATATTTAGATAAATCTTTTGATTATGTGATCACAGTTTGTGATAATGCGAAGGAAACTTGTCCCGTATTTTCAGGCGATGTTATGGAACAGTTCCATATGGGTTTTGAAGATCCTGCGGAATCAAAAGGTACAGAAGAAGAAATTCTTGCTGTATTTAGAAAAGTTCGCGATGAAATTCAATACGATTTTTATGAATTCTACAAAGCTATAAATGAGTGAAATATAAAAATGGAAAGATTCAAAGTTTTAAATAAAAAATCTTTTAAAAAGATAAATCAGAATTTATTGTTTTTAAACTAAATACAAAAAGCTTTTAATTATAAACAAAAATATGTCAACATTAACAAAAAAACTTTCATTTTTAGATCGTTATTTAACTCTGTGGATTTTCCTGGCAATGTTCATCGGAGTTTTTTCGGGTTATTTATTTTCCGGGATTGTAAATTTTTGGAATTCATTTCAAAGCGGTACAACAAATATCCCGATTGCGATTGGATTGATTTTAATGATGTATCCGCCGCTTGCAAAAGTAAAGTATGAAGAACTTCCGGATGTTTTTAAAAATGTAAAAGTTATCGGATTATCGTTAGTGCAAAATTGGATCGTTGGACCGGTTCTGATGTTCGCTCTTGCTGTAATATTTTTGCAGGATTACCCCGAATATATGGCGGGACTAATAATGATAGGGCTTGCGCGCTGCATTGCAATGGTTATTGTTTGGAATGAACTTGCAAAAGGCGATACTGAATATGCTGCAGGACTTGTAGCTTTCAATTCCATTTTTCAGGTGCTTTTCTTTTCGGTTTACGCTTATATATTTTTGACGGTTTTACCAAACTGGCTCGGGCTTCAAACTTTTGCGGTGAATATTACAATCGGACAAATTGCCGAAAGTGTTTTGATTTATCTGGGAATTCCGTTTTTCGGCGGAATGCTAACAAGATTTATCGGATTAAAGTTAAAAGGAAAAGAATGGTACGAAAAGAAATTCATTCCTAAAATTTCACCAATAACTTTGATAGCACTTTTGTTTACAATAGTTGTAATGTTTTCACTAAAAGGCGAGTACATCGTAAAAATTCCATTGGATGTTGTAAGAATTGCAATTCCGCTTGTGATCTATTTTATAGTAATGTTTATCGTATCGTTTTTTATGGGTAAAAAAGTCGGGGCGGATTATTCAAAGTCAGCAACGCTTTCATTTACGGCAGCAAGTAATAACTTCGAACTTGCGATCGCTGTTGCAATTGCGGTATTCGGAATAAATTCCGGTGAAGCTTTTGCCGCTGTAATCGGTCCATTGGTTGAAGTTCCGGTTTTAATTGCGCTTGTCAATGTTTCACTTTGGATTCAGAAAAAATATTTCGGTGGGGAAGTTGAGCAAGGTACAATTAAAGCGCCGGATGTTTGTCCGTAAAATGTTAAAATCTTAATTTGCTTTTCAATAAGTAAAATAAATTTATAAAAGTAAATGCTACTAAATAAAATTTTAGAAGTAACTCAGAAAGGATAAAAAATGAAATCAAACGAAGAAATTAAACAATCCGTTAAGGAAAAATATTCGCAGATAGCTGTTCAAAATAGTGAAGATTGCGGTTGCTGCTGCGGAAGTTCAAAGGTTATTGATTATTCAATTATGCAGGATGATTACACTCAACTTGAAGGTTATGTAAAAGATGCTGATCTGGGATTAGGATGCGGAGTTCCAACCGAATTTGCGGGAATTAAAAAAGGCGATGTTGTAGTAGATCTAGGTTCAGGTGCTGGAAATGATATTTTCGTTGCTTATCCTTTTGCCGGTGAAGAAGGAAAATTGATCGGAATAGATTTTTCAAATGAAATGTTAAAGAAAGCAAACAATAACAAAGAAAAATTAGGCTACAAAAATGTTGAATTCAAATCAGGCGAAATTGAAAATATTCCGCTTGAAGAAAATACAGCTGATGTTGTGATTAGCAATTGCGTTTTGAATTTGGTTCCTGATAAAGATAAAGCATTTTCCGAAATTAATAGAATACTAAAATCAGGCGGACATTTTTGTGTTTCAGATATTGTAGTTAAAGGAGATTTACCGGAAAAGTTAAAACAAAGCGCGGAAATGTACGCCGGATGTGTTTCAGGTGCAATTCAGCAAGATGATTATCTGAAAATAATTTTAAAATCCGGATTTGAAAATGTTGAAATTAAAAGGACAAAAGTTATTGAGCTTCCGGATGAAGATTTACAAGATTATTTAAACGATGAGGAAATTAAAACGTTTCGTGAAAATAAAATTGGAATTTTCAGTATCACGGTTGTTGGTTATAAAAAATAATTTAATTATTAAATAATATTTATAAAGTCATTCCAAATTTCACGGAATGACTTTTTTGTTTTAAATTTTCAAAAATTATTTTGCACAATATTTTTGCAAATATGCATCCGCATCAGGTGAATTTAATTCTTTTGCTTTTTGAAAATTCGAACAAGCCAATTTATTATTTTTCATTTTAATATAAACCAAGCCGCGAGCAATGTAAGTGTCGGCACCGTTTGGAAAAATTTCAATGGCTCTATCATAACTTTTTAATGCACCTTTATAATCTTTCAAACTATCTTTAGCGGCGCCTAAATTGTAATAAACGCGCGGGTCGGCTTCGTAAATTTCAATCGCTTTTTCATAATCCGAAATTGCCGATTCATAATTTTTCAACTTTACTTTTGTAAATCCGCGATTGTTATATGAATCTCTGAAACTCGGATTTATCGAAATTACTTTATCAAAATCTTTTAGCGCGGCTTCGTAATTCCCGAGATTGTAATTAGAAATTCCGCGTGCATCGTAAGCCATTATATTTACGGAGTCCAACTCGATTACTTTCGAATAATCTTTTAACGCTTCATCAAATTTGCTTTGATTAAAATTAGCAGAAGCCCTGTAAAACCAGGCGTTCTCTTCACTTGAATCAATTTTAATTATTTCATTGTAAACTTCAGCAGCTTTTTCAAATTCATTTTGATTGAAATGCAAATCAGCTTTTTTGTAAAGCTCGGGAATTTCACTTTTTTTATCTTTGCACGAAGTAAAAATAATTGAAGTAAATATCAGCACAACATAAAATATTTTCATTTTGAAATTCCTTAAATAAAATCAGCCGTGAATTCTTTTCCTTTTATTTGGCGATTTTCTGCATTCATCGCTGCAGCAATAATCGTTTTCGGTTTTACAATTATGACAAGATACTAAAATTTTATCGCAATCCTGATTATGGCAATTTATATAATATGAAGTTTTTGTTCCGCAAAAATAACATTCGGCAATATGTTTCAATTCATCTTTTGAATTCGGTTCAACAATTCTTCTTTCATCAAAAACAAAAATGCTTCCTTCCCAAAAAGTATCGGGAAATTTTTTTGTGTAATTGATAATTCCGCCATCAAGCTGAAAAACATTTGCAAATCCTTGCGCCGCCATATATGCAGAAGCTTTTTCACAACGGATTCCGCCGGTACAATAAGTTACAATTTTTTTATCTTTTAATTCTTTTAAATCATCAACGGCTTTTTTCCAATCTCTGAAGTTTTCCATCGGCGGAGTTACGGCATTTTTGAATTTGCCGATTTTACTTTCGTACCAATTCCGGGCATCAACAATTACAAAATCTTCCTTAGATTCAAAAAGATTTTTTAGTTCTTCAGGAGAAATTCTTTTACTGCCGCTACCGGGAATCACATTTTCTAATCCAGAGTTTACAATTCCTTTTTTTATTCTGATATGAAGTTTTGAAAAAGCATGCGAAAAACTTTCATCTTCTTTAAAAATAAGATCTGCAAAAAAAGATCTGTAACGAAGAAAATTTTTATATTTTTCAATATCGCTTTTCAATCCTGAAGCAGTACCGTTTATTCCTTCTCCGGAAATGAAAATTCTTCCCAAAATATTATTGGCTTCACAAAATTCGAACATCTCTTTATGCAAAAGTTCAGGTTCATTAATTTTAACATATTTGTAAAAAAGTATTACGGCAAATTTCTTTTCTATCATACTAAAAAATCTTTCACTGAGATTAAAAGTTTAAGTGTAAATATAAATAAGTTATAATATCCGAAATTATTAGAAAAAATTAAATATCAATTCTTGCGAATAGCAAATAAACTTTATAAGTTACAAAATAAGATTAAATATTTTGGAAATTTTATGAAGCATTTTATTGTTGAAATAAAATATATTGCGCCGATCGAAAAAATTGAAGAAACCACTTTGGAACACCGCGAATATTTACAGCAAGGTTACGCAAAAGGAATTTTATTGATGTCGGGTCCGCAAGTGCCAAGAACCGGCGGAATTATTATTGCAAAAGAAAATTCGAAAGAAGAAATTGAAAGGTTTTTTAAAGATGATCCTTATCAAAAAAAGAATTTGGCTGAGTATAGAATTGTAGAATTTTTACCGAAAAACAGGCAGGAATTTTTAAACGGTTGGATTGAAGAATAAGGAATTGAAAAGTTTTATGAAAGAACCGGTTGTTAATGTTGGAATTTTATCAGGCAATGAAATTAAATTTGAACTTTACGGCGATTTTAATTCGTTCGGATTTGATGAAAATTTTAGCGGAAGATATACAGCAAAAATTGAAGATGATACGATCGTTATTGATAACGGACAAAAAATTTACAGATCCACAAACGAAATTATTTTTATTCCAAGTGATATTTCATCTGAATCATTTTTAATTCGCGATGTAATTATCGGGATCAATTTTCACTGGCAGCAAAAAGAAAATCAAAGATTTGTGGGTTCGCTAAAATTAATAAAAGATGCAGATAAAATTACAGTAGTCAATTCAATTCCGTTAGAACTTTATTTAACAAGCGTAATTTCATCTGAAATGAGTGCGAGCAGTTCACTCGAATTATTAAAAGCGCACGCAGTGATTTCGCGCAGTTGGCTTTTGGCGCAATTAAGCAGAACCCGCATAAACATTGAACAAAGTGAAGATGAAATAAATGTATTCAAAAATGAAAATGAATTTATAAAATGGTACGATAGAGGATCACATAGTAATTTTGATGTTTGCGCGGATGATCATTGCCAGCGTTACCAGGGAATTACAAAAGTTTATAATGATGCTGTAAGAAAAGCGATAAATATTACACGAGGAGTTGTTCTTTTATATCAGGAAAAAATTTGTGATACTAGATATTCAAAATCTTGCGGCGGAATTTCAGAATCTTTTGAAAATGTTTGGGAAGCGGTTCAGCATCCATATTTAACTTCTATTATTGATTATAAATACGTTCCTGATAATTTTAATCTCGATTTTTCAAATGAAAAAAATGCCGACAAATGGATATTGAGCGAGCCTCAGGCATTTTGCAATACTAAAGATGCAAAAATTCTTTCTCAGGTTTTACAGGATTATGATCAGAAAACAAAAGATTTTTACAGATGGCAAATTGAATATTCGCAAAAAGAAATTTCGGAGTTAATAAACAAGAAAAGCGGAATTGATTTCGGCGAAATTTTAGATCTTATCCCGGTTGAAAGAGGAAATTCATCACGTATTATCAAGTTGAAAATTATCGGCACAAAAAAAACTATGATAGTCGGAAAGGAATTAGAAATACGAAGGATACTTTCTAATACACATTTATACAGTTCTGCGGTAATTTTTACAAAGCAAAATATCGAAAATGGAATTCCGCAAAAGTTCATTATTAAAGGTGCAGGCTGGGGACATGGAGTTGGACTTTGTCAAATTGGTGCTGCAGTTATGGCTGAAATCGGTTACAAATTCGATGAGATTTTAAGCCATTATTTCAAAGGAGCGAAACTTAAAAAGATTTACTGATTTATGAAAATACTTTATTCTTGTCTTTCCCGTTCTTGGGGCGGTATGGAAATGTTTACCGTTCACGCCGTTCAACAATTATTAAAACGAAATATTCAAACTGAATTACTTTGTTACCCGGATTCTAAAATTCATCATGAAGCAATAAAATCAGGCATTGTAACGCACAGAAGTAGATCATCAGGATATTTTCACTTAATTGAATCAATCAAAATTTCAAAGTTAATTAAGGAAGGTAAATTTAATCTCGTTCATTCGCAGGCATCAAAAGATCTTTGGGTTTTGGTCCCTGCATTAAAAATTGCGAATGTAAAAATTCCGTTATTGCTTACAAAACAGATGGGCTCGTTTATTGTTAAAAAAGATTTTCTGCATAAATTTATTTACAAAAGATTGGATGTGGCATTTGCGATAAGCAATGTTATCAAACAAAATTTAATTGATACAACTCCGCTTAATGAAAGTAAAATAAAACTTTTGCATAATGCAGTTGATACCAAAAAATTTGACCCGGATAAAGTTGACGGGAACAAAATCCGCAATGAATTTTATATAAATGAAAATGAAATTCTAATAGGAATGATGGCAAGATTCAGCAAAGGAAAAGGTCATGAAGAATTTTTATTTGCCGCAAATGAACTCTTGAAAAAATATGATAATCTAAAATTTATGATTGTCGGCGAAGCAAGCCGCAATGAAGAAAATTATGCAAAGGAAATTAAATCACTAGTTGAAAATTACGGAATTAAAGATAAAGTAATATTTACTGGGTTCCGAAGCGATACTCCCGAAATTTTGGGCGCACTTAATATTTTTGTTTTTCCATCCCACTCTGAAGCTTTTGGAATTGCACTTGCCGAAGCATTGGCAATGGGTAAGCCATCGGTTTGTTCAAAATCGGATGGAGTTTTGGATATTGCTGTTGATGGCGTAACATCATATCTTTTTGAAAAGCAAAATGCAAAAGATCTGAAAGAAAAAATTGAAATATTAATTAATTCGGAAACTTTACGAAATGAATTTGGACTAAACGCACGAAAAAGAGCAGTTGAAAATTTTGATATTGATTATTTAACTGATAAAGTAATTGATTATTACAACGAAATTATACAAGCTAAAAGGAATCAAATTTAATAAATGACTTTTCTAAATCCCGCAATATTGTTTGGATTGATTGCAACTGCTATTCCGGTTTTGCTTCATCTTTTAAATTTACGCAAACTTAAAAAAGTTGAATTCAGCACACTTTCATTTTTGAAAGAAATGCAGAAAAATAAAATCAGGAAAATAAAGTTCAAACAATGGCTTTTGCTTGCACTTAGAATATTGATTATTATTTTTATCGTAACATCATTTGCACGCCCTACAATAAAGGGATTTGCGATTGGCGGCACAACTTCATCGGCAAAAACAACTGCAATTTTTGTTTTGGATAATACAATTAGTATGTCAGTAGTGGATGAAAAAGGTTCATATTTCAATAGCGCAAAACAAACAATTAAAAATTTAATAAATGAATTTCAGGAAGGTGATGCGCTTTATTTGTTAACATCTGAAAATATAAATGATGATGAAATAAATCCGGTTTCAAATATTTCTGAATTTATAAAACAAGTTGATGCAGTTGAATTAAGCGATGCAAGTTTTGCAATTAATTCCGCAATTACAAAAGCCGCGCAATTATTGGATAACTCAGAAAATTTCAATAAGGAAATTTATCTGCTTTCAGATTTTCAAAAATCAAGATTAACAAATCCGGGCGAACAGGTTTCAAATCTTGGCGAAATTTTAAACGAGAATGTTAAGCTGTACAAATTTGATTTTTCCGGTAAAACAATTTTCAATTTGGGAATCGACAGCATCAAAATTCAAAACCAAATTTTTGAAAAAAATAAACCGATTAATTTTACCGCTTTTGTAAAAAATTATGGTGAGCAGCCCGTAAATAATTTCATTGCGTCCTTATTTATCAATGGTGAAAGAAGCGCGCAACAAAGTATAAATATAAAAAACGGAGAAGCAATTCCTGTAGATTTTGAAACGGTTTTACGCAATGAAGGCTTAATTGAAATAAGTATCGAACTTGAAGATGATGATATTTTACAGGATAACGGAAAATATTTGAGTTTTTATATCCCTGAAAAAATATCAGTCGGATTGTTTACAACAAATATTTCCGGGCAAAATTTCATAGAACTTGCTATAACCGCTGCATCAAAGGAGAATATAGAAATTACTAAAAGAGAGTTAAGCAGAATTTCCGGAACTGAACTTTCCAATTTTGATGTGCTGATAATTGAAGGTGAAACAAATCAGCAAAATTTTAAAAATTATATTTTAAGCGGCGGCGGAGCATTAATAATTCCTTCGGAAAATTCACAACTAAATGATTTTAATCAAATGATAAAAGATTTATCAATTCCGCAAGCTCAAAATATTATTAGCGGGAATGAAAATAACGCGGCTGTTTTTGATATTGTTGATTTTCAACATCCAATATTCTTAAATCTTTTTGAAGAAAATTCAAAGAAACAAATTGAATCTCCTGAGATTTACAAATACTTTAAAATTCCAACTCAAGGAATTGGAAAATCTATAATTTCATTAATTGATCGGAGTTCGTTTTTCAGCGAATATAAATCCGGCAGTGGAAAGATTTTACTAATTAATTCCGCCATAAATTTTGATTGGAATAATTTTGCACTCAAGGCAATTTTTGCACCTTTAATTACAAAATCAGTTTATTATCTTTCATCAAAAGAAAACCGTGTTAAAGATTTTATTGCAGGTGAAAATGCAATTGTAAATTCAGGAAATTCAAATTTGCCGCAGGTAAAAATAGTTAAACCAAACGGCATTGAGGAAATTGCTGAAGTTCAAGGCAGATCAGGTTTTTTGAATTATGAAAACAGTAACATCGCCGGAAATTATAAAGTATTTTCGGGAGAAACTTTGACCGATTATTTTTCGGTAAATGTAAATCCGCTTGAATCAGATGTACAAAAATTAAGCAGATCCGATTTTGAAAATTATTTACAGCAGGTTAATTTTAAGGGAAATCTTATTGAATTAAATGCTGATGAAAATTTTTCTGAAGAAATACGGCAAGCAAGATTCGGCTCTGAATTGTGGCGTTTATTTTTGATAATTGCGTTGATTTTAGCACTTTTGGAAATGATTATTTCACGCAGCGCAAAGAAAGATTTAGCAACTAATTTAAATTAATTATTGTTTATTTTTCTGTAAATAAAAAGATAAAAAGTTTGAAAAATGAATTGTAATATTAAATAACAAGTTGCAAAGATTTATTAACTCTGACTTAAAAAAATATTCTGGACTTTACCGGAATTTTACAGTAATTATTCAAAAAAATATAAAGTGAAAACTTTAAACTATAATAAACTGAATGCTGATCGCTGAAAGCTGACAGCTGTAAAAAAAGGAAAAGATGATAGATATAAAACAAGATACGATCGAAAGAGCTATATTAGTATCGTTAAACACACATGAATTTACAAAAGATGTTGTTGAAGAACATCTTGATGAACTTGAAATGCTTGCCGAAACTGCCGGCGCAGAAACCGTGATGAAAGTTATTCAGGATAGAAGCAGAATTGATTCGGCATTTTATATCGGAAAAGGAAAAGCAGAAGAATTAGTTCAGCTGGTTGAAATGAATGATGTAAATCTAGTTATTTTTGATGATGATTTGAATCCGGTTCAGGTAAGAAATTTGGAAAAACTTATCAATAAAAAAATTGTTGATAGAAGCGGATTGATTTTGGATATTTTCGCATCACGCGCAAAAACAAAAGAAGCTAAAACTCAGGTTGAACTTGCGCAGCTTCAATATATGCTTCCGAGATTAACGCGCGCCTGGACTCACCTTTCCAAACAATACGGCGGAATTGGAACTAAAGGGCCCGGTGAAACTCAGATCGAAACTGATAGAAGAATTATCAGAACACGTATTAGTGTGCTCAAAGAAAAGCTCGAAAAATTTGAATCACAAAGACAAACCCGCGTTGCAAACAGAGATAATTTTGTTCGCGCTTCACTTGTCGGTTACACAAATGCGGGAAAATCAACTTTACTTAATTTGCTTACAAATGCTGATGTTCTTGCTGAAAATAAGTTGTTCGCAACTTTGGATTCCACAACAAGAGTTTTAGATCTTGATAACAATCAAAAAATATTGTTAAGTGATACGGTTGGATTTATTAGAAAACTTCCGCATCATTTGGTTGCATCATTTAAAAGCACTTTGAATGAAGTCCGTGAAGCAGATGTAATTTTACACGTGATCGATGTTTCGCATCCTTATTTTGAAGATCATATTGAAGTTGTTGAGCAAACTTTAAAAGAACTTGGCGCAGATAAAAAAACTCAAATAAAAGTATTTAATAAAGTTGATGCGCTTGAAGATAGAGATAAAATTCAGCATATTGCAAACAAATTTAATAACGCTGTTTTTATTTCTGCTGCACGCGGAATTAATATTCCGAAATTGAAAGAACATATTTTAAAGATAGTTGAATCTGAATTTAAAGTAGAAACAATTGAACTTGAACACAATCAAAGTAAAATTGCGGCGCAAATTCATGAAATGGCAGAAGTGATCTCGGTAAATTATGATGAAAAAATTGTAATTAAATTTAAAGCCGATAATGCAACAACAAATAAAATAAAGAGAATTGTAAATGGAACGCAAAACGTTACAAATTGATGGGAATTCATTATCTCTGGAAAAAATTGAATTTTTCCTTAAGGAAAATCCGTTAGTTGTTCTTTCTAAAGATGCCGAAATTAATGTTGTTCGCGCACGCAAAACTATTGAACAATGGGTTGAAAGCGATCAGGTTATTTATGGAGTTACAACGGGATTCGGCGAATTTGCAAACGTTAAAATTTCGCACGATGATCTGGAAGAACTTCAGGAAAATCTGATTTTGAGTCATTCAGTCGGTACCGGAGATTTTCTTCCGCCTTTTATTGTTAAAATAATGATGCTGCTACGCGCAAATGCATTGGCTAAGGGTTACAGCGGAATTAAACTTTCAACTTTGCAATTGCTCATCTCAATGATGAATAATAATATTACTCCTGTAGTGCCATCTCAAGGGTCGGTTGGTTCAAGCGGAGATCTTGTACAACTTTCGCATTTGGTTTTGGCAATGATCGGAAAGGGAAGGGTTCAGATTATTGAAAATGTTTTGGATGAAAATTCAAAAAATTCTGAAATTATTCCTGTTGAAAAAGGATTGGCAAAATTCGATTTGACCCCTGTAAAACTTGGTGCAAAAGAAGGTCTGGCTTTGATCAACGGAACTCAAATGATGACTTCATTTGCAGTTTATAATTGTATTTGGGCAAAAAAATTGATCAAAATTGCTGATATTAGCGCGGCGCTTTCACACGAAGCATTGAAAGGAACTGATAAAGCTTATGATCTCAAACTTCATCATTTGCGTCCGTATAAAGGACAAATTGAAACAGCTCAAAATATGCTTACTTTAATTCACGAGAGTGAAATTAGAAAATCACATTTGCAAAATTGCAACAAAGTACAAGATGCATATTCGCTCCGTTGCATTCCGCAAATTCATGGTGCAAGCCGCGATGCTGTTGAATACGTTTGCGGCAAAGTAGAAATCGAAATAAATTCTGCAAATGATAATCCATTAATTTTTCCAGTAACTCACGAACATATCGAAGGCGGAAATTTTCACGGACAGCCAATGGCTCTGGCAATGGATTTTCTTGCAATTGCACTATCTGAACTTGCAAATGTTTCCGAACGCAGAACAGAAAGAATGGTAAACGGTGCTTTAAGCGGATTACCGAGATTCCTTGCCGTTAAAGGCGGATTAAATTCCGGATTAATGATTGCGCAATATACTGCTGCAAGTTTGGTAAGTGAAAATAAAGTTCTTGCACATCCCGCAAGCGTTGATTCAATTCCGACTTCTGCAAATCAGGAAGATCACAATTCAATGGGCTCAATCGCTTCGCAAAAATGCTATAAAATAATGCAGAATTTACAATCCGTTTTAGCAATTGAATTAATGACTGCCGCACAAGGTGTTGAATTTCATAAACCATTGAAATGCGGAGAAGGAACTTCGATTGCTTATGATACTATTAGAAAAGTTGTTCCGCCGCTTGAGCACGACCGGGTAATTTATGATGATGTTCAGGCAGTTTTAGGTTTGATAAAAGATGAATCAATTCTTAAAAATGTTGAAGAAAAAGTTAAACTTCATTAAAAATATTTCAAAATAATTTTACAAAATTCCTGAATCTTCAGGAATTTTTTATTTAATGATAACCTTGATTTTACTGATCGGAATTAGCATTCAATAAAATTGAGATTTCGAAATTCAAAATTAATAATTTTATTATATGAGATTCAAAGAAGCTCTATCAAAAGAAAATATTCTTCTTACTGAAGGCTCAATAATTGAGATAATCAGAAGAGAATCAGATTTCAAACTTCACGAAACTCTGCTAAATTCTACTTTTATTTTTGAAAAAGATAAAAAAGAATTTTTGACAGAAATTTACAAAAGTTATATAGCTATCGGGAAAAACAAAAATCTGCCGATGATAATTTTAACTCCAACCTGGCGTGCAAGTTATAAAAATATTCAAAACTCTGAATTTGCCGGAAAAGATATTAACGGAGAAAATTTCAAATTTTTAAATGAAATTCGAAATCAATCCGGTGAATATTCCGGAAAAATATTTATCGGAGGACTTTCCGGTTGTGCAAATGATGCGTATGATCCAAAAACAGCTTTAAATGAATTTGATTCTTACGATTATCAAAAATATCAGCAGGAAAAATTGGCATTGGCGGGAGTTGATTTTTTGATAGCTTCAACACTGCCTGAAATTTCCGAAGCAAAAGGAATTGCGCGTGCGATGGCTCAAACTAATTTGGATTATATAATCAGCTTTATAATTCGTCCAAACGGAAATTTACTTGACGGTACTCCGCTTGAAAAAGCAATTGAAATAATTGATAGTGAAATTTCACCAAAGCCGCTCGGATTTATGTTAAATTGCATTCATCCCGAAGTGCTTGAAAGCGCTATGAAATTTGTCACTCCGGAATTTCAAAAAAGAATTTTAGGAATTCAGGCAAACACCTCGAAAAAAACTCCTGAAGAATTGGATGGCGCAACTGAATTAGATAGCGAAGAGCCGGAAGAGTTTGCAAGATCAATGAATTCATTAATGAAAAAAAAATCTTTGAAAATCGTAGGAGGTTGCTGCGGGACAAACTCCGGACATATTGATTGTGTTGCCGGAAATCTTCTAAAAATTAATTTGTAATTTATTTGTTTTCTGTTTGATAAAATTTTAAAATAAGTTAAGTTATTTAAATGTTTTGTTGAATAATTTGGTGTTGAATTTATGCTTCCGAAAATCGGTAAACTTTTACTTGCTATTTTAATTTGCCAGGCTGCGGGAATTTTGGGAATGTTTGCAACTCAATCTTCTGTTGATTCCTGGTATCAAACTTTGGAAAAACCCTGGTTTACTCCTCCGGATTGGCTTTTCGGTCCGGTTTGGATTTTACTTTATACATTAATGGGAATTGCGCTTTATTTAATTTGGCAAAACCGGAAAGTAAAGACTAATCGCGGAGTTCATGATAATCAGTATTTTAAAAGTTCATTAATTTTCTTTTATTTGCAATTATTTCTGAATGCACTTTGGTCTTATGTTTTCTTTTATTTCAGAATGCCCTGGCTTGGCTTTATTGAAATTGTTTTGCTTTGGGCTGCAATAATTATTACGATCTTATTTTTTACAAAAGTTAAAAAGCTCTCAGCATATTTGATGATCCCATATTTATTGTGGGTTACTTATGCCGCCGCATTAAATTTGGCAATAGCAATTTTGAATTAAGTAAAAATTATTTTTATTTTTAAGCCGCAAATACTGCGGCTTTTTTTATTTTGGGAATTTCAAAGTGCAGAAAAAAGATCTTTCGGTTTCGATTGCAATGGTAAATTTATTAAGCATTCCCATATTAATTTTATCGGTTGCAGTAATTTTAATTCCATTTGTTTTAATGTGGAATTCAAATTTAACTTCAGCAAGTTTCATGGATTTTTTTTATCTCACGAATTTAATTCCGGTTTTAATTATTGGTACAATTGTTCATGAATTGCTTCACGGATTTGGCTGGCTGATTTTTGGAAAACAAAAACTAAGTGATATAAAATTCGGCATCAACTGGAAATTCTTAACTCCTTACGCGCATTGTAAAAATCCGGTTAAGGCAAAAGTTTACAGGGCAGGAACAATTTTACCAGGAATTATTTTGGGAATTATTCCTTCCATAATTGCGATAATCACCGGAAATGCATGGCTGCTTTACTTTGGAATTATATTTACAGCCGTTGCAGGCGGCGATTTTACAATTCTTTTTATAATCAGAAAAGCTAAAAGCGATCAATTGATTGAAGATCATCCTGAGAGAGCGGGCTGTTACATTTACGAATAAAAATATTATGAAAGTATATCAAAATAAAAATCTTCAAATTCTTTTTCTCGTGACTTTAATGTCAGTTTTGGGAGTTGCAAGCGTAACCCCTGCATTTCCGCAAATTGCAAAACAATTAAATATTTCTCCGCAGAAAATCGGCTTATTGATAACAGTATTTACTTTGCCGGGAGTGTTTTTAACTCCTGTTCTAGGGATTTTAGCCGATAGATATGGTAGAAAAAGAATTTTGGTTCCGGCACTTTTTTTATTCGGAATTGCCGGTGGAGTTTGTACTTTTATTTACAATTTTGAATTATTACTATTTGTAAGATTCTTGCAGGGAATTGGAGCTGCATCACTTGGTTCGCTGAATGTCACTTTGATAGGAGATATTTTTTCCGGAAAAGATCGTACTGAAGCAATGGGTTATAATGCAAGTGTATTAAGTATTGGAACCGCAAGTTATCCTTCTATTGGCGGCGCATTGGCTTTACTCAGTTGGAATTATCCTTTTGTACTTGCATTTTTAGCAATTCCAATTGGTTTGATCGTCTTATTCTTTTTAAATAGTCCGGCAATTAAAAATGAACAAAAATTCGGTGAATACCTTTTAAGTGCATGGAAAAATGTTCGAGATAAAAAAGTATTACTGCTTTTTACCGCAAGCGTTGTTACATTTATAATTTTATACGGAGCATATCTAACTTACTTACCGATTTTACTTTCACATTCATTTTCAGCATCATCTTTTGAGATTGGAATTGTAATGTCCGCAATGTCAATTACAACTGCATTAGTTTCATCGCAACTTGGCAGATTAAACAAAAAATTCAATGAAAAGAATCTTTTATCTTTTTCATTTTTAATTTATGCTATTGCACTTTTATTTATTCCGTTTGCTGCAAATATTTGGCTTTTGCTAATTCCAATTGTAATTTTCGGGATTGCACACGGCATAAATATTCCAACTTCGCAAACAATATTAACAGGACTCGCACCGATTCAACAACGCGGCGCATTTATGTCAATAAATGGAATGGTTTTAAGATTAGGACAAACACTAGGACCAATATTGATGGGGCTTTTCTTTGTGTTAGGTGAAATAAAATTTGTTTTTATTGCAGCCGCAATTTTAGGAATATTAATGTTTATTTTAGCACTTTCGATTTTGGATTAATTAATAAAAATGGACTGTTTATAAAATTTTTCATCTTCAGGAAGTGCTCCTTGAATTTGACAAATTTCGAAAGCGAATTGGGAAGCAAGTTCATTAATTTTTTCCAAATTGAAATTATGTAAAATTCCCAAACACAAAATTGCAGAAAATGCATCTCCGGCACCAACAGAATCAATTATTTTATCATCCTTTGCTTTTACAAACGAAAAATTATTTTCATCAAAAATATATGATCCTTTTTCTCCAAGCGTTACGCAAAGAAATTTTATATTGAAATGATCCATAACTCTTTTTGAAATAAACTGAATATCAAAGTGCAAATTAAAAAATAATTCATTTATGATTTTCAATTCTCCTTCATTTACTTTTACAATATCAGCAACACTTAAAGAATAATTTAAAATATCTTTGCTGAAAAAATTTTGCCGCAAATTAAGATCGCAAAATATTCTTCCTTTAAAAGATGAAATTAATTTTCTAATTGTATCTCTTGATATTTTATTTCGCTGAGCCAAAGTCCCGAAATATAACAGATCCATTGATTTTATTGACTCAAATTGATCTTCAATAAATTCAATAAAATCGTATGCGCAGTTTTCTACTATTGTAAAATGGGGAGTATGGTTTTTATCGATCTCAACTTTTGCAATTCCTGTTTGATGTATTTTATCTTTTTGAATAAACTCCACAGAAATATTTTTTGAATTCAAATACTCTAAAATATTATTTCCAAAATCATCATCACCTATTCTCGAAATAAAATTTCCTTTGCCTGTAAATTTATTTACATGATAAATAAAATTAAAAGGCGCTCCTCCTAATTTTTTTATTCCGGGAAAAACATCAAAAAGAAATTCACCAATGGAATTTATATTCATTACTATCCCGTATTTCTTATGCCTGCTGCAATTCCGTTAACTGTTGAGCGTAACAGCATTAGCAATTCATCTTTTTCTTCTCCGGAAATTTTTTCTTTCCGCAATTCTTTTATGAATTTTATTTGAATGAAACTTATCGGATCTATATAAGGATTTCGTAATAATAATGATCGCTGCAATGATTTATTATTATCGAGTAAATTTTCTTCTTCCGTAATTTGTAAAAGCATTTTAAGTGAAAGTTCATATTCATCTTTTATCAAATTGAAAATTTCAATATCATCCTTATTTTTCAGTAATGAAACATATTCTTTGCCGATTATCATATCGGATTTTACTAATACCATTTCAATATTTTGTACTATAGTTTTAAAGAAATCCCAATCGTTATAAATAGTTTTTAATTCCTTAAGCGAAATAATATTTTCATCAATTACGCTTTTAATTGCATGACCAAATCCGTACCAACCGGTGATTGCCTGTCTGTTTTGTGTCCATGAAAAAACCCAGGGGATTGCGCGCAAATTTCTGATATCGTTTCCTTTTTTACGTGAAGCAGGACGCGAGCCAATCTCAATTTGCTCAATAATATCAATTGGTGTAGCACTTCTGAAATAACTTATGAAATGTTTATGTTTTATTAATTTTCGGTAATGCTCAAGAGATCTTTGCGAAAGGAGTTTAAACTTTCCCAAATATTCTTCTACTTTCTTTTCATCCTCATCTTTTCTTTTTGAATTTGCAGTTGAAAGAATTACTGCAGATGAAATTAATTCCAAGCTTCTTTTTGCAATTTGCGGAATTAAATATTTTGATGAGATCATTTCACCTTGTTCGGTAATTTTGATTTTGCCTTTTATTGTGCCTTTCGGCTGCGATAATATTGATTGGTTTAATGGACCGCCGCCTCGTGAAATACTTCCGCCGCGTCCGTGAAATAAAATCATTTCAATTTTATTTTCTTCACAAAGTTTATTTAAATTTCTTTGCGCTGAAAAAAGTTCGAAATTACTTGCTAAAATTCCGCCGTCTTTATTACTGTCTGAATATCCGATCATTATTTTTTGAATATTTCCGCGAGCAACTAAATATTTCGAATATGCTTTGTTATTGAAAAGTGTCTGCATAACTTTTGGTGAATCCTGAAGATCTTCTATCGTCTCAAAAAGCGGCATTATATCTACATCAGCTTTTATTATTTCTCCTTTTGAAATTGAAAGCAATCCTGATTCTTTTGCAATTAAAAGCGCACTTAAAATATCGCTGATTGATGAGCAATTACTTATGATATAATCGTTGCTCGTATCAGGAGAAATGTTTTCTTTTCCCCAGCTTATCAGCTTCATTTCACATAAAACTTTTTCCGTTTCTTCACTTAAAGCACTGAATTCATTGATCAAAGGACGGCTGCATAAAATTTCATTTGTAAGGATTTCAACTTTTTCCCCTTCGTTTTTATTTTCGAAATCATCAGCAACATTTGAGTAAGCAAGAACTTCATTTACGGCATTATTGATCAAAGATGAATTTTGCCTGATATCAAGTGTGAGAAAATGAAACCCGAAAGTTTTAACTTTTTGTATAAGCGGAAGCACTTTTAAACTTGCAGTAAGTTCAGCTTTATTTTTTATTAAACTTTGATAAACTATTTCGAGATCTTTTAAAAATCCGTTTGAATCTTTATAAAATTTTTTATTTTCTGAAAGTTTTTTGTAAACAAGAAAAAGTTTTGTGCGGTAAATTTCAGCAGGATCACGCAAAATATTTTCATCATCTTCAAAATCTAAAATTGCTTTATCGTTTTCAATCGATTGGATTAATTCATCATTAGGTGTAATAATTATTGATGAACTACTCAAAGCATCATAAAGTTTATCCAGATCTTTTTTGTAAAGTTCGATAATTATTTCACGATGATTTTGCATTGTTTCTTTTGTAATATCAACGGTTACAAAAGGATGTCCGTCTCTATCTCCGCCAATCCATGAGCCGAATTTCAAGATTGGTTTTATTTTTAGATCGGCATTAAAAATATCTTTTACATCTTTAGAAATTTCGCTTTGAATTTCCGGAATTACATCGTACAAAATATTTTTGAAGAAAAACAATCCCCGTTGAATTTCATCTTTAACTGTAATTTTATGAAATCTTATTTCGCTGGTTTGCCAAAGCAATGTAATTTCTGCTTGGAGATTTTCATAGAGCCTGATTTTTTCTTCCAAAGTTAAATTTGAAATTTCTTTTTTGATAAGAAGTTTTGAGATGTTCAAAATTTTACGCAAAATTGTTTGTCGCGTTGCTTCTGTAGGATGTGCCGTAAAAACAGGGATTATCTCAAGCGAGTTAAAAATTTCTTCAAGTTGATCCACCTGAAAATTCTCTTCTTTTAATTTCATCAAAGCGCTTTTTATCGAGCCTTTCTGCGGCAAATCTTCATTCATCAAATGTGCTCGTTGTCTTCGTATTCTGTGAATTTCATCAGCGGCATTTACCAGAATAAAATATATTGAAAATGCTCTTACTACATTATGTGCTTGTTCAAGGCTTAATTTATCAACTATCTGAATTATTTCATTGCGGGTTGAATCGTTGTAGTTTGTCCGTAAATCTTTTGTAAGAGCGCGGAGTTTTTCAACCGTGTCAAAAAGTTCTTTGCCTTCTTGTGCGATGAGGACCTTTCCTAAGATAATTCCAAGCTCGCGGATATCATCTTTTAACGGAGAATCTTTTTGATTATCTGTAAGATCTGAAATTGATTTTACCATTTACTATTTCAAATTTAGTTTTACACATTTTTATAAATAATATGAAAAAATATTCCGAATGAACATACAGAAAATTTTATTTGTATATAATTCCGTAAATTTTATATTAATTTATAACGATACTTATGCGAAAATAAATAATGATTTATTAAAAGGAGGGTTCTATGGCTACAAATTCAGGATCAGCCGGCGGCTTTTTATTAGGCGTTTTGGTCGGTGGAATAATTGGCGGTGCAACAGCAATGATGTACACACCAATGCCGGGCAAAAAATTCAGAAAAAGACTGGCAAAAACTACCGATCAAATTCTTGATGATGTAAATGATTATATTGAGGATGCAAACGATGTAATCAAATCTAAAAGAAAACAAGCCGAAAGTATTATTGATGAGGCTAAAAGATTGGTTTCCAACGTAGTTTAATCTATTGCCAAATATTGAATAGAATTAAGGCGCGTTTTTAATGCGCCTTTTTTATTTTAAATTTTTGAAAATGAAATTACTCTTTAGAATAAAAATTCCTTATTGAATTTTGTATGAATTTATTTTTGATTTTAATATTTCATTTTCGATTCCCGAATGTCTGCGATATTTTAAGAAAAGGTTTTATCAAATAAATATTTGCTAAAATTCTACCTATAACAAATGCCGTTGCCGCAATTATTGCACCTGCAACCGGAACAAATTTAATTCCCAAAAATAATATCGAAATAATTCCAAATACTTCAATTGCAGTAGCAGTTGTGATCGGTGAAGTTTTCCGTGAATCAACTAAAACCGCGCGCTGTACATTAATCAAAACTTCGAGCGCCGGAGTAATCACCAAAATCATTAATGGAATGTGAGCAAAATCCGCCAGCGTTTCTGAAAGTCCCGCAACTTTGAAAAACCAGATTTCCGAAAGCGGAGTAAATGCAATTATCGCCAAACTTCCGAAAGTTGCTGCAGCCAAAATTATACTGAATTTTTTTAATGAAGCGTAACCTTCTTTTTCATCGCCGATGAGAGCAATTATAACTTCCTGAAGTGAAAGTCCGAAACTTTTAAAAATAAAAGCGAATGAATTTACAACCGGCAATACAGCCAAAGATTCAATCGGGAATTTGCTTTGTCCCATAAAAAAAGTTACTAAAGGATGAACGCCTAAACTTAAAAGTGATGTTAAAGCAAGCGGATAATAAAATTTTGTAATTTCGGAATATGAAACATCAAAATTGATATTTGATTCACCGTTCAATAATTTTTTAACCGTATTCCGGGCCATGAATTTGCTTGCTGCAGCTTCTGCTAAAACCGCTGTTGAAAGTGATGCCGCCCCAACTGCCGCGCCGGAAAGATCAGTAAATTCTTTATATAAAATTGATGAAATTACAATTGTTGCTACTCTTATGATCGTTCCGTACGCAACTTTACGAGTCTGATTATTTCTGATCATTACACCTTGATAAAATCTTCTGTAGCCTATTGCTCCGGGCCAGGGTAAAAGCAGCAAAGTTGAAATTTGTGTTAATCTTGCTACTTCAGGCGGGAGATTTATTAGATCATAAGCTACAAAATTAAATACCGGCGGAATCAGAAAAACTATCATTAGTAAAGTTATTGCCAGATTAAGCGCGTAAATGTAATTCCTCAATTTTATAAAGGAATTTTTATTACGCACTAAAGCAGTTGCGGCGCTCATCATCATA
>CBDUBH010000013.1:0-51438 GCA_965365345.1 uncultured Melioribacteraceae bacterium
TTAACTGATAGTGTATTAGTATAACCTTTTCTGAATCTTTGTAAATTATTTTCAGGAGTAAGCCTTCTGTAAGGATCATAATTTTGATATTCTTCCAAATCAATCATTGAATTAAAAGTAAGTTTAACTTGTCCTACACGACCTGTTAGTTTACCTTGTCCAAATAATCTATCACTTGGATTCATAGCAACATATTCATTATCACCACTCTGAGTAATAATATAATCACTGCCAGCTGAACCCGGAGCCTCAGAAGCCATATCAGTCGGCAGGAAAGTTCTTCTACCGTAATAATATCCGGTATTGTAATAATATCTTCCGTTAACAAAGAAGAAAAGCCTGTCTTTTAAAATAGGACCGCTTAAACTTCCTTCTACATTTCTAATGGCAATTGGATCTATATTTTTAATATTCCAGAATTTATCTTCTTTACTTGAAAAATAATCTCCTGAATAAGCTTGAATACTTCCGCTGAAATCATTATTACCGTCTTTTGTTACGATATTTACGATACCAGACATTGCTTGACCGTATTCTGCATTAAAAGCACCTGAAACAACTTGAAGTTCTTGCACGGAATTAGGAGCAACTTCAATTACACTACTGTTATCATAAGCATCAGTAATAGGAACACCATCTATTTGATAAGCAACTTGTCCGGCTCTACCACCACGAAGGTGAAGTCCGCCGCTGTTATCAGTAACAATACCGGCTTGTAATTGTAAAATATCGGTAACATTTGTAACAGGCAATTCTGAAATGAACTTACTATCAACAACATCTGTTGAAGCAGTGGCAGATTTTTCGATTAAAGGTCTGCCTGCAGTAACAACAACTTCTTGGGTTGTAAGTTCAGTAGAAGCAAGTTTGAAATCCAAACTTGTTGTAAGATCTATTGAAACTCTAACGTTTTGTACTGTAACGGTATTATATCCTATATACGATGCTTTAACCGAATAAACTCCGGGAGGAACATTTATAATAGAATAATTTCCGTCTAAATCAGTTGCAGCACCAAGCGAAGTTCCTTCTATAATTACGTTAACAAAAGGAAGGGCTTCTCCGGTTGAAGCATCTGTTGCTTTTCCTGCAATTCTTCCGGTAGTACCGAACATATTTGCAAAGGATTGTGTGAATAAAATAAATGAGAGAAAGATTAACATTAAAAATTTTTTCATGGGTCTGGTCATATATCCTCCCGTTAAAAACGGTCTTTATAATATTAAAAAGATTAGAATATCTGAAAACTAAATTTTCATCTCACAAACATAAAAATTTTTATTTTAAAAAAGAAATATTTATTAATTTATTTAGTTATCATTAACTTGTATCATTTTTTTATAATAGAATATCAGTTATTTACATTAGTTTTTTTAGTTACATTTTGAAAAAACATTGAAATAGTTCAAATTTTTAGTAAGCTGTATAAATTTATTTCGTTTTCCTTTTGTTATACCTAAAATATTTTTCCCATTGTTTTGATATATAATGAAAAATAACAGCTCTTTTGGATAAGAGGATATAATAACTTTTACAAATTAATTATATATTTTTACAAACCGTTACATTTTTTTACAATTTGAAAAATATTGTAGTTTCGAGTTAAGTTTTGTAATTTAAATTTTATTCTTCTTTTATGAACTTCTAACCGGGTTAACTTTGAAAATAATTTTAAATTCTACAGGAGTGCTGCTTTTTTGTTTCTTTTTGTCGGTTTTTGCAATTTTTGATGTTGCATATCCGCAAATAATTCAAAAATCAGAGAGCCAAATTCTTGACCACAAAATTTCTTTTACCTACGATTCTCCTTCTAATCCCTGGACTACCAACGAAATTTCAATCCTTCAGAATTTTCTTTCAAAGATTTATCCTTTAGCTGTTGAAATTTACGGACACCCTTATGTTGCTGGAAATGTGAATATAAAAAAAGATCCGCTTGCAGTTCCTCACGGCGAATATGATTATTCAACAAATGAAATTACTATTAGAAGTATAAACGATCTTACAAGTTTATGTCATGAAGTTTTGCACGCTTTCCGAGATGATCTTATAATTCCTTTTGATGTTTTTGAAGAAGGAATGGTTAGAGCTGCCGAAATTGAAATTTATAACCGGATGCCTGAAAAACATCCCTGGAATGAAGCCCATTCTTATTTTTATGATTATTATTATGAAGCATTAAATAAAAATTCCATTTCTACTTTAACAAATAAATTTCCCGGCAATACTCTTATTCTTTTAAGATATCAAATGTCATCCTACGCATGGGCAAAAATTTTAATCGAAGATCCCGGGTTTTTCACAAAATTCAACTCCGCTTATTATTCGGAATTTTCGCAGGTTCTTAATTATGATAGTTTATACACTGATCTTTTAAATTTAGTGGTTGGTTTGAAGAATTCCGTTGAAGATGTTCCCACAAAAGAATGGATTGAAAAACAGCATATTTTTAATATAACATCAATTCCCGGACTTTTCATTCTTCAAAGGATGAATTCAAACGATGTTGATGCAGTGGCTTTTGATAAAGATATTTTTGGCAGCGAATCTTTATTCAATAACAAAAGAATTTTTTGGGAGTTTTTTGATTACAATAATAATATGATTGAAAATTCAATTAATTATACAAATAATAACGGATGGGTTAGCAAACCGATAAAACTTTCTCCGGATTATTCAGGCAGATTAAAAATAATTTCGTCTTATCAAGTGGAAAACAGAATTGTAAGCGATACGGTTTTTAGAGCGATCGGGAAAGAAGAAGGAATTTTCGGAACAGTAAAATTTAATTTAAACGGAAAAGTTGTAGTTACATATTTGGATTCTTCTAAAACTCAGGAAAGCCAAATAATTAACGGAGTTTTTTCTTTCCCGGAATTTGAAAATAAACGCGGCAAATTCAAAATTGAATATATTAATCCCGAAGGTGAAACGATCTCAAAAATTATCACAAAAGATGCAAGTAAATATTATGTTTTAATTGATGACGGCGCAATTTTAAGCAGCGTAAAAAAAAATGAAAGTTCACCACTTGAATTTAATTTGAAGCAAAATTTTCCTAATCCTTTTAATTCATCAACTAAAATAGAATTTTCAATCCCCAATTCAGGAGATGTGAATTTGGAAATTTTTAACATGCTCGGACAAAAAATAAAAACCGTAACTTCAGGCTATTTGGAAAAAGGAAATCATTCAACGGAATTGGATTTGAAAGATCATTCAAGCGGGATCTATATTTACAGATTGAGATACGCAAATTTTTTGCTCTCAAAAAAGATGTCTTATCTTAAATAATTTATATATTTTCTATTTTGTAATTAGAGTTTGTTTAGTTCAACAAATTTTTCTTATCGGAATGTCACACTTTGAAATATTTAACGTTTAGATAAAAGTTCTTTAAATAGAATTTCAACATTTTCATTTATCAACTCCGCAATTTTTTCCAACGGAGAAACATGTTTTGCAATTCTCAGATCAATAATAGTTTTAGGCATTGAAGCAACTGTTGCCGAATTTGGATCTTGAGCAATTACAACTCCGCCGGCTGCGGAAATAAATCCCGCGCCTATACTGCCGTCATGCCCCATTCCTGTAAGCACGGTACAAACCGAAAAGTTTCCGAAATTTTCCGCAATACTTCTGAAAAGCGGATCTGCTGCGGGCTTAACAAAATTTTCGGGCGGCGCATCAAACAAAACAATTTTTGCTCCGCTTTTCCCAACTGCCATGTGAATATTTCCCGGGGATAAATAAATTTTTCCGGGGGAAATAGGCATTTCATCTTGTGCAAGTACGGCAGGCAAATTTTCCTGGGTTTCCAATCTTTTTGCAAAAGATTCCAACATCCATGCGGGACCGTGCAGCACAACAAAATAAGCTGCTTTTGAATTGAATTTTAATTTTTTCAGAACTTCCACTAATGCGGAAGGTCCGCCTGTGCTTGCCGCAATTCCAACACCTATGAATTTCGGCAGATCGTAAATTTCCGGCCTTTCAGTTAATTTTATTCTTCCAAGTTGTTTTTTGTTTACCGCAGCGTTTAATTTCGTGTTGATATCAATTATTTTATAGGGTTTTTCAATAAATTCATCAGCACCTGAATTTATTGCTTTTTCTTTTGCCTTGCGGGAAGCAATTGCGGTAATTACTAAAATTGCGGGAACGGGATCAACTTTAATTCTTATATTTTCTATTAATTCAATTCCATCCATTTTCGGCATCATCCAATCTGTAAGCACCGCATCAAAATTTGATTTAGCCAAAATCTCAAGCGCTTCAATTCCGTTTGATGCCTGCGAAACTTCGTGCCCTTCTTTTTTCAATATTTTTAAAAGCAAAAGTTTATTCGGAACATTATCTTCAACTATCAATATTTTCATCTGATTTTTCTATTAAATGCTTATAAATTTTCACGGGAAATTTAAGGAACGATAAATCTCTAATTTTGTTTTAATTGTAAAATACTTTGTTTATAGAGTTCAAAATAATAAATTATTAATATACACTAATTATAAAGAAGAGAAACCATGAAAAATTTAATAAAATTATTTTTAATTATTGTCACGGTTTTTTCATTTTTACCTGTCTTAAATTTTGCGCAATCAGGCGAAATTAAAAAAGCCGAGAATTTTACGTTAAAAGATTTTAACGGAAAAACACATTCACTTTCAGATTATAAAAATTCAAAAGCAATTGTGATAATGTTCATTTCTACCGAGTGCCCGATTTCAAATGCATATAATACTAGAATGGTAAAGATATACAATCAATTTAAAAACAAAGACGTCGTTTTTTTGGCGATAAACTCCAACAAACAGGAAAATTCTGAAATCATAAAAAAGCACGCCGATCAAAACCGTTTTGAATTTACAATTTTAAAAGATAACGAAAATAAAATTGCCGATAAATTCAATGCAACCGTAACTCCGGAAATTTTCATTCTTAATAATAATTTAGATGTGCTTTATCACGGAAGAATTGATGATTCACGAAAAGAAGAAAGTGTAACTCAAAACGATCTTGAAAATGCTTTGAATGAAGTTCTTCAAGGAAGAAAAGTTCAAACTCCGGTTACAAAAGCATTCGGCTGTACAATTAAAAGAATTAACGGATAACTTTTTCTGAACATTTAAAAACACAAAAGGCAAATATGAAAAACCTGATTAAACTTTTTGCAATATTTTTGATCTCAATGATTTTTATTCAATGTAATACCGGTTCGGAAAACAAAGGCGAAATTGAAAGTGCTGAAAATGAAACTTCCGGCATTGCGGTAGAAAAAATTAAAATTGATGACGTAAAAAATATCATTAGCAACCGAAATGGAAAAGCTTTGTTTTTGAATGTTTGGGCAACGTGGTGTCCGCCGTGTCGTGAAGAAATTCCGGCGATCAATGAAGTCTCGAAAAAATATGAAAATGAAGTTGATTTTATCGGATTAAGCGTTGATAATTCTGATGAATTTGAAGCGGTAAAAGCTTTTACACGCGAGCATATCAATTACAAAGTTTATCATGCTGATCTTGAAAGTGATCAGGAATTGATTGATTTTTTGAGTAAAGATTGGAACGGCGCAATTCCGCTTACAATAATTTACGATCAAAACGGAAACAGAAAAGAATTTATTTTAGGCAGCCGCGATCATGATTTTTTCAAACAGAAAATTGAAACGGTTATAAATTAAATTTGTTACTGATCTAAAACTATTTTTATTAATATAAATTTTTATAAAAAGCATCTGAAAACCAGATGCTTTTTTTATTATAAAAATTCTTGTTTCCATTTCAATAACAATTATTTTAATTTTCTAAAAATCTCTACCGAATTTTGAAACTTAATTTATTTGTGTTTTTATAAACAATAACACTAAATTTTCCGGAGCCGAAAATGAAAAAAGGAATTTTGTTACTTTTGTTGTTTTGTATTTCTTTGCCCGCTTTTTCACAAGAGAAAAAATCCACAGCTGTTACTGTTTATAATAATGATCTCGGCGTAATTAAAGAGATCAGAAATTTACGTGTGCAAAACGGAACTTCCGAAATTGCAATTACAGATGTTGCTCAATTAATTGATCCTACAAGCGTTCACATAAAATTAAACGGCGAAGTGATCGAACAAAATTATCAATTCGATCTTGTTAGTGTTTATAAAATTCTTGAAAAATATATCAATAAAGAAATTGAACTGATAGGAAAAGATCAGGAAGTTTTGCGCGGTGAATTGCTTTCAGCTACAAACGGACAAATTGTTTTGCGTAATAATGACGGGCGTTTAACGATGCTTCCAAATTTATCCGAATACAGAATTTCAGCCGGATCATTGCCCGAAGGTTTAATTACTAAACCGACTTTGCTCTGGAAAATTAATTCTCAATCGTCTGGAAATCAGGATGTTGAAATTTCATATCAAACCGGCGGAATGAACTGGCATGCAGAATATGTTGCAGTGCTGAATGATAAAGATACAGAAATGAGTTTGAAATCATGGGTAAGTGTAACAAATAATTCCGGCACAGGATACAAAAACGCAAATTTAAAACTTGTTGCCGGGGATGTAAATTTGGTAAAGGATCAAAGTGTAATTGCACAACATGATGTTTATGAAATGGCTGCGCCCAGAATGGCTAAACAGCAGCAATTTCAGGAACAAACATTTTTTGAATATCATATTTATGATTTGCAACGCCCTGCCGATATTTCCAACAATGAAACAAAGCAAATTTCACTTTTTGAAGCTGATAATATTCCGGTTCAAAAGAAATATTTATACAGAAGCGGATTTCCTTATTATTACGGAAGATATGAAAATCAAAATACAAAGAAAGTATCGGTTGCAATTGAATTTGAAAACAGAGAAGCAAGAAATCTCGGAATGCCGATGCCGAAAGGAAAAGTCCGCTTGTATAAATCCGATGGTAAAAGCATTGAATTTATTGGCGAAGATTTAGTTGATCACACGCCGAAAGATGAAAAAGTAAAATTGAAAATCGGTGAAGCATTTGATGTTCTGGCAGAAGAATTACAAACTGATCAGAAAAGAATTTCAGATAAAGTACACGAGCAGGCATTTGAAATAAAATTGAAAAACCGAAAAGATGAAAACATTACAATTGATGTTGAAAAATATCTCGGTACAAATTGGGAAATAATTGATTCCAATTTTGAATATGAAAAAGTTGACGCTTTTAAAATTCTTTATAAAATTCCGGTAAGTAAAAACGCTGAGAACACTTTGAAATTAAGGGTGAGATATACTTATTGATTTTGGATTTTCTTTATTAAATGCAGGGACGTAGCATGCTGCGTCCCTGCGAATAGATTATTGAATAATGAATCAATAATTTATTAAGTCATTCCAACTTATTACGAGTCTTTTTGGATTTGTCATTGCGAGCGAAGCGAAGCAATCTCTAAGGTTAATTTCAAAGATTTCTCGCTTACGCTCGAAACTTTATTTTTAATTTATCTTTCACTTTATTAAAGTATAATAAATATTTTTTAATATTAATTCCAGCAGCATTTTTATTGAATAATTATTCAATAATTTTAAGAAAATTCAATCACGGAATTTCCGTTGAATTTTTCTGCGTGACCGGGATGACAGGTCAACAAAATTATCTGCTTTTCTTTTGAATAATCTTTAATAAAATCAATTGCCGCCTGCTGTCTATCAGGATCAAGATTTACAAGCGGATCATCCATAATTATAAATCCTTTTCTTCCATGCAAAAAGAAATTTGCCATTGCAAATCTGATAGCAAGTGCAATAATATCTTTTGTCCCTTCTGAAAGTAAATGAACGGGAATATCATCTGAGCCAATATTTTCAGGCACAACCTCGCTCATTTTCATTGTCGGATATTTATTTAAAGTGAGTTTGGATAAAAATTCACTTACTGAATTGTGAAGCGGAGTAAAAGTATTTTTGTCTATATCTTCAAGAATTTTATTTAAAGTTAATTGAATTTTTTCGTAAGCCGCGGCTTCTTTTTTTACATGTTGAAATAGAGATTTTGCCATTTCAAGATTTTGCTCAGCATCACGGATTTTCAATTCAGGAGTAGTATTAATTAAATTTTCTTTTTCGGTTTCAAGTCTTGTAAAATTAATTTTAAATGAATTAACTTTTTGTTCTTTCGATTTATATTCTGCGATAAAACTTTGCGCATCTCCAAACGATTCGGGAAGTTTTTCCATTTTAGAAATTTCATTTTCAATATTTTTTAAAGAAGCTTTCTTTTCTCCCATTACAAAAAATACATTATCAAAATCCTGATATTTTTCTTTTGCTTCTTCCACAAAATTATTTTTTTCATCAAGCTCGCGTTCAACTTCTTTTAATTCAATTTGAATTTTATTTTTATCTTCAATGCACTCGCGCAAATTTAAATTTGTATTTAAGTTTTTAACTGTTTCAAATTTTTGCGCCAAAGTTTCAAAATTTTCTTCGTCCAATTCTTTCAAAATGAAATTTCCTTTTGCTTTTAACGCATCCAGATTTTGTCTGTAATTTTCTTGAAGATTTACAAGTTCAACTTCACTTTTAACATTGAATTTATTGAGGAATTCCGAAAATTCATTTTCATAATTTTGAATTTTCTCAAGAAGATCTTCAACATTACCGTTACCGTTACTTACTGAAATTTCAAGATCGTTTGTACTGATCAAAAGCTTTCCCTTGATCTCTCGGTTTAAATTTTCATTTTCTGAAAGAATAATTTTTTCGGCAGCGGAATTATTTTCAGCTAGAAAAATTTCCGAATTTGCTTTTGCTTTTATTTGAAGATTTAATTTTTGCGCTTCAAGTTTTATTTTCGTTTCGGTTATTTTTTCTGAAATTGATTTTGCTGATTTCAAATCTTCTTTTGTAACTTTCGTAATTTTTTCCAATTCAATTTTTTCTGAATCGTACTCATCTTTTAATGATTTTATTTTATTGTATTTTTCAATTACGCTTTTTGATCTTTCAAATTCTTCAGCTTGTTTAACTTTTTCTTTCGCACTTTCAAAATTGATTTTTAAACTTTCAAATTTCTTTTGAAGCTTCGGCAATTCTGATTCGTATAAATTCCATTTTTGATAATCGCCAGAAATTTCTTTACAATCATTTTCCAATGTAGTTTTAAGAAGTTCTTTATGTGCCCTTTTTTCAGTATCTTCGTAAAGTTTCTTATTCGTTTCAATAAATTCTTCAGTGCATTTTAAATCCTGAAAAACCAAATTCATTTCGTTTACAACTTTGTCTAAACTTTTTTCATGAACTGCAATTCCGCGTAATTCGGATTCAGCTTTACGCATTTCGTAATAAGCATTTAGAATATTTCCCGGATTTTGTTTCCAAGGATTGTCAATATCTCTTCCGCCTTCAGGTCTATCAAAATTTTTATCCCAGCGTGAATAATATTTTTCAACTTTTTCATCAGTAAGAGATTTTAATTTCTGAACGGAAACGCCGCCGGTTGCAAAATTGCTGTTACGTAAAATTCGCTGGATCGTTTCGGATTCATCTCCGTTTGATTTTAATTGATCTAAAGTTTTGTTTAACTGCGCTTGCTTTATTATTAAAATATTTTCGTAAATATTTCTGTTGAATCCGAGTATTGATAAAATTTCTTCGCTCACTTTTTTAGGATCTAAAAATTTTATTCCTCCTTCTTTTTGAAGGATTGAAGTTTTTGAATCTCCCCAGGTTTTTTCAAGTTTATGAAGTTCATTTTCAGCAATAAATTCAAGCAGAACATTAACACAATCGCCTCCGGATCTCGGGAAAAATCTTTCTGCAAAAGGTTGCAATTTACTTTTGGTAAGATCAGTTGATTCAAATAAAATTGAAGTTAAGGCGTTTACCAAAGTTGATTTTCCGCTTTCGTTTGGACCGAGAATTATATTCAAGCCCTCGTTAAATTCAACAGTGCGGATTGGAACTCCCGCAAAAGGATTCATTTTTATTTTTTTAAGTATCATTTTTCTTTTGCCTCCCCTATTAAATTATACGCCAGCTGAGTTGCAAGCGATTCTTTTTGTTCCGAAAGTTCTTTTAATAATTTGTACGGCAATGAATCTTCTTCAAAATTTTCTTTTATAAATTCATCATCAATATTTACTTCAAGCTCGGAAATATTTTCTTCCAAATACCCGATTTTATTTCGTATTTCATTTATAAAATTTATCAGATCTTGCTTTTGCTGAATCGAAATTCTTCCTGAAATATTTAATTTCAAAAGGAAATTTTTCTGTGCAATATTATTTAATTCTTTTTTAACATATTCTAAATTTTCTTCACTGTACACTTCAAAAGGAAAATGAAGAAAACGATACTTTCCTGTTTGAACCGATCTGTATTTCAAATTTTTCTTTTCATCAATTTCAATTATCCATGCAAAACCTTCGTGTTCGCAGTCAAATCCATCGGGACAAGGAGTTGATGGCATAAAATATTTTGGTTTTGATGTTCCGTCTTTTTCGGGAAATCTTTTATGCGTATGTCCTAAAAGCCAAATATCAACGCCTGCTTCATCAAGTTCATTTAAGGTCATCGGAAAATAAATTCCCTCTTTATCAGGCGAAATTCCTTCAACGCTGCCGTGTGCAATTCCAATATTAATTTCATTTTTTTCTTTTGGAATTTGTTTAATCCAGCCGATTTTATTTTCAGTTGAGTGTTTGATATTACAAGGCGCGGCGTAAAAATTAATTTTAATATCATTAATTTCGATTTCTTCGTCATCGTGTTCTTCAAAAAAGATCAAAAGATTTTCGTTCATTTTTGATCTGAAATTTTTCCATAATTTATCTTGCGCAATATCAAAATAATCATGGTTACCCGGAAGAACGATAACATTTTCTCCATGAAAATTATTCAATATTAAAGCAGCTTCTGAAACTAAATTTGAAGAAACAGTTACTTTATCAAACATATCTCCGGCAACAACAAAAAAATCGCAATGTTCAGCGTTTGCCATTTCCACCATTCTTTTAAGGCATTCCAAAGTTTCTCTTTGAAGATTTTTCCTTAGTTCGGTAGAATAATTTTTTCCGGAAAAGCTTAACCCGATGTGAATATCGGAAGTGTGAAAGATTTTAACTGACATAAAAACTTTACCCCAATTTTTAATGGCTCAATTTTTCAAATATACGATTTATGAATTATTTATAAAATGATAGAGAAAGATTTTTGCGGATTTTCCAAAATTAAAAATAATTTTTCTGGAATTGCTAATTTTCCAAAAAAAATGTAAGTATAAGTATGGGCGAAATTTACAGATCATTCCTTTTATTAGAAATTTCAATATAAAATTTTCAGAAAATGTTAATTACGGAGCAATTTTTATATGTTTAGAAAAGTTACTTTTTTATTAATGATTTTAACTATTACTTTTACCGGTTTTAGTTTTGCACAGAAAAAGATAATAATTCTTCCTTTAGGTGATTCAATAACAAGCGGGCAAACCGGAAGCAGCGAAGGCTCCGGTTATAGACGGATTTTACACATTTTATTAACAGCACATAATTATAATGTAAAATTTGTTGGCTCATCCCCCATTGGCAAAGATGATTTTGATAATCAATTTGACGGTAAAGGCGGCTGGCATGCTTATAATCCCGATTCCACAAATGACATTGCAAAAAATATTATAGGTTGGTTAAATAAACTTCCGCAAGAAAATAAACCTGAATATATTTTGCTTCATATAGGAACTAATGATATTCAAAATGGTGATAATGCTGATTCAGTTATTTCCGATGTTCACAAAATCCTTGATAATATTGATAAATGGGAAAAAGATAATTCCAAATCAATCACTGTTATTCTTGCCAAAATAATCAATCGAAATGATAGTTTGACAAGTTCTGAAAAAAGTCAAATCACATCTGAATATAATGACAAATTAGATCAATTGTTAAGTGAAAGAAGTCAGGATAAAATAATTTTAATTGATATGGAAAATGGAACCGGCTTTGATTATAGAATTGACACATCAAAACCTTTTGATTCAGGTGATCTCGTAGATAATCTTCATCCTAATGATAACGGATATCAAAAAATCGCATTCAAATGGTATTCAACTTTGAAAGACATTTTACCGGTTGAAAATAATCCTGTTTTAAATTTGTTATCTCCGGGAAATAATACAGTTCATAATGGTTCAGTTAATTTAATTTGGAGCGCCGATCCGGCAGCGGAAAAATACAGAGTGCAAGTTTCACTGGATTCACTTTTCACGAATACGTTATTTTATGATAGTAAAACTGCAAATCAGAATATTTATTCTACTGAATTAACAATCAATAATTTACCGGAAAAATCCATACTGTATTGGAGAGTTATTTCGCTGGACTCGGTTAATGCTACTACTTGGAGAAATTTGAATTATTCAATTATTGGAGAATTTAAAACCGATCCTAATGTAATAAGTCCTGTTACACTTTCGTCTCCGGCAAACAACATTGCAAAAGCCGATACTTTTATAACTTTTGAATGGCTTCCGGAAGAAAACTCTGTAACTTATGAACTTCAGATTTCTACTAATTCTAATTTCACAAATTTCTTTAAAAAAATCACAGGAATTACAAATACTAATGAAACGGTTACAGGATTTAATTTTGGTACTCAATATTATTGGCGCGTAATTTCCTATAATGCCGCAAATGAAAGTGCTACATCTTTAACTAGAAAATTTGTAACAAAGTTTGATCCTCCTGCAAATTTTTTAGCTGTGGCTAAAGTTGCCGGAAAAGTTGATTTAAGCTGGGATGATAAATTAAATAATGAAAACGGCTTTATAATTGAAAGAAAAGTTGAAGGCGGAACCTATTCAAAAATTGCACAATTAGCCGCAAACATTACTACTTATGAAGATAAAAATGTAAGTGATTCAACTTCGTATTTATATCGAATAAAAGTATTTAATTCAATAGCGGAATCGAATTTTTCCGGTGATGTGAAAGTTACTACCTTAACCGGAATTGCAAGTAGAAATGAAATTCCTGAAAAATTTGAATTATTTCAAAATTATCCTAATCCGTTTAATCCATCAACTTCAATAAAATTTTCAATTCCTGATGAAAGAAAAGTTAGATTGACAATTTATAATTCAATAGGAAAAGAAATTGCAATTCTTACAGATGAGTTCATGAGTGCAGGAGTGTATGAATATAAATTTGATGGAAATTCACTTAGCAGCGGAATTTATTTTTACAAATTGGAAATCGGAAATTTCATTGAAGTAAAAAAGATGATGTTAGTTAAATAAAGGGAACAAAAAATTAATTTTCAAAATGTTGCAACTTAGGAATAGTTTTTTTATACATTAATAAAGGGCGCAATTTTATACCCTATCGCTTTAGTAATTAAAATTAACAAAACAAAATAATTTTTCACAATCAATAGAGGGGTTCGCTATGAACAAAACATTCACTAAATTTTTATTAGTGCTTTTTTCTATACTATTTACCAGTCAAATTGATTTGGCTCAAACTAAAATTATGGTACTTGGAGATCGTATTGCAGACGGAACAGCAGCTGTACCCGGCGAGGGATTGATTACTTTCAGAAGACCGTTACATGTTCTTCTATCAACTAACGGTTACTATGTTGATTTTGTTGGAGGCAGAACAAATCAATTACAAGATTTTGATGCAAATCATCAATCAGATTCTTATTTATTGGATGACCACACCGGAAATTCTTCATTAGTTCAGCTTGCAGATACAGCATATGATTTTTTAAATTTAAGAAAACCAAATGTTGTATTGTTTTACGCCGGATATCATGATTTTAGAGCCGGAGACAATGCAGCACAAATGTTAATGGATATTGATAGTGTATTTGCTGAGTTTGAAGATTATGCCACAAAAGATCCTAATGTTCATTACTTCATTTCAGGATTGGTAGGAACACAAGAATATCTTGATAGTGTTTTTACAGCATATAATACCGGATTAAAAGAAAAAATTGAAAATTATACTGGAACAGCAAAATTACATTTTATTGATGTATTAACTGAATCAAACTTTGATCCTGCTGTTGATGTTTATCAAGATCCGGGAAAGGAATTTGGAACACAGGCCGGTTATAATAAAATGGCTAAAGTATTTTATAATCACATTAAAACAGTATTAACTCCCGGAGGTACAAGACCTTCTTTGGTTTCTCCTTCCAATGGTACTGTTGTTGAAAATGAAAATGTTGAGTTGAACTGGTCAAGAATTACCGGAACAAATGTTACTTACAGACTTCAAATCGCAATAGATTCTTTATTTACAAACAAAGTTTTAGATTCAACAAATATTACAGATACAACATTTACATTTAACGGAGCAGATTCAAACACAGTTTATTTGTGGAGAGTGATTCCTACCGGAACAGGAACTAATTACTCTGCTGCTTACAGTTTCTCATTTAAATCAACTCCTGTTATTATTACTGTAAATGCTCCAACTGAATTAACATTTGCTGTAAATGATTCCCTCGAAGGGTCAGTTGTCCTAAATTGGACAGATAATTCAGATAATGAACAAGGTTTTGTTATTGAAAGAAGAGAAGGTGTTGGCGAATATTCAGTATTAGAAACATTAGATGCCAATGTTACCTCCTTTGAAGATGTAGTAAATGTTGGTCCTTCTTATTCTTATAGAGTAAGAGCGTTTGTTGATACCGTATTTTCCGATTATTCAAATGTTGTTACAATTATGCTAACTGATGTTGAAGAACTTGCTGCAATGCCTACTGAATTTGCACTAAAACAAAATTACCCAAATCCGTTTAATCCTTCAACTACTATAAACTATCAATTGCCTTTTGCAGGACAAGTAAGCTTGAAGATTTATGACGTTCTCGGAAATGAAGTTGCAAATTTGGTTGAAGCTTATATGCCTGCCGGTTACCACAATGTTAACTTTAATGCAGGTAATTTGGCAAGTGGTGTTTATTTATATCAAATCCGCATTCATAATAGCCAAAACAACAGCAATTTTATTGATACAAAAAAATTACTTTTGGTTAAATAATTTGTTCTATATGATCAAAAGCCGCTTCTATTTTGAGGCGGCTTTTTTTTTGTTTAATATCACATTTTTGTTGCAAATAAACACAATTGTTTTCATATTATAATAAGGGCCATTCCTTAAGGGTGCAATCTCAACTTTTAATAATAAACTATAAAATTTTTCAAAATCCGGATAATTTTTGATTGCCTGTATTTTATTCAAGCAATTTATTCCGGATCTTATAAAATTTTTAAAGGATAGATAATTGATTTACGGAAAAATGATGAATTACTTAAAACTTCCTAAATATAAATACTATTTTGCTTTTGCAGATGTTTTTATAATTTCACTGGCTTTTGTTTTTTCAACGCTATTTTTCACCAGAAAATACTCGTATGATTTTACTGAATTTCTAGTTTCGATAGGATTATATCTTCTTCCGTTAATTATCGTTTTTATTTTCATTTTCGATATCAACAATCTTTATAAAATTAATATCATTTTTACCAGAGCTGCACATCTTACTGCATTAATTAAATCTTATTTTTACGCTACTTTAATAACTGCTTCAGTTGTGTATTTTTCAAAGCATTCTGCAGATTTTGATTCACGTCAATTTGTTATTTCGTTTATCGGAATTGGCTTTTTCATGTTTTATATGCTCAGAGTTGAATTTTTAAGAAAACTCTACAAAAAATTGAGCGGCAAACAATTCAAAAGTAATGTTTTAATTGTTGGCGATGGAAACGCTGGCAAAATGCTTGCAACAAAGTTGCTTTATGAAAATCCTTTCGGATTGAAAGTAGTTGGTTTTATTGAAGATAATCATGAAATTGGTGAAGAAATTGTTCAAGGAAAAAAAGTTTTAGGAAGATTATCGGATATTCATAACCTTATAAAAAAGCATGAAGTTGATGAGATTTTAATTTCTTTAGACAATATCACCTACGAAAAACTTTTAGATACGTTAGATAAATGCAACAAATTGGAAGTGAATATAAGATTAAGTTCACAATTGTTTAAAATTGTTCCGCAAAAAGTTTCAACCGAAACTTATGCAGATATTCCAGTAATTGATATTTCTACCGGATATAACAGCAATCTTTCCGTATTTCTGAAAAGAGCTTTTGATTTTTCAATGTCAGCTTTGGGAATCATTATTTTATCTCCATTCTTTTTGATCGTTTCAATCATTATAAAATTGACTTCTCCGGGTTCTGTTTTGTTTGTTCAGACAAGGATCGGGAAAGATGGTAAACCTTTTAAATTTTACAAGTTCCGTTCAATGTATCAAATAAAAGGTGAAGACGAAAAAAGAAAAAAAATGATGATTGAGTTTATGAAAAACGGAGATGGCACAGGCGATACAAAAATCATTAATGACTCAAGAGTAACCTGGATTGGAAAATATTTAAGAAAAACTTCTCTGGATGAACTTCCTCAATTGTTTAATGTACTTAAAGGTGATATGAGTCTTGTAGGACCAAGACCTTGTTTACCATACGAATTTGAAAATTATGATGAATGGCAAAAAAGAAGACTTAACGTTTTACCGGGATGTACCGGGGTTTGGCAAATTTCCGGCAGAAGTTCTGTTTCTTTTACCGATTCAATAGTTTTAGATTTATTTTACATAAATAGTATGTCACCCTGGTTTGATCTTCAAATTTTACTAAAAACTATTCCGGTTATGATCTTCGGGCGCGGAGGGAAATAACCATTCTGATTTCAGGAATTTTATATTTTATAAAATTTCAGGCAGTGCGAAATTAAAAAGGCATCCTGTAGATTTTATAAAAATTTATTTATACCTTACTTAAAAGGGCGAATTGAGTTTACACTTCTAATCATTCTCAATAAAAATATGTGGATTGCAAAATGAAAAAACTATATTTATTCATAATGCTATTTTTGTTAGCATCACAAAGTTTATTTGCTCAAGCCGGAATTCAGATTGGAAAAGATCCAACGTTTGACAGACGAGGTTACGGCGGCGGATTTTATGATTATTCCGAGCCGGATGCCGTAAACATTAAAGTTTCGGTTTGGGGTTTTGTAAGATTTCCCGGAAAATATTTAATTCCGGATTATTCAAATGCCCGGGATCTTTTATCTTATGCCGGCGGACCTGTTGAAGATGCAAAACTTCATGATATCAGACTTTACAGAGTAACTCCTGATAATAAACAGGAATTTATTAAATTAAATTATAATGATCTTGTTTGGGAAGATAACCTGAAAAATACTTCCGGCTTTTCTCCTAAAGTTCAGGTCGGTGATATTTTGATAATTCCCGGTGAACCGAGATATTATTACAAAGATTATCTGCAAATGGGACTTTCAATTGTTTCAACTTTAATATCAATAACAATATTGATACTGAATATTACAAAATAGAGGGGTAATAACAGATGGAAATGTTTAATTCAAAAAATATTCATCATAAAAGTAAAAAAGGCAGTCCGCCTATTGAGCATTTCAAACTGCTGCGTAACAATTGGGTAATTTTAACTGCAGTTATTTTGATAAGCTTGATAGTTTCTTTTGTGTACGCATATTTAACTCCCGATGTTTACACATCAACCACCGCAATAAAAATTGCAGATCCTAAAGGTAACGTTTTAACAGCTCCTTTAGGTGAAGGATTCGGCGGCTTTGGCGGAATGGGTAAAGACCGTTTTATAGCAAACGAAATTAAAACTCTAAATAACGTAACCATAAAACAAATGGTAGCAGATATCATTGTTGATACTTTGCAGAAAATGCAAAATACCGATATGATGAATCTTACAGTTAGAAATGATGATAGCGGAAAGATCAAACCGGTTCCTGCAGGTCCTTTAACCGGAGTTTTAAGCAAAACCGTTATGATCTCGCAGCCCGCAGGTTTGGATTTTATAGAAATTTCGGCAACTTCCCCATCTTCTCAGGAAGCGGCTTTAATAGCTAATTCTTATGCTGAAGCTTACAAGCAATTTAACTTGATGGAAAACAGAAGACAATTCACAAAAGTTAAAGATTTTCTGTTAAAACAAAGTCAGGAAAAATTAAGCGAATTGATATTGGCAGAAAATGATATTAAAGCATATCAATTAGAAGGTGGCGCCGTTGAATTGGATAGACAAGCTGCGGCATTGATTTCAAAACTGACTGATTTCGAATCTCAAAAAAATGCTACTAAAATTGAACTTTCATTAGTAAAAGAAAGACTTGATGAACTTAAAAAACAATTAAAACAAAGAGATCCTTCGTTATCTAATTTTTTGAATAATCAATCAACCGAACCATATATGAAAATGCTGCAGGATCAGATTGCAAAGGTGGAAACTCAGAAAGATATTGCTTTAGCGAGCAGTAATATTTCTCCGAATTCACCTGTAATAAAGCAGTATGATTCAACTTTAAGCGCATTAAAACAGAAGCTTAGAGAAGGAACAGAAAAATACAGAAGCAGTGTTTTGTCTTCAAGTCCAGAAGAAATTAAAGCATTGATGCAAAAAATTGCCGATGCTGAAGTTGAATATCAGTCACTCAATGCTTCATATTCAACCGTAAATCAAGTTATCGGTGGTTATGAAGGCAAATTCAATCAATTGCCTGCAAGCACTTTGGAACTTGCAAGATTGGAAAGAGAAAGACAAACTTTAGAAAAACTTTATTTAATTCTTGAAGAAAAATATCAGGAAGCACTTGTAAACGAACAATCAGTACCAAGTAACGTTTACGTTCTTAACGAGGCATTTCCTACGAGTTATCCTTCAGGGCCTAACCGAACTATGATTCCGCTTATAGGTTTGTTTATCGGATTAGTTTTAGGAATTGGATATGTTTACGTTAAAAATTTCTTTGATGTTACGGTTAAATCCCCGGATGATATAATTTCGAAAAATTATAATATGATCGGATGGATTCCTAAAGCAAATGTAAAAGGAAAAGAATCTGTTGATAACATTGAAATTGTTTCTTCGGTTGCTCCGGGTTCAATTCCGAGCGAAGCATTTAAAACTTTACGTACAAGAATTCATTTTTCCAAAATCGTAAAGGATTCTAAAACACTTTTGGTAACTTCGGCGGCTCCCGGAGAAGGTAAAAGCGTTGTTTCATCAAACTTGGGAATAACTTTTGCAAATGCAGAAACAAGAACAGTTATAGTTGATTGCGATCTTCGCAGACCGATGCAGCAAAATTTCTATAACATAAAAAAATCTCCCGGATTGGTTGATTACTTTTTAGGTCAAGTTTCGTATGAAACAATTATCCGTGAAACTAACGTTAAAAATCTGAGCATTATTACGGCAGGACAAACTCCTCCAAATCCTTCTGAAATTATAAGCTCCCCAAGAATGAAAGCTTTAATTGATAAATTGAAGGAAGAATTTGATCTTGTTGTAATTGATTCTCCGCCGATTATGTCAGTTACAGATTCCGAAATTTTGGCAAGATTGGTTGATATGAGCGCCTTGGTAGTTTCGGCAAATGAAACCAAAGTTGAATGGATGGAAGAAGCGGCAGATCTTTTGAATACTGAACAGAAAAACTTTTTAGGTATTATATTAAATAATTATAATTACAAAGAAGGTTACAAATCTTATTACTCCTATTATTCATACGGTTCTAACGGAAACGGAAAATCAGGCAGTAAAAAAGATGATGCTAATTTAACAAATAAAACGATCGGCGTTTAGCCGGTCGTTTTTTAATTTCCTGTAAATTCAATTGCCCCGATATCGGGCTTACCTTTGATTGGATTACCGTAAAAATCTTCTTTTAATCCAACATTAATTCCTGCATCAATTAAAGGACTATTTTCAGCAGGAGAGTAATTTCCATCTTCGGGAGTTTTGATCAATTCATCCAAATTTCCCGTAAATCTTATATTATTATTTGTAAAATACCTTACATTATCTTCAATAGATTTGAATTGCTCAAAACTTATTCTTTTTTCTTTGAAATTTATTATATAATTGTGATTTTTTTCAGGAATATAAACCAAATTATTCTGCCATTTTGTGCCTTTTACATTCTTGGAAACTCTAAAAGAAACTCCCAGAATTGTTCTGCCGGCATTAATAATTAAGTTATTTACAATTAAATTGTCATTTCCGTAATCCCAAATTCCTTCCCGTTCAATATTATAAATTGTATTATTTGCAATCAAATTTTCTTCGGAAGGACCGTCAACTGCGGCTAGAACAATGGCCTGAGCAGTTTTTTGATTTCCGTATGGCACGGTTGAATTTTTCATGTGCTCAAAAATATTATAATAAATTTTGTTATTGTCTCCGCCGAATTGATTTCTGGCAGTTGTGCGGGAAATTCTATTTTGAAAAAATTCATTTTCCGAACACATTCCTTTTGCCGTTCCAACCGATTCAAAAGCCCTGCCGAAAGCGATATCCGGAGCAGTTACAATATTTTTGAAGATTTTATTTCTTTTTGCTTCGGCTTTATATCCGTAAACTTGAACTGCTGAATGATCCCAGTTTTTAAAATAATTTTCGTAAACCTTCCAGTTATTTGCTCCGTTTTGAATTGAAATTCCATCCATTCCTGAGCGATTATAATTTGCATAGATCTGCCAGCCGGAATCTATTGTATCACGCCGTATTATAATTGAATCTGAGGTTGCATCTTTAGCTTTTAGCCCCAATTGATTGCCGATGATCCCTCTTCCCTGGGAATATTTTCCTATGTTACAATCTTCAAAAATAATATTATCGGCTCCTGCCAACCCGATTGTTGCAGTGTAACCGCCTTGAATATCAAGTTCCCTGAATATTAGATTATCAGTATCAACAATCTTTACAGTATGAAATTTTCTATCGATACCGCCGGCAATTTCAATTTTCAATTTTTCAACAGGAATTTTTCTTTCGAAAATGTAAAGTATTTTTCCTTTTTTATCATAATGCCATTTATTTTTTTCATTCATTTGATAAAAATCTTTTGCTTTATCAAATTCCATGTTATTGATCCAAAGTCTATCGATCATAATTCCTGTTTTACCAAAAAAAACGGAATCATTTAATTTAATCCAAAAATCCTTTCTTGAAGAATTCGGTAAAATTTCTTTTGTGGAAATTACCGGTTTTTTTCCGTTTCCGTATGAGCTGTAAATTATTGGTTTATCCTTAGTGCCGGAGATTGAAGGAACGAGCATTTCATTCCAATAATTATTTTTATTAAAAAGAATTTTATCGCCCGGTTTAAAATTGAAATCATTTACTTTTCTAATTGATTTCCATGCAGCAGTTTGTGAAAGTCCGGAGTTTTGATCATTTCCGGTTTGGTTATCAACATAAAAAATTCTTTCGTTTGAAGGAAAAAATAAAATCAATAAAAAAATCAGTTCAAGAAGAATCTGCATAATCTCGTCTTAATTTTGATAAAATATTGGTTGGTATATTTGTATTTTATCAAAAAGATCTGAAATTCACAATTATAAACAAAAAACCCCGCAGGATTTTTCATCACTTACGGGGTTTTCAAATTTAAGTATTTTTGTTTTGATTAAAGAACTTATACTATTCTGTTATTTAACAAGCATCATTTTTTTAGTTGAAACAAAGTTATCTGCTTTTATTCTGTAGATATATGTTCCGCTTGAAAGATTTGAAGCATCAAATTGTACTTCGTATTGTCCTGGGGTTTTCATTTCATTTACTAATGTCATTACTTCTCTTCCCAACATATCAAATACTTTCAAACTTACCATTGATTGACTTGCAACACTGAATTTGATTTTTGTTGATGGATTAAAAGGATTCGGATAATTCTGCATCAGATCAAATTTTTCAGGTTGAAGATTGTCTTCGTTTTCAGCTGAAGTTACTCCGCCAGCTATATCATAACTTGCTGTTGTTTGTTCAGGAATTGAATTCCCTGCCAAGTCTTTTATATTGTTTATCTCTACATTATATGTTCTTCCTTCAGAATGAACCGATGTTTTTAAGATGACTTCGTTCATGTTCTCTGAAAGTGATGAGCTTAATATTTTGATTCCGTTATCTATCATAAAGTTTGATATTTCTTCGGCTTCAAGTTCAGATAATTCTTCATTGAATACTATTTTAACACTGTCTAATCCTATTGCCATTACTGTATCTATCTGAGGAGGCACTTGATCTAATACTGTTGAATTTGAATATTCTATCGCTCCGATATCAGGTTTTCCTACTATCGGATTTCCGTAAAAATCTGCTTTGATTCCTAAATCAGTACCTTTATCAATTGCTAAGCTTCCTTGTACCGGCATAAATTCAGAAGTTGCTGCGTTTTTAACAAGTTGTGCCATAGATCCGGTGTGTTGAAGATTTCCTGAAATAACATTCCCGTCTTTTCCATTAAGTGCATTGAATTGGCTTATTGTTTTAGAAGCATAAGCCCAACTAACAACCGCCTGTGAACTGCTTACTCCGGGACTGTACACTAAATTGTTTTTCCATGTACCGTTGAAAGCACCATTATCAGTAACTCTTATACCAAATCCCTGGTATTCTCTACCGCAATCGATAATTAAGTTATTTACAAATTCTGCATTTTTAATATAACTCCACAATCCGCTTCTGTCTAATCCGTAAAATGTATTGTTGTGTACTTTTACATCTTTAGCAACACCCTGTCCAAAAGTAGCAACGTTAACACCTTCAGCAGTTTTTCCGCTTAAATAAATTGCTGTTGAATTTTTTACATTTTCAAAGATGTTATAATAAATTTTTGTATAATATCCGCCAATTTGTGCTCTTACTGTAATATCATAAATATGATTTTGATAAATTTCAGTATTCATTGCCAAATCCGGTTCTCTTGAAAGCACTTCAAATGAGCGCGCAAATGCAAGGTCAGGTGCGGTTATTTTATTTTTAAAGATTTTAGTATTGTTTACCGGTTTACCTGAAAGAACTCCATAAACCTGAACAGCCGCATGATCCCAATTTTTGAAAAAGTTTTCATAAACTTGCCAGTTGCTTGCACCATTTTGTATAGAAATACCGTCCATTATTTCACGATTTTGCTTAGTATAAACTTTCCAGCCCGAATCCATCATATTTCTTCTAACAATGACATTATCTGAATTTGGATCTGAAGAAGAATTGCCTGAAGTTGAATTTCCTGTTATTCCTCTGCCGTGCGCACCGAATCCAACATTACTATCTTCGATTATAATATAATCTGCGCCATTTAATGAAAAAGTATTATAACCACCGCTGAAATCAATATTTTGAAAAGTTAAATAATCTTTATCAGAAATTTTGACTGTAGATAAATTTCCACTTCCGTAGCCGGGATATTTAATACTTCCATAGAAACTTACCGGATTTGAAGTTGCATACACATACAATCTTCCGCTGTTTACTGTCCATCTGAAAGTACTGTTAACTCCGCTTACACCTGAAGTTGACCAATCATATTCTTTATCGCCTAACCAAATTCTTGTTTCGCTGAGAAGGTTAAAAGGAAGATTAATATAATAAACAGAAGAAGATGATTGAACCCAGTTACTTGCTTTATCAGCACCGGGAACCGACTGCCTTAAAGTTATCACCGGCTTATTTCCTGAGCCGTAAGCGCCGTAAGTAATTCTTGAGCTGCTTGTTCCAGAGGTTGAAGGGATTAACTGCCCGGTCCAGCTGTCGCCTCTTTTAAATAGTATCTGATCTCCGGGTTGATATTTCATTGAATTAACTTTATTTAACGACTTCCAGGCAGTTGCCTCTGAAGTTCCGTTATTTGTATCATTTCCGTTTTTTGCATCCACGTAATATGTGGCACTCATTAAAAAGTTAGCTATGAAGAATATTGTTAGCAAGCTGTTTCTGAATATTTGCATCATTGTCATTTATATATCTCCTAAGTACACTTGTTTCTATTTTTGTATTTAGGAAATGCCAACATATGTGCCATTTAAGAAAAACGCAGAATTTGATTTGTTTTGGCATTTTAGAAATCGATGGATTTTGATTGTTGGCTAATATTGAACTCATGTTGAAGATTTAACATATCAAAATCACTTTTTCAATAATATTTGATCATCAATTTTACTTTTTTGTTCGCCTATTTATAGTTATTCGGTTTTCTGGCTAACTTCAACCACATTATAAAGAAAATTTTACCTGTTAATTTTACCAAAGAAAAATATTTCAACTATTCTTTATTAATCTTTCCTCAAAGCTGGAATTTTTAATAAATTATTAGTTATATATAATTATAGGGTATTCAATAATGACCTATAATATTGAGGGCAAATTGCTTTTCTCCCTTTTTAGCGGGCGTATTTCTTTTTTTATTATTTTCAAAATAAATTTGTTTGTTGCATTTTTATAAATAATGTGACTTACCTTGCGGAGCTGTATTAAATTTTAATTTCAGGATATTAAGATGAGTAAAAAAATTCTTGTTACCGGTGCTGCCGGATTTATCGGATTTCATCTTTGCGAAAAACTATGCAAAGAAGGAAACAATGTTATAGGCTTGGATAATATGAACGATTATTATGAAGTAAGTCTAAAAGAAGACAGATTAAAACTTCTTGAAAAATTCAGTAATTTTAAATTTTACAAAGCAGATCTTTCCGATAAGGAAAAGATATTTTCAATTTTTAGAGAAGAAAATTTTGATTATGTTGTAAATTTGGGTGCACAAGCCGGCGTAAGATATTCGATCCAAAATCCTTATGCTTATATTGAAAGTAATATCAACGGATTTTTAAATATTCTTGAAGGATGCCGCCATTTTCCCGTTAAGCATTTGGTTTACGCTTCTTCAAGTTCAGTTTACGGAGCAAATACAAAAATTCCGTTTTCGGTTGAAGATAATGTTGATCATCCGGTTTCGCTATATGCCGCAACAAAAAAATCAAATGAATTAATTGCGCACGCATATTCAAACCTTTACAAAATTCCCGTTTCGGGATTAAGATTTTTTACTGTTTATGGTCCTTGGGGAAGACCCGACATGGCTTATTTCCTTTTTACAAAAGCCATTTTGGATAATAAACCCATTGATGTTTTTAATCATGGAAAAATGAAAAGGGATTTTACTTACGTTGATGATATTGTTGAAGGAATTTCAAGAATCATAACAACAATTCCACAAGCTGATCCAAATTGGAAATTAAATCCCGATCATAAAACTTCTACAAGTTTTGCTCCTTATAAAGTTTATAATATTGGTAACAATCAGCCGGTTGAATTGGAAAAATTAATTTCAGTAATTGAAGAAAATTTAGGCAAAAAGGCAATCAAAAATTATAAAGAACTTCAGCCGGGCGATGTTGAAATTACTTATGCTGATATTGAGGATCTGACAGAAGCCGTTGGATTTAAACCTTCAACTTCAATTGAAGAAGGAATTTCAAAATTTGTTCAATGGTACAAAGAATATTACATTAAATAGAAATCCAATATAAAATATTAAAACAGGAATATAAAAGTGAAAAAAATAATTTCAGTAGTGGGAGCTCGTCCAAACTTTATGAAAGTTGCTCCAATTCACAAAGCATTTTTAAGATACGGTGATAAAGTTAAGCACATGATCTGCCATACAGGTCAGCATTATGATGAGAAGATGAGCAAAGTATTTTTTGATGATTTAGAACTTCCAAAACCGGATTTTTATCTTGGAATCGGATCAGGATCACATGCTGAACAAACAGCTAAAGTTATGGTGGAATTTGAAAAGATCTGCATTCAGGAAAAGCCTGATTTAGTTTTAGTTGTGGGTGATGTAAATTCAACAATTGCATGCTCTTTAGTGGCTGCAAAACTTCACATTAAAGTTGCGCACGTTGAAGCCGGTTTAAGAAGTTTTGACAGGGAAATGCCCGAAGAAATAAACAGACTTCTTACTGACGCAATTTCAGATTATTTATTCGTAACCGAAAAAAGCGGACTTGAAAATTTGAAAAAAGAAGGCGTTAGTGAAGATAAGGTTTTCTTTACCGGAAATGTTATGATTGATAGTCTTGTTAATTATTTTCCAAAAGCTGAAGAGTCAAATATTCACAATGAATATAAATTAGAAAAAGGAAATTACATTTTAGTAACACTTCACCGTCCTAGTAATGTTGATTCAAAAGAATATCTTCAAAAACTTATTCATCTTTTAAATACAGTTTCCGAAAAAAGGAAATTGATCTTTCCTATTCATCCGAGAACAAAATCAAACATGCAGAAATTCGGATTGGATTCTTTGTTAAGCGAAAATGTAATTTTAACCGAGCCGATAGGATATGTTGATTTTCTTTCGCTTACCAAAAATGCAGAACTTATCATTACAGATAGCGGCGGAATTCAGGAAGAATCCACTTACATGGGAGTTCAGTGCATCACAGTAAGAGATAACACAGAGCGTCCCAGCACAGTTGATGTAGGAACGAATCAACTTATAGGAACTAATTTGGAAGAAGTTGAAAAAGCGGCATTAAAAATATTAAGCGGAGAAAAGAAAAAAGGTTCGATCCCCGAACTTTGGGATGGAAAAGCTGCCGAAAGAATTACTGAAATTTTAGTTGAAAAAATTTGACCGGCAAAATATTAAATGAGCAAAACTCACACTGAGCGTACCATAACCGGAGTAAAGTATAACTTTCTGAATACGGTAAGTAAAACTTTACTTCAGTTTGTGGTAGGCGTTGTTTTGGCAAGATTAATTCCGCCGCAGGAATTCGGTTTGATGGGCATGGCTTATGTATTTATAGGGCTTGCCAATTTGTTTTCAACGCTTGGAATGGGCGCAGCGGTAATTCAGAGAAAAGATCTTACCGAAAATCATATTCGTGCGGCAACTACGCTATCGTTTCTTTTAGGAAGCATTTTACTTTTGTTTTTTTATTTTGCATCACCTGCAATTTCGGCTTTTTATAATGAGCCGAGATTAACAAATATAATTCGCGTTATTTCTATCCTGTTTATTTTTCAAGGTGTATATTCAATTACACGCGGAATTTCAGCACGCAGAATTGATTTTAAAACTATTTTCAATGTTGAACTTTACGCTTTTTTAATCGGACAAGGAGTTGTAAGTGTTACTTTCGCGGTTTTGAATTTCGGCGTTTGGAGTTTGGTTTACGGTAGAATTGCAACGGGAATTTTATCTTTCGTTTTACTTTTTGCAAAAGAGAAACATTCATTTAAACCATATTTCAAAAAACAGGAAACAAAAGAATTACTTGGATTCGGCAGCGGTGTTAGTTTGATAGGAATTTTTAATTATGCCGCATCCAATGTTGATTATCTGATCATCGGAAAATTCTTGAATGCTTTTTCCGTTGGACTTTACACACGCGCTTACACATTGATGACAATTCCAATTGCGCAAATTTCTCAAACAATGTCGGGAGTTTTATTTTCCGCATATTCGGAAATTCAGGATGATATAAAAAGATTAGCCAACGCGTATTTAAAATCGATCGGGATAATTGCATTTTTAGGATTTCCGATCATTGCCGCGATGGTTGTAAATGCAGCTTATATAATCGAAGGACTGTACGGAAAAAATTGGATCGGCGCGATTGAAGTTTTTAAAATTCTTTCAGTTGCGGCATTTTTGAAAATCGTTACGCACACACAGGGCGCCGTTACAAAAGCTACCGGAAAAGTTTTTAATGAAGTTTGGCGCCAATTTATTTATTTGATCTTTATAACATTGGGAATTTTGATCGGCGTAAAATTCGGCGGCCTGGAAGGCGTAGGTTACGGAATAATTGTCGCATCGGCTTGGCTCTATTTTTCAATGTCGCTTTTGGTTACGAAAATTTTAAATTTAAAAATGACGGATTTTTTCAAAGCGCAAATTCCCGGTCTTGTCATCAGTTTAATTTTATTTGTTGTAGATCATATTTTTGTTTTTCTGATTGAAAATTTTGCATCTCAAATTCACGTTACCATTAAATTAGGAATTATGGTAATAGTAAGCACAGCAGTAATTTTGTTAAGTATTATTCTACTTCCCCGCAGTATTAAAGGTGATCTGCCAGAATGGGTTTCAAGAAAATTTAACGTTCCGTTTATAAAAAGATTTCTATAAGCAAAAAGAAAGTATGCGGAAAAGTTATGAGCGATTTTGTTTTTACTTCGAATAGGCAAAAAGAAAATTATCTTGCAGAGATTTTGCAAAGCACAATTCCCATTGAAAAAAAATGTTTGGAATTTCACGGTGACTGGGGCTCACTTGCAATTTTTGAAAATCATTATAAGCGATGGCAAATTTTCGAAAATGAAGTTTACATCATTGGAATTGCAGGCGGACCGTGGCTAAAAACTCCTTACCCGGACATTGATAATCTAACAAAATTCATTTTTGATAAATGGGTTACGGAAGAAAATTTTACATGGCATAAAGATATAAGCGGACCGTTTTCCGTAATAAAAATTAATAAGTTCAGTAAACAAGTTGAATGCGTTACAGATCTTTTGGGATTTATCCCGTGCTTTTATTCAACATTAAAAAGTGCCCCTGATGAATATGTAATAACCACCCATAATGATGTTGCTGCAAAAACCGCAAATAGATTTTCAGATGTTGATCAGGTTTCCGCTGGTGATCTTTTATTAAATTCCGCAATAATTTTTCCATACACTTTTCATAAAGAAGTTTATCAACTTTCACCGGCAGCAATATTCACACTTGAAAATAAAAAACTTATTTTCAAAAATTACTGGCTGCCTAAAAAAGAATATCAATTTAAAAATATTGATGAAGCCGCTGAACATCTTAAAAATTCATTTGCAAAAGCTGTTAATAATATTACAAATAATGTTGATGAAGCTGCTGTCTTTTTAAGCGGCGGAGAAGATTCAAGAGTTGTATTGGCAGCAATTTCCGACAAAATCAAAAAGCATGCTTTTATTTTTGTTGATAAGGAAAATCGCGAATCAAAAACCGCCCAAAAAGTTGCACAAATTTATAATACAAAATTCAGTGTTGAACTGCGTCCGCAAGATTATTACTTGAACAATCTGGAGATCTCTTCCAAAATTTTGGGGAGTCAGTACAACTTTACTCAACTTCACACATACAAATTTCACAAATCATGTAATCTCAATAAATTCGAAGTTGTGCTGGGAGGATTTCTTGCTGATGGGCTGCTGAAATTACCGAGGATAGATATTAAACAATTTACAATCGGTAAGCGTTCTTTTTATGAAAAATTGATCAAAGCAAAAGAAGAAAAAATATCTTTCATATTTAAAAATTCAAATGTCATAAACGAAAATATTGTAAAAGAAATTTCTGAAAGATATCAAAATCATTTTGATAAAATTAAATCTTACAGAGATACTGAAATTTGGCAATGGTTCCAATTATTCCCCATTTCAAATTGTGAATACGCAGCTAATTTTTACGGCAACAGAAGATTGTTCAATTCATACGAACCAATGATGGATAATGAGATCGTAAAGATTTCCGCTTCTGTTCCGGTTGAATGGAAAATAAATAGAAGACTTGTACAAAAGGCGTTTCAACCATTTCATAAGAAAACGAAATTAATTCCGCATGCAGAAAACGGATTTTTCCCTTATTTCAATGTCTATCAGAATATGCCTTTACAAATTTTAGAAGCTTTTTTCAGGAAATATTTTGATCCGAAATTAAATGGAAATCAGGGTCCTTGGAGCAGATGGAGCGATGTTTATTTAAGCAAAATAACATCCGAAAAAATGAATCGCTATTCAACAAATTTCGAAATAATAAAGAATATATTTTCAATAAAAGATTTTAATGAACTTGCAGAATCAAACATTCTCAATATTTATCAAAAATTTATTCTGTTAAGAACACTCTTTAATTTGGATAAAAGTGAAAAAAAATTCAAGAAAAGAGTATGAAGAAAATTAATAAATGCATGTACCTAAGATTGTTGCAGCATGCCGATTAAAAATAAAATCGGAGGGGCGATATGAGCGATTTCATTTTTTCGACACAAAGACAAATTCCAGGAAACCTGAAAAATTTATTGAGCACAATTTATTTGAATGAAAAACCAAAGTGCTTTGAATTTCACGGGGATTGGGGATCATTAGCGGTTTTTGAAAATATTTATTACTCTTGGAATCCATACGAAAACGATAGATACATTTGCGCCATGATTGGCGGGCCTATACTCAAATTTAACAGAACAGTTAAACATCCTGATCTTCCTGATGCAAACACTAAATTGCTATTAAAAAAATGGAAAATTGAGAATAACATAAATTGGGATAGCGATCTAAGCGGTCCTTTTTGCGCGGTTTGTATTGATAAAGAAAATAAAACAGCGGAATTTGTTACAGATCTCTTTTCATTCGTTCCGGTGTTTCATTCAACGCAAAAAAATTCATTAAGCAATGCTCATGTAGTTGGAACTCATAATGATACTGTAGCTGCTTTGTGCGACAGGATTGATGATATTGACCCTGTTTCTGCAGCGGATCTTTTAATAAATACAAATATTGTTTTTCCTTATACTTTACATAAAGAAGTAAGGCAACTTCATCCGGGAAGTATCTCAAAAGTTGAATCCGGAAATTCACTTAAACAAAAAATTTACTGGCTTCCCCACACTGATCATTTGAAATTCAAAAACATTGATGAAGCAGCATCAGTCTTGCGTGAAAGTTTTGAATCATCAATAAAATCAATAGTTTCAGATACAAAAAACATTGCAACATTTTTAAGCGGCGGAGAAGATTCAAGAGTAGTTTTAGCTGCCATTCCGGAAAACATAAAAAAGGAATCTTTTATTTTTCTTGATTGCATGAATCGTGAAGGAAAAATTGCTCAGAAAGTTGCGGATATTCATCAAACAAAATTTAATATTGAAACACGTTGTAATGATTTTTATCCGGATAATTTAGATGAAGTTTCAAATTTACTCGGTTCACAATATAATTTCACTCAGGTTCACACATTCGGATTTCACAAAAAACTAAAAAATTATGATGCTATTTTAGGAGGCTGGTTTGCAGATTCCCTTCTAAAATCAATGCTGGCACCGACAAAGAAAATTCAGATCGGCAAGCACAAATTTTATGAATTTTTATCAGGTGAAGAAAAACCGACTAATTTTATTTTTTCAAATCACTTTTTTATCAAAAGTGAAATAAAGGAAGAATTGAAATTAAGATATCTTCAGCACGAAAATAAAGTTCGCGATATTTCTCCTGATCACCTTGAAGAATGGAGAACATGGTGGCCGGTAACAAATAAAGAATATTCCGCAAATGTTGTAAGTGCCAGAAAGCTTTTCAGATCATATGAACCCATGCTTGATGAAGCGATTATTAAAATTGCAGTAAGTGCGCCGGTTGAATGGAAGATAAACAGAAAACTTTTTCACAAAGCTTTTAAAGATTTATTATCGCTAACCAAATTTGTTACTCATGGAGAAAACGGACATTTCCCTTATTTCGGGAGCATAATAAATATTCCGTTAAAAGTTTTGATTTCATTAAAAAGAAAAATTGCAAATATAAATTCCGGAAGTCAAAATCAGGGTCCCTGGAGCCGCTGGAATGATGTGGGAAATAATGAAATTGTAAATCAAAGACTTGCCGGGCTTTCAAATAACATTAATGATCTGCAAGAGATTTTCAAATTTGAAAATCCGGATGAGATCATCAGTAAAAAATGGCTTAATCCTTACCAAAGATTAATCATGTTGAGACTATTACATAATTTAAATACTTCGAAATTAGTTAGACAAGAATTACTTCAAAACAAATCAATAAAATACGATATATGAAGAAACCTACAAATTTAATTTTTATTGTTTTTATTCATTTCAGGACATGGATGCGTTATACCCGCAGACCGCATTTTGCTGAGCTGAATAAACTTGGCGATCTCTTTGTTGTTGAAAATCCGCTTACTCTTTTTTCGAAAGAGTTTTTAGGAAACATTTTTAAATCATTCTATTTCTATTTTAAATATTCATCGGGATTACGTAAAGATGAAAGAAGCGGTGTAACTGTAATTCGCCCGATTTTACTTTTTTCTATTTCATTAAGAAATAAATTTTCATTCATCAAAAAGATAGATCTTGCAATTCTTAAATTTCAATTGCGAAAAATTCCTGTTGAAGCAAAAAATCAGATCAGAATTTTAACTAATAAAAATCAGGAATGGCTGATAGATAAAAGCGCAGATGCAAAATACGTGCTTGATATGAACGATGAATGGAGTATGATGAGTTATGATAGCACAGAAAAACAGAAGCAAATTGAAAATGAAGTAAAAGCTCTTATCAAAAAAGTTGATATGGTAACAGCCGTTACAATTAAACTGCGCGATAAATATAATGTTGATAACAAAGGAGTTTTTCTTCCTAATGCGGTTGATACAAATCATTACGTACCTTCATTTGCTCAAGATACAACAAGGATGAAAGAGGAATTTGTAGAAAAACTTTTTGATAAAAGTTTTGTGGTGAAAGAAAAAAACGATCCCCGATTACACAGAACAAATTTGGAAATGATGAAAGATTTCAAACACCCGATTGTTGGCACTTACAGCGGACTTTCAGGCAATTGGTCAGATTTCGGATTTGTTAATAAAGTAGAAAAACTTCTTCCGCAAAATTTTTCAATGGTAGCTTCGGGAAATATTCATCCTTCTACACACCCTGATTTTATTGAGGAATATAAAGAATATATAAAAAATCCAAGAATGGTTTATCTGCAATATGTTGATTATGCAGCACTTCCGGATTTTCTCGAATATTTGGATGTTGGAATTGTAATGCACAGAGCTGACGCATTTAATAAACACTCAGCACCCAATAAAATATGGGCTTATCTTGCAATGGGCTTACCGGTTGTAAGTACTGATTTCCTTTATGATTACGATAAAGAAATTTATGAAGGCCTTGTTAAATTTGCTTCAACTCCTGAAGAGTATGTTGAAGCAATCATTGAAAGCGTTAATCAAAATTCTTTGGAAGAAAAATTAAAACGCAGAGAATTAGCTGTTAGATATTCTGCTGAAAACCGTGCTGCTGAATTTGTAAAGATCATAATTGAAAAGTTTAGCTTAAATGAAAATTTTTCAAGCGAAAGAACATTTAATAAAATCGGAGTTTAAGGTTTGGTAAATCTCAGATTGCAGCGATTTTTCAAGATTGAAAATTATAGATCCAAGTACAAGATCTTTAAAAAGAAGTTAAAAATAAAAGAACTTTCTAAAAAGGATTATTCACAGGTCGAACTCAATTATACCTGGAATATCACTTCTTATATTGATTTTATTGATCAAAACATTAGTGAAGAAAAATTAAGATCAACAAGTTACCATATTTTTGGAATTCCGGTTGACTTGAAGAATTTGAATTGGCACAAGGATAAATTTTCAGATTTTGAGTATCCTCTTGTTAGATTTGATAAAGTAAATGCCTCTCAATATTTTAATAAAGGAATTGAATTAGTTTTTCCCTGGGAACAATCGCGTTTTTACTTTGCTCCGCTTCTTGCTCAAAAATTTTTATCTTCAAAAGATATATCCCATTACCTTTTGTTTAAGGAGTTGGTTTTGGATTGGATTAAGAAAAATCCTTTTCAAACAGGAGTGAACTGGCTTTCCACTATGGACGTTGCCCTGCGTGCGGTAAATTGGATCGTTGGGGTAAATCTTTTCAGAAGTGAATTTGAAAAAGATAAATATTTTCAAGAGAAAATTTCAAGATCCCTATTAATGCATGCGCATTATGTTTCTGCTTTTCCTGCGATCTACGAAAACGGGAGAATAACTAATCACACAACCTCTGCATATTTTGGATTGCTTGTTTTATCTCTTACACTAAATAAATTTCCTCAATCAGCTGAGTGGAAACATCAGGCAGTTCAAGGGTTGGAAAGATGTATTGATTATCAGGTTTATTATGACGGAGTGGATTTTGAAGGTTCAATTCCATATCACAGATTGGTGCTTGAACTTTTTGCTTACGCCGGAATTTGCGCAAAGGCAAATGGAATTGAATTTTCAAAAAATTATTATCAAAAACTTTTTAAAATGTTTGAATTCACTGCTGCGTACGTTGATAAATCAGGCAGTGCTCCGCAAATCGGAGATAACGACAGCGGCAGAGCAATAATTTTTCACGAAGATCTAACCGATGATCCATATCAAAATGAGCATGATCATTCATATTTACTAAGCTTAGGAAATCATATTTTTAATTACGATTTCAATTTAAAGGACATAAAAATTTCAGATTGCTTTTTGAAATATGTTCCGGAAATTAGAAAAATAAATTTAGATGAAATAAATATTACTCCGCGTAAAACAGATTTATCGATCAAGTTTGAAAATGGCGGAGCATACATTTTAAAGAATGAAGATTTTGATCTTCTGGTTTCATGCTTTCCAATTGGCCAAAACGGTTTTGGCGGTCATAATAATATTGATTCCGGGAGTTTTACATTATCAATTTCAGGCAAACAATTTATTGTTGATCCGGGAACTCCATTTTACTCAAGTAACCGAGAGATAAGAGATCGTTTCAGAAGATATGATTATCATAACACAATTTATAATGAACGTGATTTGGAAATAAATATGCAGGGAAATGGTTACTGGAGTTTAAATGAATATTTCACCTGCAAACTTAATAAATTCGAAAAAGATGAAGTTGAAATTGCAATTAAAAGCAATGAAACAGAAGAAGTTAGATTTAGAAAATTCAAATTACTAAAAGACACTCTGCAAATTGAAGATACAATGGAAGGCATTTTTTATTCAAGAATAAATCTTGCTCCAGATGTTGAAATTTTATCACAATCCGATTTTGAAATTAGGACGAACTTTGGTAAAATTAATTTTAACGGGGCACGATCAATTAAAATTATTAATTATGAATATTCCTTTCATTACGGAAAGATTGCAAGTTCCATTTTTATTGAAGTCTATTCCGAAAACTATTTGGAAACATCTGTAACGTTAATTTAAAAATTATATAGAAGATTTAATATCTTATGCTATCATTAGTTTTCATTCCAATTTTTATTGTGTTTTTTTTATTGCAAAATAAATTTGTACAATTTTGCATTATATCATTAGTTATTCTTTTTCCTTTTTCTTTCGGAGATATAAGTTCGGTCAGATCTGTTTTAATAATAGAATGGCTTAGTCCAATATTTCTCTTAATTGCGATCAATGATCTTTTACCGTTACGTTATAAAAAAGGAATTATAGAATTTTCAGGAACACGAATTTTCCTTTTTGCAATTTCCATCCTCACAATTTGGATAACTTACAGCTACGTTAATAATGAAATATTAAATCCAAGTATCATTACGGGAAAAGCTGCAGGTGTAAGAAGATTATATTTTACAATTTTCAGTAACATTTTGCTTTTCTTATCAGTGATAATTTTCTTTTATGCAAATCATGAAAAAATTGATATTCCCAAATGGTTAAAAGTATTAATATATTCTTCAATTTTAATAGGTATCGTAAGGATTTTTGCATACTTTCTTAATTTTGACACTCCACTTTTAGTCGGAGTTTTTGATTATAATCCTGCCGGAAGAACCCGGTTTGGTGGTATTGCTTACAGAATCGGCGGATTAACGGAAGCTGCTGCTGTAGGATTTTCTGCTTTAATAGCTTACTTTCAAATAACAAGAAGAATAAATTTTGTTGCTGCACTTATCTTTTTCTTATTTGTTTTTTTAAGCGGTGGCAGAACTATCATGGTGGGCTTAGCGGTTGCTCTTTTTATTTATTCAATCTTCTTTCAAAGAAAATACATTGTATATATGACAGTTCTTGTTATTGTAACTTTGGGACTTGTATTTATATTTGCTCCGAAGGATATGATAGAAGGTCAAATTGGAAGACTAACAGCATTCGAAGGGGGAATTAAAGAGCAAGATCGGGGCAGATTTGTTTCATATGCGCTCAGTTTACAAAACTTTAAAAATAATCCGGTTTTTGGAAAAGGAATAGGACATTATGATGAATTTGTTCCGGCTTATAATGAAAAAGAAGCAAGATTCATTAGAGAACAGCTTTTTAGCGGAGGACACGGAAGTTATATTTCAATTTTAGGTACTCTTGGCTTCGGTGGTATCTTTTATTTACTAACAATGATAATAGGCGGAGTTGTTCTATCATTTGTTAAAATTAAAGAGTACTTGGAAATCAATGAAGATGTTGCTGCAGTTTCAACTTTTACATTCCTTCTTTTGATCATGATTGGTATTTATTATATAACAAGCTATAACGGCTTAACTGATCCAACTTTGTTTTTTACAGTGGGTTTAATTGCTTCCATAAGAATAATTGAGAACAAAGAACATGATTCAGACTTGCAGGAAAATTCTTTTTCCTCTGAACGGGACAATGAACTTGTATCAAAACTTAATTAAGTATTTTAAATTATCCTTCTTTTAACTTTCAAATTTATTTCATCTAACATTACTGAAACGAAATGAATATTTTATTTTACGGCGGACATTATTGGGATCACGGTTCGTGGTTCCGCAAACAGCAATATGCAAGCAGACTTGCAAAACGAGGCCACAGAGTTTTCTACATTGAAGACAGCGTTTCAATGGTACGTAAAAATGATTCACATAAAAATGAATTGTTTAAAACCAAAGTTCAAAAAATAAATGATAATCTTTTTATTATCACTCCATCTGCAATTTTTCCTTTTCCAAGAAATCCTTACAGCAGAAAATTGTACAGCTTAAAACTTTTTTCTGATATTAAAAGAATTTTGAAAAATAATGATGCGGAAGATTTTATTTTTTGGATGAATAGAATTGAATTCAGTACAAATTTAAAAAAGATAAAATCTACAAAAATTTTGGATCTTTGTGATGATCTTCCATTTTATGCAAAATTAGCCGGTGATGAATCAGGTTACAATACTTTAATGAACTATCTTTCAACCGCAGTTTCCCAAAGTGATATACCCATTGTTTCTGCGGCAAAGATTAAAGAGAAGTATCAATATTTAACCCAAAAAGAAATTTTGGTTGTTCCTAACGGACACAATATAAACTTAAATGGAAAGCATGAACTTCCGGTTCCCGATGATTTAAAGGATATGCAAAAACCTGTTATAGGATTTTTGGGAACACTTTTTAGATTTACAGATGATGAACTTTTACAAAAGATAATTTCCGAAAGACCAAATTATAATTTCGTTTTTGTTGGCGATGTAGAAAGCCACTTCCCAATCGATAAAATTAAAAATTTCAAAAATGTTTTCCTTCTCGGTAAAAAGAAAAAAGAGGAAGTCCCGAATTACATAAATGCTTTTGATATTTGTATCAATCCTTTTAAAATTCATGAAGTAAACGATTCGGTAAACCCGGTAAAAGTTTTTGAATATTTGGCTTTCAGAAAACCGATAGTTTCAACTTATATGTACTCATTGATGAAAGAAAACATTGCAAATTACATCACTTTCGGAAAAGATTATGATGAATTTCTGCATAAGATTGATTGCATTGTGAAAGATGATAATTACACAAATCAAGTTCCCGATGAAGCAATCGAAGAATATCATTGGGATAATTTATTTCTTTCTATGCTGAAAAAAATCAAAGAAGTGCATGGGTTGGAATTATAATTTTTTTTTCATTCCGGAATGTCAGCCTATGAATTGGCTTGTCCGGAATCTTTTTTAATCAAAATTAAATTTTCCTAAATGAATAATCTAATCTTCGTTCAATGGACGAACAATTTCGGCGGACTTGAAAAAATTTCCGCAGATTACGAAAAAATATTTTCTAAATTTAATCCCGCTGTTCTTGCGTTAAAATCAAAGGAAAGCGGGATTACTTATGAAAATCCGGTAATATTGAAAGATCAAAACAATCCTTTAAAATTGCGTTTAAATTATTTTAATTTTGTGCGCAAAAACAAAAACGCAATTTTTCATCTTCAATATCCGGGTGCAGTAATTTTATTTTTAACTTATCTTGCAGGCGCAAAAAAAATCATTTTTCATTTTCACGGAACGAAATTTTCAAATAACTTTTTTGAAAGATCGATCTGGAAATTATTGAAAAATAAGATTACCGTAATTTCAAATTCAAATCACACCGCAAAAGTTGTAAAAGGAAAACTCGATGTAGAAGATTCAATTATTATTCCAAATTTTATCAATACAAATTATTTTTCTTTTGATGAAAAATGTTATGATGACGGAAAATTTATTGTCAGCTACGCGGGAAGATTTACCAAAGGAAAAAATATTGATAAAATAATTGAAACAGCAAAAGAATTGCAAAATGAAGATATTGAATTCAGAATTTACGGCGACGGTCCTGAAAAAGAACATATCGAAAATTTGGTTAAACAAAATAATTTGCAGAATGTAAAACTTCCCGGATTTACAAAAGACATAGTTTCAGTTTACAAACAATGTCATTTATTCTTATTTCTATCAGGGTATGAATCATTTGGGAATGTTGTTGCCGAATCAATTTTATGCGGCACTCCTCCACTTTGTTTTAAAATTCCCTCACTTCAGGAATTTATAAAAGATGAAGATTTTTTCGTTGAAAAATTAAATTCAAATTTAATTGCCGAAAAAATTCTTTTTGTCAAAAAAAATTATAAATTATTAATAATGAAGCTTTCGGAAACACACAAATTCTTATCCGGTTATTTGGATAATGATTCAATAAAAAATAAACTTATTTCGATTTATTCAAAAATTTAGATTTACATTTTTTAATGTTCAGAGGGCGTAAATGAATTTTGATGCAGTTCCTGTATTAATGTATCATTCCGTAAAATATAAAAGAAAAGATTCATGGATTCATAAACATCTTTCTTTAACGATAGATGAATTTGAACGGCATTTGAAATTTTTCAAGATGCTTGGAATTAAAGCATATTTTTTGGATGATATTTATCTTCATCTTAAAGGCGAAAAAAAACTTCCTTCAAGAAGCATCACTTTGACTTTTGATGACGGCTACACCGATAATTGGGTTTTTGCTTATCCGCTTTTGGAAAAGTATGGTTTGAAAGGAACAATTTTCGTTAATCCGGATTTTGTTGATAACAGCGATAGAAAAATCCGCCCGACTTTAAAAGATTACTGGGCAGGAAAAGTTTCACTTGATGAATTAAATAATTATGACGGATTTTTGAATTGGGAAGAAATGCGCCTGCTGGAAAAATCGGGTGTTATGGAAATTCAATCCCATACTATGACACACACAAAATATCCCGTAAGTGATGAGATCATTGATTTTGTTAATCCAAACACTCGTATTGATTGGCTTTATTGGAACATGTTTCCCGAAGATAAGCCTTATTTTTTAACAAATCCAAAACATAAATTACCTTTGGGTTACCCGATTTACAAAGCAGAAAAAGGAAACATTGCGCGCAAACTACAGGAAGATGGAAGCATTGCCGAAACTGTTACAAAATTTGTAAATGATAAAGGCGGCGAAAACTTTTTCAAAAATCCTAACTGGAAAGAAGAATTATTAAATCTTACAAAAAATATTAAAGAGAATAAATCAAATATTTTCAAAAAAGAGAGCGAAGAAGAATACAATCAAAGAATTACTTTTGAACTGACGGAATCAAAAAGAATTTTAAGTGAAAATTTAGGAAAAGAAATTAATCATGTTTGCTGGCCATTCGGCGGCTGGGATCTTAAAACAGTAGAAAAAGCAATTGAATGCGGATATCATACATCAACCGCAAAAGGCGATAAAAATATTTTCGGCAAAAAGAAATTTCATAATATTGATAGAATTGCGCTTGATAATCCGAAATATCAAAATTCATCATTCTATCCTTACGCTTTGTTTAAATATCTGAAATACAAATTATAAAATTCAATTTTACGATGGGAAGATTTGATGTCAATTAGAAATTATTTAACAGAAAATTTGGGTTTGGCAATTTTAGATAAAGCAAAAGATTTTAACGTTCGCCATTATTATAAATTGTACTCGGATTCGCTTAATTGGTCGCGCGATAAAGTTGAATCATATCAAGTTGAACGTTTGAAAGAATTGCTTAAATACGCTTACAAAAATGTTCCGTTTTATAAAAAAAGATTTGATGAAGCGAATTTTGATGCGGAAAAATTTTCCTATTTGGATGAAATGAAAAAAATTCCTGCTTTAACACGCAGCGATATTCAGGATAATTTGGATGAATTGATCTCACCGGAATTTGATTTGAAAAAATGTTCGCGCGGTTCATCAAGCGGTTCAACCGGGCATCCTGTAATTTATTATCATGATAACGAAGCAAAAAGCGCAAACCGGGCATCGGTTTTATTTTTCAAACATTTAGGCGAATATGATTTCGGTGAAAAATGGCTTAACATTTGGGGAAATCCCACAGCAGTAAATGTTGAGTGGAAAAAAATGTCATCAAAATTTTCTAAACTGATTTTTAATGAAATTAGATTTCCAGCTTATAAATTAAATTCAAAAGAAGAATTTGAAAATCTGCTTAACATTTTCTTATCTGAAAAGCCGAAATTCATTTACGGTTACACAAACGCAATTTATCTTTTTGCTAAATATCTACAAAACAAAAATATAAAAATTGATTTCGTAAGATCCGTTTTTACCACAGCAGAAAATTTGCACGATTATCAAAGATTTACAATTGAAAAAAATCTTGGAATAGTTTACGATCAATACGGTTGCAGCGAAATAAACGGAATTGCAAGCCAAACAATTTACGGAAATAATTATTTCGTTTTGGATCCTCATATATTTCTGGAATTCGGTGAAACCGTTGATAAAGAAAAAGATATCAGAAAATTAATTATAACGGATATGTATAACCGGGTAATGCCATTGATCAGATATGAAAATGGTGATCTTTCAATTCCGGCTGATAAAAACGAAATTCAAAAATCAAAAATAAAATATTCTCAATTTAAATCAATAGACGGCAGAGTATCTGATATTATTTCACTTCCGGATGGCGGCAATTTGGTTGTTCCAAGCTTTTTTGGAAGCAGAATGCTTAAAAATATAAGCGGAATAAAACAATATCAAATTGTAAAAAATGAAATTGACAAAATAACAATTAATTTGGTAACCGATAGTTCATTTAAAGTTGATTCAAAAGATATAATTACTAATACATTAAATGAATATTTACCAAAATCAATAAAATATGAATTGATATTTAACGGCGAAGTTATTTATTCGCAAAACGGAAAATTCAAGTTATTTATTGATCAAACAAAAAATAATTCAATTACTACATGAAAATTTTACATATAGCAGGCGGATTGCCTACGGAAGAACGTCCGTATTATCAGCCTTTTATAAAAGCTCAGATTGATTCGCTTATACGCGAAGGACTCGATGTAACTGTTTACGACGTTAAAGGATATAATTCATCATTAAATTATATTAAAGCGATAAGCCATATAAAGAATTTAATTGAACGTGAAAATATTGATCTTATTCATGCGCATTACAGTTATTGCGGATTTTCTGCTTTAATGGCAAACTCAAAAAAAATACCGGTTGTACTTTCTCTAATGGGAAGCGATCTTTTGGGAAGTCCGGATGAAAGCGGAAATATAACTTTGAGAGGAAAGATCGATAAAATAATTTCAAATTTTGTTGCCAAAAGAGTTGATCACATAATTGTAAAATCAAATGAAATGAAAAAATATACGAACTTCTCTATTCCTGTTTCGGTAATTCCAAACGGCGTAAATTTTGAAGTTTTTAAACCTATGGATCAAAAAGCGGCAAGAAGAAAATTGGGAATGGATCCTGATGAATTTGTTGTTTTGTTTTTAGGAAAGCCGAGCGTTGCAAGAAAAAATTATAAACTTGCTGAAAGATCCGTTGAAATATTTAAAGAAAAGTTTCCTGATGCGAATATTAATTTAACAGTTCCCTATGGAATTGATCAATTTCAGATAGCAGAATATATGAATGCTGCAGATGTTTTACTTTTAACATCATTTATTGAAGGCTCTCCGAATGTTATAAAAGAAGCAATGGCCTGCAATTTACCTATCATCTCAACCGATGTTGGTGATGTGAAAGAAATTATGCATAATATAAATAATTGTTATCTGGTCAATTTTGATGAAAACGAAATTTCCGAAAAATTGAAAACCGTATCTGATAACAGAAGAAGATCTGACGGCCGGGAAAAGATCAATCATTTACGTGATGAAATGATTGCAAAACAAATAATAAATATTTATGAGCAATCATCCGGCAAAAAATTTTTAATCAGCGAATTTGCATAAAATAAAATTTGAATTTTTATGATTTGGTTTGATTTAGATAATTCTCCGCATATACCTATTTTCCGTCCGGTTTTTCATGAACTGGATGCAATGCAGGAAAAGTATTTTGTTACCGCGCGTGATTTTGCGCAAACAAAACAACTTCTGGAGCTCTACGAAGTTCCACATTTACTTGTGGGTAAACATGGCGGAAAAAGTAAATTATATAAAGTCGCTAATCTTTTACAGCGTTCGTTTCAGCTGCGTTCGGCACTTAAAAATAAAAATGCCGAACTTGCCGTAAGCCATGGTTCACGGACTCAACTTATGGCTGCAAAATCTTTGGGCGTAAAATCTATTTGGCTTTTGGATTATGAATATACTGAAAATAAACTTGTAAATTTTCTTAGTCAAAATATTTTAATGCCAAAATATATTCCCGATTCACGACTTAAAGAAGCGGGATTTAATTTACGAAAGATCATACGCTATAACGGATTTAAAGAAGATCTTTATTTAAATTCATTTGTTCCTCAAACAGATTTCAGAAAAGAAATCGGAATTGATGAAAGTAAAATTTTAGTTGTAGTGCGTCCCCCGAGTTTAGTTGCAAATTATCATGATGCAAAAAGCGAACAACTTTTAATTGCCGGATTGAATCATTTCTTAAATGATAGAAATGTTGAATGTTTAATTGTAAGCCGCACTATTGAAGATAAAAATTACATAATTTCAAAATTAGGAAAAAAACCGAATTTGAAATTTTTGAATAAAGTTGTTGATGGTTTACAATTGGTTTATTCTGCAGATTATTTAATTTCCGGCGGCGGAACAATGAACCGTGAAGCTGCACTTTTAGGAACAAAAACTTTCAGCATTTTCACTGGCAAACGTCCATATCTTGATGAACTTTTGCAAGATCAAGGTAAACTTAAATTCATCGAATCAATTTCCGATTTCCACGAAATTGAAATTAAAAGACAATTCAAACAAATTCATTCCTATTCAAACAATTTGGCTGAAGAAATTACGGACATAATCTTAGAAATTGCTCACGGAAAATCTTTAGTTAAAATGCCGGACAAGGAATTAATTTTCAATAAAAATATTTGATTTATCCTCAATTTTTTATATCCTTAATTAAAGGGCACTTTTACAGTACCGGAAATTTACCGGTACTGTAAAAGTAAATTTTTCATCTCCACTTAATTTCCGTTTTCAAAAAATTTTGTATGTAATGCATAAAGCGGAGCTTCTATCTATGAGAAACGATTTATGAATATTTTAGTAGTAAATTATGAATATCCCCCAATCGGCGGCGGCGGCGGAGTTATCAGCAAAGATATTTCCGAAGAGATTGCGCTGATGGGTCACAACGTAACGGTTGTTACATCACACTTTGGTGATCTTCCGCAAAAAGAAATTTTGAATAATGTTGAAATAATTAGAGTTCCTGTTGTTTTCAGAAATAAACAAAATACGGCATCGCTTCTTTCTATGCTAAGTTACGTTCCTTCAAGTATTTTTGAAGTTGAAAAAATTTTCAAACAAAAGAATTTTGATGTTATAAATACTCACTTTGCCGTGCCAAGCGGACCTGCCGGATATTATATGTCAAAAAGATTTAATATTCCGAACGTGCTTTCAATTCACGGCGGCGATATTTACGATCCGAGCAAATCACTTTCTCCGCATAAAACTTTCGGATTAAAGCAGACCGTAAAAAAAATGCTTGAAACAGCAGATAAAGTTGTTGCGCAATCTTCAAATACAAAAAATAATGCGATCGATTTTTACGGGGTTAATAGAGAAATTGAAATTGTACCGTTGGGAATTAAGCAAAGTGTTTATAAAGAAAAATCGCGGAAAGAACTTTCACTTCCCGAAAACAAATTTCTTTTAGTAACTGTTGGAAGATTAGTAAAAAGAAAAAACCTTGAACAGCTGCTGGAAATTTTTTCTGAAATTCTAAAAGAAAAAGATGCTGAACTTTTAGTGATTGGCGATGGTCCCGAAAAAGAAAATCTTATTTCAAAATCACGTGAATTAAAAATTGAAAACTCAGTAAAAATGCTCGGCAGAGTTTCCGATGAAGAAAAATTTCAATATCTCGCAGCATCCGATATTTACGTATCAACGGCAATGCATGAAGGATTCGGAATTGTTTTTTTAGAAGCGATGGAATGCGGGCTTCCCGTGATCTGCTACAATAACGGCGGTCAAGTCGATTTTCTTAAAAATGAACAAACCGGCTATTTAATTCAATTAAACGAAAAAAATATTTTCAAAGAAAAACTGATTTCACTTTTGAACAATCAAAAATTAAGAGAGAATATTTTTTCATTCAATAAAGATTACGTGAAGAATTTTTACATAAGAAGTATTGCCAAGCAATATTTAGAAATATTTAATGGTGTTTTAGGAAATTATCCAAGTTTAAACAATGAAAAGAGATATAAGCAAGCTTACTGAAAATGAATTTGATGTTGTTGTAATAGGCGCAGGAATGTTCGGAGTTTGTGCCGCTTGGGAAGCTGCGCACCGCGGACTTTCGGTTGCATTAATCGAAAAAGGAGATTTTTGCGGCGCAACATCCGCGAATCATTTTAAAATGGTTCATGGCGGAATCCGCTACATTCAACACGGAGACATTTACCGCATCAGAGAATCAAGCACTGAGCGTTCAGCATTTTTACGCGTTGCTCCGCATCTTGTACAGCCTTTACCGATCATGATCCCTACTTACGGACATGGGATGAAAGGTAAAGAAATTTTAGGCACGGGAATGTGGCTTTACGATCTTTTTACTGCAGATAGAAATCTCGGGATTGAAGATCCAAAAAGAAAAATCCCGGTAAGCAAATTTATTTCAAGACAAGATGCATTGGATAAATTTCCCGGTTTGAATAAAGATGGTTTAACAGGAGCAGCAATTTTTAACGATGCACAAATGTATAATCCGCCAAGACTTGCACTTTCTTATTTAAGATCTGCAGTTGAACACGGAGCAGTTGCGGCAAATTATTGCGAAGCAACCGGATTTACAAAAAAGGGAAACAAAGTTACCGGCGTAATTGCAAAAGATATTTTGAATAATGAAAATTTTGAGATAAGAGGAAAATTCGTTTTAAATACGGTTGGTCCGTGGACAAACGAATTGCTTGAAAAAAGTTTAGGATTTAAGGTTGAACCTGATCCCGCATTTTCACGCGACGCTGCTTTTGTTGTAAAACGTGTTCCTCAAAATAATATTGCACTTGCAACAACATTGAAAACAAAAGATGTTGATTCATTGATAGATCGCGGCGGCAGACACGTTTTTATGGTTCCCTGGATCGATAGAAACGTAACATTGATAGGCGTTTGGCACATTGTGTGGGGCGAATCAAAAGATAAAATTTATTTAAAAGAAGAAGAACTTAAAAATTTTATCGGCGAAGTTAACGAAGCATATCCCGAAATAAATTTAACAATGAATGATGTTTCAATGATCAATATCGGATTAACCTTATTCGGCGAAAGAACTCCCGGCTCAACAAAAATGAGTTTCGGAAAACGCTCGCTTATGGTTGATCATCTAAAACAAAATTCAATTGACGGAATGATTTCAATTGTTGGAGTTCGCGCAACAATAGCAAGAGGAATTGCAGAAAAAGCTATCGATAAAATTTCAAAAAGGATCAATAAAAACATTTTCGAATCAAAATCAAAAGTGCTTCCTGTTTACGGCGGAAAGATCGGAATTTTTGATGATTACTTAAAACAGGAAACTTCGCGCACAAATCTTGATCCCAAAATTATGAAATCTTTAATTCATAATTACGGATCAGAATATTCAAAAGTTTTAGGATTTGCAGGTGAAGATAAAAATCTTTTATCCCCAATTTCGAATACTGATACTTTAAAAGCGGAAATTATTCACGCAGTTAAAGATGAAATGGCGCAAAATATTTTTGATGTTCTTTTAAGAAGAACTGATATCGGAACTGCCGGTAATCCCGGAGTTAAAGCAATTTCAGAGAGTGCGGAAATTCTGCAAAAAGAATTGAAATGGAGCGATGAAAGAAAAACTCAGGAAATTGAAAACGCAAAAACTTATTTTGAAATGAACGGCGCGGTAAAAGATTATCATTCCGAGCAAAGTTTAAATGAAGTTATTTGATATAATTTGGAGCAATTGAAAATGGAATTAACTTACGAAAGAAAAGGATTGAACAGAAAGTCAGATGAACTTTCAGCACAAATTGAAGCCTTCGATACTTTTTGGGAAGGTCCGGAAGAAGTTGAAAAAGGTTACAGAACTTTATATCAGTTTTACAAAGTGAATTACTTAAAATATATGCCGCAAAATAAAGATGTCCGTACTTTGGTCATCAGTTGCGGACCCGGATATTTTGTTGATATGCTAAACAGAAACGGATACAAAAATGTGATCGGGATTGATTCCGATAAAGAAAAAATTTCGCACGGAGTTAAGCGCGGTTTGAATTTAATTGCAGATAGAGCATTTGAATTTCTGCAAAGCAATATTGAAGCAAATGGTGAAAAGTTTGATGTGATCATTGCAGAACAGGAAATTAATCACTTAACAAAAACTGAGCTTTTAGATTTTCTTCAACTTTGCAAAATGAATTTGGTTAAAGGCGGAACATTAATGGTTCATTGCATAAATGGTGCAAATCCAATTACCGGTTCAGAAGGTCTCTCTCAAAATTTTGATCATTATTTTACTTTTACCGAATACAGCTTGAAGCAGGCTTTAGAACATTCAAAATTCAACAGCATAAAAGTTTTTCCGTTGAACCTTTATGTATTTTACAAAAATCCGCTTAATTACGTTGCGCTGCTTCTTGATAAATCTTTCTCATTGTTTTTCAGGGCGTATTTTATTCTCGTTGGAAAATCAAACAAAATATTTACTAAAAAGATAGCAGCAGTTTGTAAAAATGATTAGCGAAAGTTTAAAGCAGATAAAATAAATGATCTGCATTTAATAATTTTTTCAGGCTTGTTAATTTTTTAAGAAATAAAAAGTTAAATGTTAAAATCAAATCCTATATTAAAAAAAGTTCTTATTGCATTAAAGATCGTAATTACTGCGGTTCTTTGTTATTTGATCATAACAAAATTGAATTGGAATGATCTTAAATCAGCAATGAAACATTCAAATATTTATCTGCTTCAACTTGCATTTGTAATAATGTTTTCAGGATTGGTTTTAAGTGCGTACAAATGGAAAGTTTTACTCGAAATTCACAAAATATTTTACAAGTATTTTAATCTGCTCAGTTATTATTTAATAGGTTTTTTCTTTAATAATTTTTTACCGACAAATATCGGCGGTGATTCGTACAGACTTTATAAAACTTATAATAATTCAACTACAAAATCCGGAGCGATACTTGCAATTTTTTCTGAAAGGATAACGGGAATTCTTGCGCTATTGATCATTGGATTTTTAGGCGGTGTTTTCAGTTTTTTTGAAAACCGGAATGAAATTTCTTTAAGTTATATAAAATGGTTCGGCTACATATTTGCCGCATCAATTCCCTTTTTAATTTTGTTCTTTTGGAAATACAGAATAATTGCGGATTTCTTAAAAAAGAAATTGCCATCTAAGATAGTGCTCTTTCTTGAACATATAAAAGATTACACAAAAGAGCCGAAAAAAATTATCTGGGTTTTTATTATTTCGTTTTTGTTTCAGTCAATGATCGTGGCATCAAGGTTTGTTTTGATAAAAGCAGTGGGTGCCGATATTGCAATTTCAAATCTTGCTTTAACGGTAGCGCTTGCAACAATAACCGCACTTATTCCTTTAACAATAAACGGAATAGGTTTGATGGATGGCGCTTACATTTATATGTTTCATAAATTCGGCGTAGGCTTGGAGCAAGCAGCTTTGGTAATGGTTTTTATTCGTGCTTTGAATATTGTAATTTCCATTATCGGCGGAATAATTTACATGATTGAAAAAAAAACGAGCAACCAGGGCGAATTGAATTTTGAAGAAAAATTAACTTAGCAATTTTGCTTTAGTTTTAAAATAGAGGGTGTACTATGAATTACAAAAAGAAAGTAAAAGATATAAGCCATCTTAATGCTTACAACGATTTCGATGTCTGCATTATCGGCGCAGGTCCTTCGGGAATTACGATGGCAAAAAATCTTGTTGAAAACGGAATTAATACCGTAATTCTTGATTCCGGTACTTCCCTGTTAAACTGGGCTTTTAACAAAAAATTAAAAAGTTTGGCAGCTTATGATTTTTCAGGAAATACGGATTATCCTTTAACAAAAACTAAAGCCCGTTTGATAGGCGGTAATTCAAATTTTTGGACAGGAAGATGTGAAAGATTAGCACCAAGCGATTTTGAAAATCATCCTTACACTCCGGAAAATAATCCGTGGCCCGTTAAATATGATGAAATGGAACCGTATTATTATCAGGCTGAACTTTTATTAAATGTACGCAGCGGAACTCCATCAAAATATGCTCCGCCAAGAAAACATCCTTATCCGCTTCCCGCTTCAACAGATATTTCTTTTTTAAAAGATCTGATGAACAGAGTGGGAGTTACGGTTGATGATTCCTGTACGGCAACACCAAAACGCGGATTCAGATTTTTCAAATGGCAAAAAGAAATTTTACCATCTTTTATTGATTCAAAATTTTTAACAATAATTCAGGATGCTACCGTTACAAAACTTATTCCAAATGATAACGGTGAAATTACAAGTGCTGAAGTTGCAACTTTAAAAGATGAAAGAAAAATTGTTAAAGCTAAAATATTTATAGTTTCAGGCGGCGGAATTGAATCTCCGAGAATTCTTCTTCTATCAAAATCCGATAAATACCCTAACGGTATCGGGAATTATTTTGACAGAGTCGGGAGAGGATTTAACGAACATCCTGCTGTAAATTATTACGGAAAAATTCCCCATGAATGGGGCACAATAAAACCGACCAATAAAATAGCACGTTCGCGCCAATTCTACGAAACTTTCAGAGAAGAAGGTTTGGGAAGTATTATGCCTGTGATCCGCCAAGCCTGGCTGCTTCCACATCACATGGTTGAATTTAAATTGCAGAATATAGGGCACAATAACGCAATGCCCGCAAGCAGATTTACAAAAGCGACTTTGTATATGGGCGCAACAATCGAACAGGAAATTCTTGATACGAATCGCGTTACTTTATCGGAAAAAACCAAAGATATTTTTGGAAACCCGATAGCTCATTTACATTTCGATCTTTCAGAAAAAGATATGATTCTTTTAGACAGATGCCGCGATCTTATACGAGGCTGGTTCAATAAACTTGGCGCTGTACAAGTTTACGAAGCTGAAGTTACTTATTCGCGTCATCATCAGGGAACTTGCAGTATGGGCAACGATCCCAGATACAGCGTTGTTGATAAAAATTTGAAAGTGCACGATACAAAAAATCTTTACGTTTGTGGTGCAGAAGTTTTTACAACAGGCGGAGCAATGCAGCCCGTTTTAACAATAACCGCATTGGCTTTAAGATTAAGCGAACATATAATTAATAATTTTAAAAAAAACGGAATTAAAACTCCGGCAGAGCAGGAAATAACAAGTAAATAAAATGTGAATTTCAAAATTTTAAAACAGTGTTAGGATAGTTTTATAAAATTTTAAATTCATTTTGAAATTTATAAACAGATTTATGAGAATTTATAAATGCAAAATTTAGAAGAACAAAGTTATATACGTGCAAAACTTTTTGATAAAAATAAATCCAGTTTTGAAAAATACTGCGAACTTGTAATCGGCGAAGTTTCGGTTTTAAAATTTATTAAATATGAATTGATCACAACTTTGCTTGGACCAATTCCCGGAGCAATAGGATTGGCGTTAAGAAAAATATTTTATCCGATGCTTTTTGAAAAAGTCGGTAGAGGCGTTGTATTCGGAAAAAGTATTACGATCCGCAATCCGAAAAAGATCATACTTGGTGATAATGTTATTGTTGATGATTATTCTGTAATTGACGCACGCGGCGCAGGAGAAGATGGAGTCTATATCGGAAACGATACGATAATAAACAGAAGCTCTTCAATTCAAGCCAAACTCGGCTCAATTTATATTGGTGCCGGAACAGATATCGGAATGTTCAGCGTAGTGCATTCACAAGGCGGCGTTAGAATTGGCGATATGGTAACTTTAGGCGGCGGTTGCAAAATCAGCGGCGGAATTTTTCAAATAGATTTTGATTCTGAAACTGAAATTTCAAACAACGAAAAAATAAATTCGTTTGAAGCGCGTGAGCAAAAAAGATTTACAAATGGTCCCATTGTAATTGGGGACAAATGTATTTTCGGGATGGGTGCAATAATTTTGGATGGTGTAAACGTCGGCAACGGCAGTGTGATCGGTGCCGGAAGCGTAATTACAAAAGACATACCCGAACTTTCGGTTGCTGCCGGAGTTCCCGCAAAAGTATTACGCAAACGCGGTATGAAAGAAGAATTAATTTAATACACTTTATAAATTTCGGAGAAAAAAGTGAAAGTTGCAGTAACCGGAGCGTCCGGTTTTATCGGAAAAAATCTAGTTAATCACTTGATTGAAAATGAATATCAAGTAGTGCCGATTATTCGTGATGAAAAAAAACGGAAAAAATTTACCAAAGAATTTTCCATTAAACCTGTGGTTTGCGATATAAACGATTTTGAAGGCTTACTTAATGCCTTTCAAAATGTTGATGCCGTAATTCATTTGGCAGCACTTTTTAATAATCCCGAAAATACTTGGCAGGATTTTAAAGACGTAAATGTTGAAGGCACTAAAAATGTTTTAAAAGCCGCATGCAGCGCCGGTGTAAAAAAAGTGATCCACTGCAGTACGATCGGAGTTGCCATTGATTCAGGTGAAATGCCCTACAATGAAGAATCTCCTTACGCATTTCCCGAAAATGATAAGTATGAAAGTACAAAATACAAAGCCGAAAAAGCCGCGCTGGAATTCAACAATAAAAATAGTTTAGATGTTACCGTAATTAGACCTGCGCAGGTTTACGGTCCCGGCGATACAAGCAAAGTAAAATTTTACAAAATGATAAAAAAAGGAATCATCGTAAGACCCAAAAAAACGATGAAACATTTGATCTATATTGATGATCTTTGCCGCGCATTTATTCTTGCTCTTGAAACTGAAAATTTAGGCGGCGAGATAATAATTATCGGGCAGAACTCCGCAATTCCGCTTAGAGAAATGATGGAAATCTCTGCGGAAACTTTGAATGTT